>NZ_JBMDKG010000089.1:0-13801 GCF_057809595.1 Variovorax sp. FG153
CGCAAGCCGCGGCGGAGGCGGCCGCCGTCGCCGCCGCGCAGGCCGCCGCCCGCGCGGCGGCGCTGCAGGAACGCGCGCAAACGGGTTCGCGTCTCGCGGCCGCCGCAACCTCGGAGGCCCAGCGCCAACCGGAACGCCCCGCGACCCAGACGACAGCGGGCTTCACGCAACGGGCCGCGGCACTGGCCGACAACATCGTCTTCGCCGATCGGCGCAGCTTCTCCGCCAACGTGGAACGCATCGAGATAGACGGCAAGGTGTTCGAACTCGAGGACGAAGGCGCCAAGGCGCCCGCGGCGCCGCCGTCGACGCCGCGCTGACATCGCCGCCCCGCGGCGGGACGGCATGGCCGGTCCCGCCTCCCCTTCTTCTCTTCGTTCCCGTTGCGACATGAACCCCCTTCGTCCCGTCTCGTCCTCACGCCGGGCGCATCCCGCGCTCGCCGCCTTCTCCGTGCTCTGCTCGCTCGCCACCAGTGGCCATGCCCAGGTGGCGCCCATCCCCAATTACGGCAGCGGCGATGCGCTGCGCGAAGCCCAGCCGCCGCGTCCGCTGGGCACCCCGCGCCAACCGCCCGCGCCGGTGATCGTGGAGCAGCCCGAGCGGCCGCTCGCCCTGCCGGCCGGCGAGACGCTGACGGTGCGCGACTTCAAGGTCGAGGGCGCCGACGAGATTCCGCCCGCCGAGCTGCGGGCCGCGCTCGATCCCTACCGCGGCCGCGCGCTGTCGATGGCCGAGATCGAGCAGGCCGCGGGCCGGATCACGGCGCTGCTGCGCGACCGCGGCTACCTCGTGGCGCGCGCCTATGTGCCGCGGCAGGACGCGAGCGCCGGCACGCTGACGGTCCGGGTCCTGATCGGCAGCTACGGCAAGCTCACGCTCAAGAACCGCTCGCTGGTGCACGACGCGACCGTGGCCGATGCGTTCGCGCCCTTGCAGGCGGGCCAGCCGGTCTCGCGCGCGCAGCTCGAGCGCGCGATGCTGCTGGTCGGCGACATGCCCGGCGCCACCCTGCCCCGCCTCACGATCTCTCCCGGCGAAGCCCCGGGCACCTCGGACTTCGATGTCGAGGTGGGCGAGCGCAAGCGCTTCAGCGGCTATGTACTGGGCGACAACCAGGGCTCGCTCTACACGGGCAAGAACCGCCTGAGCGCGGGGCTCGACATCAACTCGCCCTTCGGCATCGCCGACCGGCTGAGCCTCAACCTGATGGGCACCGAGGGCGGCGGCCTCGACAACGGCCGCGTGGCCTACGGCTTTCCGCTGACCGCGAGCGGCCTGCGCCTGGAGCTGGCCGCCGCGCGCACCACCTACCACCTGGGCGGCGACTACGAGGACCTCGAGGCCAGGGGCCGGGCACGCACGGTCGAAGCCACCTTGAGCTATCCGCTGCTGCGCAGCCGCGCGCAGAACCTGTCGCTGAGCCTGAACCTCGCGCAGCGCCATCTGCGCGACGAGGTGGGTGCCGTCGAGAGCGTCGACCGCAAGACCACCCGGGTCGCGACCTTCGCCGTGCAGCACGAGCGCTGGGGCCAACTGCTGGGCCGACCGGGCTACACCAGCGTCGTCGCCGGATTCAGCTACGGCCACCTCGACATCGACAACCCCGCGCAGGCGGCGCTCAACCGGGCCGGCGCCAACACGGCCGGCGACTTCGCGCACCTGAACCTGCGGCTCGCCGCCAACGTGGAATTCGCCAAGGGCTGGACCGCGAGCAGCGCGCTGAGCCTGCAGAAGGCGCTGCGCAACAAGAACCTCGATGGCAGCGAGCAGATGAGCATCTCGGGCCCCAACGGCGTGAAGGCGTACCGCGAGTGGGTGAGCGGCGACAACGGCTACCTGCTCAATGCCGAAGTGCGTTATGCGCTGCCGGCGCCCGAGGGGCTCACGCATTCGGTGGGCGTCTTCGCCGACCTCGGACGCGCCTGGCTGCAGAACGCCGACTACACGACGCGCAACGGCGTGCGCCTGTCGGACGTGGGCATCGGCTACCAGGCGCGCTACGGCGCGCTGTTCGGGCGGCTGCAGGTCGCGCGCGCCATCGGGTCACGCCCGCAGGAGATCGCGCGCGAGGGCCGCACGCGCGTGCTGGTGCAGGCCGGCGTGCTGTTCTGAAGCATCGAGGAGGACCACGGAATGAACATGAACTGGCTCGCCGGCGCCATCGACTACGGCGTCATCGGACTGCTGGTGGTGCTGAGCGTCTTCGTCGTCGCGATCGGCATCGAACGCGCCTGGCTCTACAGCCGCATCGACACGCACGCGATCCGCGACATCAAGTCGCTCGAGTTGCTGCTCACGCGCAAGCTCTTCGTCATCGCCTCGGTGGCGAGCAACGCGCCCTACCTGGGCCTGCTGGGCACGGTGTTCGGGATCATGCTGACCTTCTACAACATGGGCCAGGACGCCTCCATCGATACCGGCAAGATCATGATCGGCCTCGCGCTCGCGCTGAAGGCCACGGCCGTGGGCCTGGGGGTGGCGCTGGTGTCGGTGGTGCTCTACAACACGCTGCTGCGCAAGGTGCAGGTGTTGATCCTCGAATGGGAGATCGCGCGTGACCGAAAAGCCGATTGACAGCATGAACATGCTCCCCTTCGTCGACATCATGCTGGTGCTGCTCACCATCGTGCTGACGACCTCGAGCTTCATCGCGAGCGGGCGGATTCCGGTCAACCTGCCGCAGGCCAGCGCGAGCCCTTCGGAGACCTCGCAAACGCAGACCATCGTGATCGATGCGGCGGGCACGATCCACTTCGGCGGCGAGGCCCTGAATGCCGACGCACTCAAGACCCGGCTCGCCGCGATGGACAAGCAGACGCCCTTCCTGCTGCGCGCCGACCGCACGGTGCAGCTGCAGCGCTTCATCGACGTGGCCGATGTGCTCAAGCAGCTGGGCTTCGCCAAGGTGGCGGTGCAGACGGAGCAGGCGCCGCGATGAGGTTCGCCATCGGTCTCGGCCTCTCGGTGCTGCTGCACGCGGCGCTGGTGCTGCCGTGGCTGGTGCGCGCGCGGCCCGAGGCGTCGCCACCACCGCGCGAGCAGCTGGTGGTCGACCTGCTGGGCATGGTGAGCAACCGCCAGGTCGAGCAGCAGCAGGTGGCGCGGCCGGCCGAGCCTCCTCCTGCGGCGCCGCAGCCGAAGCGGGTGGCGCGCAAGGAGACACGCGAGCGGGCACCGGCGCCGCGCCAGGTCGCACCGAGCCCGGTGCAGGTGGCGCGCGTCGAGGAACCCGTGCGCGCCCCGCCGGAGCCGCCGACGCAGGCGCCCGTGGCCGCGCCGCCGCCGGTCGCGAATGCCGCCGAGGAAGAGCGCATGCAGCAGACCGTGCGCGCGCGCGACGACGGCGCCGATGCCCTGCGCAAGTACCTCGCGGGCCTGCGCAAGGCGATCCAGGGCAAGCTCGTCTATCCGGTCGAGGCGCGCGAGGCCGGCTATGTCGGCGCGCCGACGATCCGCTTCACGCTGACCGAGGAAGGCAACATCCTGTCGGGCTCGCTCGCGGTGGCGAAGAGCAGCGGTTACCCGGTGCTCGACGAGAGTGCCATGCGGGCGGCGCAGGCCGGCGCGCCGTTCGAGAAGCCGCCGCGGCGGATGGAGGTGGCGATCGCCATCGGGTTCGTTCAGGAACGGCAGTGAGGTTCGGCCTGCTGTTCGGGGCGCGTGCACAGGACAGCGGGTACTTCCCTCCGCGAATGTCCCCGGCCTTCGGCCTCCTCCTTGTTCGGCCTCCTCCTTGATTTCGCGGCGGGAAGCACCCGCTGCCCTGTGCACGTGGATGCCGCGGGCAGGTGTGCCGGGTACTGCAGGCTCAGGCCGCGGCCTTCGGCGCGAAGCCGAGCATGGCCTTGACCTCGAGGAATTCGCCGAACGCGTGATCGCCCCATTCGCGTCCGTTGCCGGACTGCTTGAAGCCGCCGAACGGCGCGCTCAGGTCCAGGGCCGCGCTGTTGATGTTCACCTGTCCGGCGCGCAGGCGCGCAGCGACCTTTCGCGTCGCTTCGGGGTTCGTGCCCGACACGTAAGCGGCGAGCCCGTAGGGCGTGTCGTTGCCGATCTCGATGGCCTGCTCGACCGTGTCGTAGCCGAGGATCGTCAGCACGGGGCCGAAGATCTCCTCGCGCGCCACCGTCATCTGGTTGTTCACCTGGGCCAGCACCGTGGGCTTGACGTAGTAGCCGGTCTCCAGGCCCGCGGGCTTGCCGGGACCGCCGGCCACCACCGTGGCGCCTTCGTCGATGCCCTTCTGGATCAAGGTCTGGATCTTGTCCCATTGCGCGGCCGAAACCACCGGGCCGAGGGCCGCGCCGCTGGCGGGATCGCCGACCGTGGTGGCCTCCGCCGCTTCCTTCGCGATGGCCAGGGCCTCGGCCATGCGCGCATTGGGCACCAGCATGCGCGTGGGCGCATTGCAGGACTGCCCCGAGTTGCCCATCACGCCGCGCACGCCGGCCGTCACGGCGCGCTTGAAGTCCGCGTCCTCGAGGATGATGTTCGGCGACTTGCCGCCGAGCTCCTGGTGCACGCGCTTGACGGTGGGGGCCGCGTTGCGCGCCACCTCGATGCCGGCGCGCGTGGAGCCCGTGAACGACACCATGTCGACTTCCGGATGGCTGGAGATCGCGGCGCCCACGGTCGGCCCGTCGCCATTGACGAGATTGAAGACCCCGGCGGGCACCTGGGCCGCATCCAGGATCTCGGTCCAGATCACCGCCGAGAACGGCGCGATCTCCGAGGGCTTGAGCACCATCGTGCAGCCCACCGCGAGCGCCGGCGCCACCTTGCAGGCGATCTGGTTGACGGGCCAGTTCCAGGGCGTGATGAAGCCGCACACGCCGATCGGCTCCCTGACCAGCAGGGTGGTGCCGCGCGCCTCGTCGAACCTGTAGGTCTTCAGGACTTCGAGCGCGGTCTGCAGGTGCGCCAGGCCCATGGCGGCCTGGGCGTCCCTGGCCAGTGCGGCGGGCGCGCCCATCTCCTCGGTGATGGCCGCCGCCATGTCGGCATAGCGCTTCTTGTATTCGGCCACGATGCGCTCGAGCAGCGCGATGCGCTCCTGCACGCTGGTCCGCGAATAGCCGCCGAAGGCGGCGCGAGCGGCGCGCACCGCGCGATCGACATCGGCGGCCGAACCCATCGAGATGCGGCCGGCCGGCTTCTCGGTCGCGGGGTTGATCACGTCGATGCTCTTTGCCGTGGCGGGGTCGACCCAATGGCCGTCGATATAGAACTGCAGGTAGTCGCGCATGCCGGTGTCTCCTGATGAGCCGTTGTCGCAGGATTGCGTTGTGCTTGCCAGAATACATCGGGTGCGGCGTCCGCGCGGTGAAAAGGCCGGTTGTTCCATTTCGAAACACTGCCTCGGGCGGGCGGCCGCCCGAGGCGGTCACGCAGCCCGTCTCGCGGCCCGGTAGCGGATCGCGAAGCGGTACAGCCGGCTCAGCAGCACCAGCACGCAGGCGCCGGCCAGGGTCGGCAGCACGAGGAAGTCCCAGCCCGGCTGGCTCAGGAAGATGATGACCGGGTTGCTGCCGGCCGGCGGGTGCACCGTGTCGGTGGCCATCATCAGCATCGCCGCGCAGGCGCCGGCCGCGGCCATGGCCCACCAGCCCGGCCCCAGCAGGTGCAGGAACAGCAGGCCGACCGCCGAGGACAGCAGGTGGCCGCCGATCACGTTCTTCGCACGGGAGAACGGCACATCGGGAAACCCGAACAGCAGCACGCAACTGGCGCCGAACGAACCGATCACCCAGGCGTCGTGCGTGGTCGCAGCCAGCGCGCCCACCGTTGCCAGCGCCACGAACGCGCCCAGGCCCGCCAGCAGGATGCTGGCGATCCGGTCGCGCCGCGGCGCGCCTGCCTCCTTGCGAGGCGCCGCGGTCGTCGAGAGCACGAGGTGCTACTTCTTGAAGCGCGCGGCTTCTTCCGAGCCGCCGGTGGCATTGCCCGCGCTGTACGAATGCGCGCCCACGCCCGCGAGCTGGCCGCCCTGCACGATCAGGTACTCGTTGCGGATCGGCCGGTTCTCGAAGTAGCACTCGAGGATCTCGCGCGTGCCGGCCGCATAGCGCGACTGCGCCGACAGGCTGGTGCCCGAGATGTGCGGCGTCATGCCGTGGTGCGGCATCGTGCGCCACGGATGGTCGGCCGGCGCGGGCTGCGGGAACCACACGTCGCCCGCATAGCCCGCGAGCTGGCCGCTCTCGAGCGCCGAGGCGATCGCGTCGCGGTCGCACAGCTTGCCGCGCGCCGTGTTGATCAGGTAGGCGCCGCGCTTGAACTTCTTCAGGCTGTCGGCATTGATCATGTGCTCGGTCTCCGGGTGCAGCGGGCAGTTCAGCGTCACCACGTCGCAGACCTTGGTCAGGCTCTCGAGGCTGGTGTGGTGCGTGAGGTTGAGCTCCTTCTCGACCGACTCGGGCAGGCGGTGGCGGTCGAGGTAGTGCAGCTTCACGTCGAAGGGCTTGAGCAGCCGCAGCACGCGCAGCCCGATGCGGCCCGCGGCCACCGTGCCCACCTGCATGCCCTCGAGGTCGTAGGAGCGCGCCACGCAGTCGGCGATGTTCCAGCCGCCCTTGACCACCCAGTTGTACGAAGGGATGTAGTTGCGCACCAGGCCCAGCGTCATCATCACCACGTGCTCGGCCACGCTGTTGCTGTTGCAGTAGGTGACCTCGGCCACCGTGATGCCGCGGTCGATCGCGGCCTGCAGGTCGGTATGGTCGGAGCCGATGCCCGCGGTCACGATCATCTTGAGCTTGGGTGCCTTCGCGATGCGCTCGGCCGTCATGTAGGCGGGCCAGAAGGGCTGCGAGATCACGATCTCGGCGTCGTGCAGCTCGCGGTCGAGCACGCTGTCCGCGCCGTCCTTGCTCGAGGTGACCACGAGCTGGTGGCCGTTGGCCTCGAGGTACTTGCGCAGGCCCAGCTCGCCCGAGACGCTGCCCAGCAGGGTGCCGGGCTGGAAGTCGATGCGCCGCGGCGTGGGCAGCGTCTGTCCGTCGGGATAGCGCTCCAGGTGCGGCAGGTCGTCGCGGGCGTAGGTGGTGGGATAGCCCGTCACGGGGTCGTCGTAGAGCACGCAAACAATCTTGGCCAAAGTCATCTCCTGGTTGATGCGGCAGCACATCGCTGCACGGAGGAGATGGTTTCGCAGCGCGCGATTTCAGGCCAATCGTTTGATCGGATGGGGCGATAGGCGCGGCTTATGAAGCCCGCCGCGGGCCGGACCGCGCACCCTCATGCCCGCGCCCGTTGCGATGGTTCGGCACTCGCGCCCTGGTGGCTCGCCAGCTTCGCATACACCCCCTGCCGGCGCAGCAGCTCGTCGTGCGTGCCGGCCTCCGCCAGCGTGCCGTGCTCCAGCACCAGGATCAGGTCGGCGTCGCGGATGGTCGACAGCCGGTGCGCGATCACGAGCGTGGTCCGGTGCCGCATCAGCGCATCGAGCGCGCCGCGCACCTGCAGCTCCGACAGCGTGTCCAGGTGCGAGGTGGCCTCGTCGAGGATCAGCACCGGCGCGTTCTTGAGGAAGGCGCGCGCGATCGAGATGCGCTGGCGCTGGCCGCCCGACAGCTGCATCCCGCGTTCGCCGACGCGCGTGGCCAGGCCCTCGGGCAGCGTGCGCACGAAGTTCGTCAGCGCGGCGCGGTCGAGCGCGAGAGCCAGTTCCTCGCCGCTGGCATCGGGGCGCGCGAGGCGGATGTTGGCCTCGAGCGTGTCGTTGAACAGGTAGGTGTCCTGCGACACCAGCGCGACGCGTTCGCGCAGGCCGTCGAGCCGCAGCTCGCGCACGTCCACGCCGTCGAGCCTCACGCGGCCCTGGCGCGGATCCCAGAAGCGCAGCAGCAGGCTGGCCACGGTGCTCTTGCCGGCGCCCGAGGCGCCGACCACGGCCACGGTGGCGCCGGCCGGCACCTCGAAGCCGAGCTCGTGCAGGGTGTCCTGCGCCTTGCCCGGATAGGCGAAGCAGACGCGCTCGAAGGCCAGCGACAGGCCGCGACCCGCGGCCGGCGGCGGCAGCGGGCCGTCGACCACGGGCTCGGGCTCGTTCTCGACCACGTGCAGGCGGCGCGTGGCCGCGATGGTGTCGGCCAGCTGGCGGCTGACCTGCGAGATCTCCGACACCGGCAGGAAGGTGGCGAGCGCGATCAGCACCAGCAGCGGCAACATGCCGGCCGGCAAGGCACCGCTCGCGACCTGCAGCGCGCCGACCACGGCCACGGCCAGGCCGCCCAGGCCCATCGCGATCTCGAACCACGCGGTCTGGCGCGACAGGTCGTTCAGGATGTCCAGGCGCCGCGCGCGGCTGCGGTCCGCCACCTCGAGGAACTGCGCGCGGCGGCGGCCCGTGGCCTGGAAGGCGGTCAGGTCGGCCAGGCCCTGGATGGTCTCGGCGGTATGGGCGCTCATCTCGCCCAGCGCATGGCGGGCGCGGTCGCCGAGCGCATCGACCTGGCGGCGGCCCCGGATCGGCGACACCAGCGCATAGGCGAGGAACGGCAGCAGCGCCAGCGCCACGGGCCAGCTGTAGAGCGCGAGGAAACCCAGCACCGACAGCGGCACCAGCACCGAGACGATGGCCGGCGCGATGGTGTGGGCGTAGAAGTACTCGACCATCTCCACGTCGTGCGTGGCGAGCGCGACCAGGTCGCCCGAACGGCGCTGCAGCAGGTAGGCCGGCGCGAGTCGCTCGAGCTTGTCGTAGAGCTTCACGCGCATGTCGGCCAGCAGCTGGTAGGCCATGGCATGGGCCAGCCACGACTCGAGCCAGTGGAACAGCGCGGCCAGCGGCGCCGCGACCAGCAGGCCGACGATCAGCGCCGAGGTGTCGCGGCCGTCGCGGATCGCGGCCACCACCAGCGCGCTGAGCACGCCGACGCCGATGAAGGCCGCGACACGCGCCACGCCCAACACGATGGTGGCGATCAGCGTGCCGCGCCAGGGCCGCACCACCGACAGCAGCGTGGCGAGCGTGGCCTTCCAGCCGACCTGCTCGGCGTCGGCATCGAGCGGGCGCAGCGCGGGGCCGCGATCGCCCTCCTCTTCCGCGGCAATGCGCCGCACCGATGCGGCCTGCGCATCGACCGGCGCGGGCGCCGCGGCGGCGAGGCCCACGGCCTGCTCGTGCATCAGGCGGTGGTAGAGGCCCTGCCGTTGCATCAGCACCGCATGGCGGCCCTCCTCGACCACGCGCCCCTGATCGAGCACCAGGCAGCGGTCGGCGCCGATGATGCTGGCCAGCCGGTGCGCGAGGATCAGCGTGGTGCGGCCGACCATCAGGCGGTCCAGCGCCTGCTGGATCAGCGCCTCGTTCTCGGTGTCGACCGAGGACAGCGCCTCGTCGAGGATCAGGATCGGCGCGTCGCGCAGCAGGGCACGCGCGATCGCCACGCGCTGGCGCTGGCCGCCCGAGAGCTGCAGGCCGCGCTCGCCGACCTGGGTGGCGTAGCCCTGCGGCAGCGCCATGATGAAGTCGTCGATGTTGGCGGCCCGCGCCGCGGCGCGCACCTGCTCGTGGGTGGCGTCGGGGCGGCCCAGGCGCAGGTTGTCGTCGAGCGTGCCGTGGAACAGCGTGATGTCCTGGCTCACCAGCGCCATGTGGCCGAGCAAGGTTTGCGTGGCCAGGCCGTTGACGTCGTGGCCGCCCACGCGCACCGTGCCCGATTGCGGCACGAACTCGCGCAGCAGCAGCCGCACGATGGTGGACTTGCCGGCGCCGCTCGGGCCCACGATGCCCACGCGCTCGCCGGCCGCGATGCGGAACGACAGGCCCTGGTGGGCGGCGCGCTGCGGCGAGTAGGAGAAGGCCACGCCGTCGAATTCGATGGTGGGCGCGAGATGCGCGGGCCCGGCGGCGTTCGACCGTGTTTCAGGCGAAGCGGTCGGCGCTTTTGCATCCATCAGCGCATGGATGCTCGCCGCGGCCGATTGCCCCAGCATGCCCCGGTGCAGCACGGAGCGCAGCTCGCGCAGCGGACGGAAGATCTCGGTGCCGGCCATCAGCACGATCAGCAGGGCTTCCACGCTCATGTCGCCGGCCGTCACGCGCCAGGCGCCCACCGTGAGCGCCAGCGCGGCACCGAGTGCCACGCCGAGGTCGCTGATGCCGCGCGTCAGCAGGCTCACCGACAGCACCCAGAAGGTGTTGTCCGAGAGCTTGCGCGCGCGGGCCGCCAGCCGCTCGCCCCAGGCCTTGCCCTGGCCGTAGGCCTTCAGCGTGGGCAGGCCCTGCATCGCATCGAGGAACTCCTCGCCGAATTCGTTGAGCGAGCGCGTGCGCGCCAGGCTCGCGCGGCTGTCGAGCATGTGGACGGCCATTGGCCCGAGCAGCGCGAACAGCGCCGCGGCCAGGAAGACGAGCGCGGTCGGCAGGTCCCAGAAGGCGATGACCGCGAAGATGGCGAACGGTGCCGCGGCCGCGATCACGACCTGCGGCAGGTACTGGCCGAAGAAGGTCTGCAGCTGCTCCACGCCATCGACCACCGTCAGCATCACGCCGCCGGTGCGCTGGTTGGCGAACCAGGCCGGGCCCAGTGCCACGATGCGGTCGTAGAGCCGTGCGCGCAGCGCCTGCTGCACCTCGGCCGAGGCGCGGTTGGCCTGCACCGTGCGCAGATGGTCGAACAGCGCGCGCAGCAGCACCATCGCGCCCACGCAGGCCGCCGGTGCGATCCAGTCGCCGTAGGGCGCGCCGTCGAACACGCGTGCCAGCAACTGGCCGAGGAACACATAGCGCGCGATGCCGGCCGCCAGCGCCAGCAGGCCGAGCAGGATGCCGCCCGCCATCTGCAGGCGCAGGCCCGCTGTCAATTGCCAAAGCCGAATATCGAAATACATGGTGGTGCGATCGGTTCTTCCTGTCGGGCCGTCATCGTCATGCATCGCGCGGGGCGGCGAAAGCGATGGTTTTTCAATCCTGGGTTGAGATAGATTGCACCCTTTGCCGCTCCACCCCGCCCCATGCCACCACTGGCTGCCTTGCGCGCCTTCGAAGCCGTTGCCCGCCTGGGCAGCCTGAGCCGTGCCGCGTCCGAACTCCATGTCACGAAGAGCGCCATCAGCCACCAGTTGCGCGCGCTCGAGGAAGACCTCGGCGTGACCCTGCTGCATCGTGGCGGCACGGTGCGTCGCGCGCGGACCACCGAGGCCGGTGCCGCGCTGCTGGTGTCGGTGCAGCAGGCCCTGACCCTGCTCGAGACCGCCTGCCGCGACACGCGCGCCGGGGCTCATGGCCGGCGGCGCAACAGCCTCAACATCTCGGCCAACCCCTCGCTCGCGGCGCTGTGGCTGGCGCCGCGGATCGGGCGCTTCATCGAGCTGCATCCCGACATCGACATCCAGCTGTTCCTGCACGCCAGCCAGGATCCCGCCTGGGACGCGCAGGACATCGATCTCGCGTTCCTGCACGTGCGCGCGCTGGGTCCGCACCTCGCGGCGCCCGGCGACATCCCGCTGATGACAGAGACCGTGGTGCCGGTGTGCAGCCCCGCGCTGGTCGAGCCCGGCGAGCGCGACGACCCGCGCGTGTTCGCGCGCCACCGCTGGCTCGAGGAGAAGCACATCGACAGCCCCGAGACCGACTGGCGCACCTGGCGTCCCCGATTGGGCCTGCCCGAGAGCGCGAGCCAGGAACCGCTGGTGCTCAGCGGCCTGAGCACCGTGGTCGCGGCTGCCGCGGCGGGCGTGGGCATCGCGCTGGGGCGTGCGCCGCTGGTCGACGAGGAACTGGCGCGCGGCCGGCTGGTGGCGCTGACGCCGGGCCTGCGCATGGCCGGCTCATGGGGATACGTGATGCGCGTGCGTGCCAACCGGCCGATGGATGCCTCGCTGCCGACGCTGGTCGAGTTCCTCGCCGAGGAGGGGCGGCGCGCTCCTGCGTGGTGAGATTCGACGCGCGGGCGGTTTGTTCGGGACGCTGCCTCGGCGAGCGCGTCAGGTTGACTTTCGTGGCAATCGAACTACGATACAGAAATCTGTATCGAAAATCTCGCGGCGACCTCATGAAGACTACGCTCAATCTCAATGACAGCTTGCTGACGCAGGCCAAGGCGATGGCAGTGCAGGAACGCACGAGTCTCACGCGCCTCATCGAGGAAGGACTGCAGCTGCGGCTGAAGGCGAGGCCCCTTCCGACCGGCGCCGTTCGCTTGCCAGTGTTTCGCGGCAAGGGCGGATTGGTCGATGGCATCAGCGGCTTGAGCAACAAGGAAATGCTGGACGCCGCCGATCGTGACGCCTGATGTGAATATCCTGGTCGCCGCCTCGAGGAGCGACCATCCGCAACACGTGCCCGCGCTTGCATGGCTCGAGCAGGCGCTTGCAGGCGCCAGTGCGGGAAGGCCGCTTGCGCTGCAGCCCATGGTGATTGCCAGTTTCCTTCGACTCGTCACGAACCCGAGAGTTTTCGTAACGCCTACGCCGATCAGCGCAGCGCTGAAGTTCGTCGATGCGATTCTCGAAGCCCCGGGAGTGGAGCAGCCGCAGCTCGGCGGCGAGTGGCATTTGCTGCGCGAAATCTGCACCAACAACAAGCTGGCAGCGAACGATATACCGGATGCATGGCTGGCGGCGGCTGTCGCCCACCAGGGCGAACACCTGGTGACGTTCGACGGCGACTTCAGGCGACTCCTCTCGCGGGCGCAATTCACCCGGCTTTCGGCTTAGGGCCTGTCAGCACTACAACGAGCCCCTTTGCGGGGCAACCCGGGGGAAAGCTCGCCAGAGCCCGCCCCTAGGCGCTGCGTTTCTTGCATGTGCGGATGGACACGCGGCATCACGTGCCGTGATGGACGGGCTCTGGCGAGCTTCGCGACCCCTTGCATCGTGTTCGCAGGCCCCTGGAAGCTCAGGACCGGTGCTGGCGGCCTGCGAGCTGCCCCAGCCGCCGAACCCCCTCCTCGATCCGCTCGCTCCAGCTCCAGCCGGCGCTCAGTCGCAGGCAGTTGCGAAAGCGCCGGCTCGCCGAGAAGACATCCCCCGGCGCGAAGCAGATGCCGAGCTCGAGCGCCGCGTCGAACAGCGCGCGCGAGTCGAAGCCGCGCGGCAGTTCGACCCACAGAGCGAAGCCCCCGGCGGGCCGGCTGACGCGGGTCTCGGCCGGAAAGCTGGCCTCGATGGCGCGGGTCAGGTGCCGCAGGTTCTCTTCGAGCAGGCGGCGCAATCGGCGCATGTGCGCGTCGTAGGCGCCGCTGGCCAGGAAGTCCGCGAGCGCGACCTGCGGCAGCACCGGGCTGCAGAGGCTGAAGGCGAGCTTGCGGTCGACCACCTGCTGCGCGTATTTGCCGGGCGCGATCCAGCCCACGCGGTAGCCGGGCGCGAGGCTCTTCGAGAACGAGCTGCAGTAGAGGGTGTTCGCGCCGCCGTCGAGCGCGATGAAGGGCGTGGGCCGCTCGCGCGCGAAGTGGATGTCGCCGTAGACATCGTCCTCGATCAGCGGCACGCCGTGCCGCGCGAGCAAGGCCAGCAGCTCGCGCTTGCGTGCGTCGGGCATCGACACGCCCAGCGGATTGCTGAAGCTCGACGACAGCAGGCAGGCCGCCACCGGGCCGGCATCGAGCAGCCGAGCGAAGGCCTCGATGTGGATGCCCTCGACGGGATCGGTGGGCAGCTCCAGCACCTTGAGTCCGAGCACCTCGAGCGTGTGGAGAAAGCCGAAGTAGGTCGGCGACTCCACCGCGATGGTGTCGCCGGGCCTGGCGACGGCGCTCAGCGCGAGCGTGAAGGCTTCGGTGCAGCCGTTGGTGATGACCACGTCGTCGGGCGACAGCGCATGCCCGATGCGCATCGCGCGCCGCGAGTT
>NZ_JBMDKG010000009.1:0-196581 GCF_057809595.1 Variovorax sp. FG153
GCGCTATGCGCAGGAGTTCTTCACCACGGTGAAGACGGCCTACACGCTGGCCTGAGTGAGGCAGCGTTCGCGGCCGCGCCTTCAGCGCAGCGGCCGCAACCCCATCGCCACCCCCAGCCCCGCCACGCTCGCGAGTGCCACGATCGCGGCGGCGGCCGGCCAGCCCAGCGCCTCGACCGCGCCGCCGACCAGCGCCGGGCCGATCATCTGGCCGACGTTGTTGCCGGTCATCAGCAGGCCGACCGTGAGCGGCGCGAGCCGCGATTCCGGCGCGGCCCGTTCTGCCGAGGCCAGCAGGGTCGCGGGCAGCAGCCCGCCGGCGCCTGAGAACAGCAGGCACAACACGAAGGTCGGCGGCGCCGCCAGGAGCGGCAGGAAGATGCCGAGCGCGGCGATGCCCATGGTGGCGGTCGCGATCGCCACCAGCCGCCAGCGCGGCGTGCCGCGCGCCAGCAACAGGCCGGCCGCGAGGTTGCCGGCCACGTTCGCGAGGCAGGCGAGCGCGCTCAACAGCCCGGCCGTGGCCGCGCTCGTGCCCATGCGCTCGATCAGCAGCACCGGCAGGAAGTTGAACAGCGCGAAGAACTGCAGGCTGTAGATCGCGAAGGACAGCGCGAGCCGCAGCGGCGCGCTCGCCGCGAGCGTGCGGGCGGTGTCGCCGGCGATGTCGCGCCACGACAGCCGGCGCGCGTCGCGCTCCGGGCGCGGCACGGCCGCCAGCACCAGCGCCAGCAGCACCGGCGCGAGCAGGCCGTTCGCGAGCCAGAAGCCGCGCCAGCCCTCGAGCACCGAGCCGACGAAGAACGCGATCGCGATGCCGACCGGCATGAAGCAGCTCCAGATCGCGAAGGCCAGATCCTTGGCCGCGGGCGCGACGATGCGCTGCAGCAGCGCGGGCCCGGCGATCACGATCAGCAGGAAGCCCAGGCCCTCGACCACGCGCGCGAACAGCAGCGCGGCCAGGCCGCCGGCCAGGGCGCCGATGGTGCTGCCGACGGCCAGCGCCAGCAGGCCGGCCGCGAGCAGCCGACGGTCGCCCGCGCGCGCGATCCAGGCGCCGACCGGAATCGCGCCGAGCACGCCGAGCAGCGAGAACACCGCCATCAGCCAGCCGATCGCCGACAGGCCGAGCCCGAAGTCCTCGCGCAATTGCGGCACCGCGATCGCGACCTTGCCGACCTGCAGCGCGGCGATCACGCCCGCGGCGACGACCAGGGCGACGCCGGTCCAGGCGGTGGTGGCGGCGGAGGAGGGCAGCGGCGCGGACGTGGAGTGCATGGACGCCAGTCTGGCCTTCGAATCCGATCGATGAAAGCAAATAATATCGGTCGACTTCATCGATCGAACCGATCGAGTCGCATTGCCCGAAAGAGGAAACGCCCATGCTGGATGCGCTCACGTTGTCCCAGATGCAGATGTTCGCGGTGGTGGCCGAGGCCGGCAGCTTCCGCGCGGGCGCGGACCGGCTGCACCGCGTGCAGTCGGCCGTGAGTCAGGCCGTCGCCAACCTCGAGCAGCAGCTGCAGGTGCGGCTGTTCGATCGCTCGGGCCACAAGCCGGTGCTCACGCCCGCGGGCCAGGCGCTGCTGGGCGACGTGCGGCAGATCCTCGCGAAGGTCGATGCCTTGCGCGCCCGCGCGCAGGGGATCGAGCAGGGCATCGAGCTCGGCCTGTCGATCGCGGTCGACACGCTGTTCCCGATCGACCTCGTGGCGGCCGCCATCCGCGGCGTGCACGCGGTGCACCCGGGCATCGCGATGCGCATCGAGTACGGCTCGATGGGCGCGCCGGTCGAGGCGCTGCACAGCGGCCGCTGCGACATCGCGATCTCGGCCTTCTCGCAGCTCGACGAGCGCATCGCGCGCGAGTTCCTGCTGCCGCTGTCGATGGTGGCGGTGGCGGCCGCCGCGCATCCGCTGGCGGCGCTCGCGAGGAAGAAGGCCCGCGGCTCGCTCGACGATGCGGCCGCGCGGCATCTGCAGATCGTGGTGGAGGACGCGAGCGCGCTCAGCGCGGGTCAGGACTTCGACGTGCTCTCGCCCACCACCTGGCGCGCGGGCGACATGCAGATCAAGCTCGCGCTGCTGCGCGCCGGGCTCGGCTGGGGAAAGATGCCGTCATGGCTGGTGGCGGCCGACATCGCCGCGGGCACGCTGGTGCAGTTGCCGGTGGGCCGGCTCGGCGTGGACGGCGAGACCGGCCACCGCGCCTACTTCTGCCACCGCGCCGACAAGCCGCTGGGCGTGGGCGCGCGGCTGCTGCGCGAGGGCCTCAAGGCACTGTCGATGCCGGCGGCGCGCGGCGGCGCCGGCGCAGCCAGAACTCCACCAGCTCGAACACGCCCTCGCTCAACAGCGCCAGCGCCGCCGCCGGCAGCGCGCCCGCCACGAGCAACTCGCGGTCGTTGAGCGCGAGCCCGGTCACGATGCGTTCGCCGAAGCCGCCCGCGCCGATGAAGGCCGCGATGGTCGCGGTGCCGATCGCGATGGCGGTGGCGGTGCGCACGCCCGCGAGCAGCGTGGGCAGCGCCAGCGGCAGCAGCACCAGTCGCAGGCTCTGCTTCGAGGTCATGCCGAGCGCGGTGCCGGCCAGCCGCAGGCCGTTGGGCACCTCGGCCAGGCCGGTCACGGTGTTGCGCATGATCGGCAGCAGCGAATAGAGCGTGAGCGCGATCAGCGCGGGCAGGGTACCGATGGCGCCGAGCATCGAGATCAGCACCGCGAGCAGCGCCAGCGAGGGCACGGTCTGCATCAGGCTCGCGACGCCCAGCACCAGCGCGCGCAGCCGCAGATGCGGAAACACCAGGATCGCGATCGGCACGCCGACCAGGATGGCCACGCCCACCGACAGCGCCACCAGCAGCAGGTGCTGGCGCGCGAGCTGCCAGAGGTCGGGGCCGAAGAGCTTGGCCGCGAAGCCGCGCCGCGTGTCCTGCGGCGCCGCGCCGTCCTTGCCGGCGCTCGCGAGGAAGTCGCGCGCGATGGTGTCGAAGGGCACGCTCTGCAGCTCGGCGCGCGCGTTCATCGCGATCATCGCGTGCTCGTCGACGCGGCCCTCGAGCTTCTGCAGCGCGGCCCAGGCCTGCGGCAGGCGCTGCGGCAGGTCGAGCTTGTAGAGCACCACCGCGTCGTAGCGCGGGAAGTACTGGCGATCGTCCTCGAGCACGCGCAGGCCCAGGTGGTCGATCTTCGCGTCGGTGGTGTAGATGTCGATCACGTCGACCTGCTTCGCGCCGATCGCGTCGTAGGCCAGGCCGTGGTCGAGACCGGTGGGCGTCTGCGTGAAGCCGTAGCGCGCGGCCAGGCCCTTCCAGCCGTCGGCGCGGCCGATGAATTCGTTCGACAGGCCGAGCTTCAGCTCGGGATGCTTGGCGAGGTCGCCGAGGCTGCGCAGCCCGAGCCGGTCGGCATCGGCCGCGCGCACCGCGAGCGCATAACCGTCGTTGAAGCCCAGCGGTATCGCCACGCCCAGGCCCAGCGGCGCGAGCGCCTCGTTCATCTGCGTGCGCGTGGCCGCGGGCGAGCCTTTCAGGATTTCCAGCGCGATGGTGCCGGTGTATTCGGCATAGAGGTCGATCGCGCCCGAGCGCAGCGCCTCGTAGACGATCGCCGTGTTGCCCAGGCCCTGGCGCACCACCGGCTTGTTCGCGAGGTGCGGCGCGGCGGTCTGGGCGAGCAGCTCGGCCAGGATGTAGGACTCGGTGAAGCGCTTCGAGCCGACGCGCAGCGTGCCGTCGTCGGTGGCCGCGCGGGCCGATGCCGCACACCACAGGCAGGCGATGGCCGCCAGCAGCGCGAGCACGAGGGGCAGCGCGACGCGCCGGAGGGAGTGGGGCGGGTGCATCGCGGGCAGTGTATAGACAAGCCCGCGCGCGGCGTACCCGTCGGCGTCCTACAGCCTGCCGTGCGCGGCGCCGATGCGGCGCGGCGCGCATGGGGCCCACACTGGCCGCATGACCCAATCCAAGCGCGCGCCAGGGAGCGCCAAGCCCGTCACGGGAAAGTCCAAGGCCGGAAGCCGGCCCGCTCCGAAGATCGACCTGCCCGGCCCCGACGTCCACGGCCTGCGCGAGCTGCCCAAGCTGCAGGTCGACGGCTATAGCCTGCAGCTGCGCGACAACGAGGGCTTCGTCGGCGACCAGGCGAGCCAGACCGCGTTCCGCGCGCTGCTCGAGCGCTGGCGCCGCAAGCACCGCAGCGACGGCACCGATCCGCTGGGCCTGCGGCATTCGCGCGACATGAGCAAGAAGGAGCTCGACCGGCTGCTGCGCGGCCAGAAGGTCAGCGACGCGGCCAACGTGATGCACAGCGCGATCGGCGAGTTCGCGCAGGAGCTCGCGGCCGTGATCCAGCGCTTCCTGCACCAGCCTTCATGGGAGAAGGTCGAGCGCATCGTGGTGGGCGGAGGCTTTCCCGAGAGCGAGGCCGGCGAGCGCGCGATCCTCGAAGCCGGCGCGATCCTCGAGGAGATGGGCGTGCACGTGCAGCTCGGCCGGCTCTCGCACGAGGTCGACGACGGCGGGCTGATCGGCTGGGTGCACCTGACGCCGCCCGAGATGCTCAAGAAGCACGACGCGATCCTCGCGATCGACATCGGCGGCACCAACGTGCGCTGCGGCATCGTGAAGACACGCCACCGCAAGGCGCGCGACTTCTCGCTCGCGAAGGTGGTGCGGCGCGAGAAGTGGCGCCATGCCGACGAGAAGCCCAGCCGCACCAACTTCGTCGAGCACGTGGCCGGCATGCTCGAGGACATGGTGCGCTACGCCGAGCGCAAGAAGATCCGGCTCGCGCCCTTCATCGGCATCGCCTGCCCCGGCCTGATCCGCAAGGACGGCTCGATCGCGCGCGGCGCGCAGAACCTGCCGGGCGACTGGGAGAGCGAGAACTTCCACCTGCCGAGCGCGCTGTGGCGCCGCATGCCGATGATCGGCTCGGGGCCGACGCTGGTGCTGATGCACAACGACGCGGTGGTGCAGGGCTTGAGCGAGCTGCCGTTCATGCGCGATGTCGGCCACTGGGCGGTGCTCACCATCGGCACCGGGCTGGGCAATGCCAGCTTCACGAACCGCAAATGACTAGACCGCCAGTGCGCGTCGCCTGAGCCGCAGGAAGCTGAACACGGCGGCGCTCGCCGCGCATGCGGCACCCAGCCACAGCGCGTACACCGCGCCATTCGTGCTCGACACGTGGAAGCAGGCCGCCACCAGCGCCGCGCCCGAGGACTGGCCCAGCAGGCGCACCGTGCCCACCATGCCGCTGGCACCGCCGCTGCGCGAGGCCGGTGCCGAGCCCATGATGGCGCGCAGGTTCGGCGACTGGAAGAAGCCGAAGCCCGCGCCGCACAGCGCCATGCGCCAGACGATGCCGGCCACCGTGGGATGCGGCGGCAGCAGCGCCAGCGACAGCAGGCCCAGCGCCAGCAGCGCGAGCCCGATGCCGCAGAGCAGGCCCGGCTCGTAGCGGTCCGACAGGCGTCCGGCCAGGGGCGCCATCGCGGCCACCACCAGCGGCCATGGCGTGATGAGGAAGCCGGTCTCGACCTGCGAATAGCCCAGCAGCGACTGCAGCAGGAAGGGCAGCGAGATGAAGGCCAGCGCCTGCGCGGCGAACGAGCACACGGCCGTTGCGGCCGACAGCGCGAACACGGGATTGCGCAGCAGGTCCATGGCCAGGATCGGCGCCGGATGTCCGGACTGGCGCTTGAGCAGCCAGGCCAGCAGTACGAAGCCCAGCACGGCCTGCACGATCACCGACTCGACGGTGGCCTGGTGCGCGGCCTCGGTGAGCGTGGAAGCCAGCAGCGCCAGCGCGGCGGCGCACAGCAGCGCGGCCAGGCCGTCGAAGCCGTGGCTGTGGCGCTCGGTGGCCGGCAGGAAGCGCAGCCCGTAGAACACCGCCACGGCGCAGATAGGCACGTTGATGAGGAACAGCCAATGCCACGAGCCCAGCAGCAGCACCAGCGATGCGGCCGTGGGCCCGCCCGCGAAGGCCAGGCCCACGACGAGCGCGTTCAGGCCCAGGCCGCGGCCCAGCATGCCCGAGGGGTAGACGACGCGCACCAGCGCGCCGTTGATGCCCATCACGCCGGCCGCGCCCAGGCCCTGCACCAGGCGCCAGCCGACCAGCGCGGGCAGCGAGTCGGCCAGGCCGCAGCCCAGCGAGGACACGGTGAACAGCACCAGGCCCCAGAGGAACACGCGCCGGTGGCCGAGCACGTCGCCGAGCGCGGCGGCCGGCAGCAGCGCGGCGACCATCGCGAGCTGGTAGCCGCTGACGACCCAGGTCGAGGCGGCCTCGCTCACGCGCAGTTCGTTGGCGATGGTGGGCAGGGCGGTGTTGGCGATCGCGGTGTCGAGGCTGGCCACGCACACGCCCAGCATGATGGCGAGCAGCGCGCCGAAGCGTTCGTGGGCCGGCAGGCCCGGGCCGATCGCATGGATCTCTTGACGGGAAAACAGGGAGGCCATCGCTCGCGGAAGAAAGAGGGCTGCGGCGTCCGGCGACGCCGTGGGGAGACGCGAAGGCTAGTCCTAAGTGGAAACCCTTGCCGGCGCTCGGGGAAGCGCGGCGCGGGCCTCCCCGGCCCGCCCGCTGCTCACTCGGGCTTGGCGCCCGTGGCCGCCACCACCTTGCCCCAGCGCACGATCTCGCTGCGCACGAAGGCGCCGAACTCGTCGGGGCCGGTGCCCATCGGCACCAGGCCCTCGTCCCTGAAGCGCTCGCGCATGAGCTCGGAGCCCAGCGCGGTGCGCGCGGCGTCGGCGATGCGCGCCACCAGCGGCGCGGGCATCTGCGCCGGCCCGAAGAGGCCATACCACGAGCTGTACGCATAGCCGGGCAGCACTTCCGCCACGGCCGGCACGTCGGGAAAGGCAGCCAGGCGCTTCTCGCTCGTCACGCCCAGGGCCTTGAGGCGCTTTGCCTTCACGAGCTGCTGCACCGTGGCCACGCCCGCGAAGGCCAGGTCGATCTGTCCCGCCACCACGTCGGCGATGGCCGGCCCGGTGCCCTTGTAGGGCACGCCCACGATGTCGATGCCCGCGTCGCGCTTGAGCATCTCGCCCGCCAGGTGGTTGGCGCTGCCCAAGCCCGCGATCGCCACGTTGAGCTTGCCGGGCTCGCGCCTGGCCAGCGCGATCAGCTCGCGCACGTCGTTGGCCGGGAGCGTGGGCCGCGCGATCAGGATGGCCGGCAGGCTGGCGATGCCCGCGAGCGGCGTGAAGTCCTTCTGCGGATCGAAGGGGAGGCTCGGATACAGCGAGGCATTGATGGCGTGGCTGGTGTAGCTCAGCAGCAGCGTGCTGCCGTCGGTGGGCGCCTTGGCCACGGCCAGCGCCGCGATGTTGCCGGCCGCGCCCGGGCGGTTCTCGACGATGAACTGGTGGCCCAGGCGCGTGGTGAGCTCCTGCGCCAGCGCGCGCGCCACGATGTCGGTGCCGCCGCCGGGCGTCGCGCCCACGAGCAGGCGCGTGACCTGCTGCGCGCGAACGCCGAAGCTCGCGAGGGCCGAGGCGCTCGCGCCCGCGGCGATGAATCTGCGTCGAAGCATGCTTGTCTCTCTTTCGTTGTCATCGGGGGGCGGGCCGGCCGGTGCCGGCGCGCGGTTCAGGCCAGGGCGTCCGCCGCCAGTCGCTTCGCCCGCCAGGGCTCGAGCCGCATGTTCAGGGCCTGAGCCTGCCGCTGCTCGTAGGCCAGGAACTCGGACGTGATCGCGCTGCCGCGCACGCCGCCGCGCACCGCGCCCGCGCGCACGTCGCCGTAATACTCCTCGAAGGCAGCGGGCAGCGGTTGCGACGAGGGGATCGCGAGCCACAGGCGCAGCAGGTGGCGCTTGTCGTCGGGCGCCTCGAAGTCCTCGAAGGGCGTGCGCGAATGCAGGGTCACGTAGTTGTTGAGCAGCTGCAGGTCGCCGCGCTCCAGGGTCATGGAGTAGCACAGCAGCGGGCTCGGCATCAGCTCGTCGAGCAGGTCGAGGGCCTCCACCTGCTGCGGCGTGAGGCGCGGCACCTCGGGGAAGTCGCGCTGCGCCGCGTCGGTGTTCTTGCGGTTGGTGCGCGCGGCGAAATGCACCGGGTCGCTGCCGAAGATCGGGCAGCGGTAGAACGGCGGCTGCGACGGGTCCTGCGTGCCCTGGTAGCTGTGGAAGAAGGGCTGCTGCAGCACCGGGATCAGGTCGGGGCGCAGCCGCTGCACCTCGTCGCGCAGCCGGATCGAGCTGATGACCTTGCTGGTGCCGCCGCTCTTGGCCGTGCGCCGGCACAGCAGGCCCACCACGTCGCACGAGTCCTGGTGGAAGTCGAGGCCGGCGCTGGTGTTGTAGCCGCGGCCGCCCTTGACCTTGTAGTCGCCGCCTTCGTCGCGCACGTCGTTCATGACCTGGCTGGCGCGGTTCTGCGTGCGGCCGACGCCCATGTGCAGGCTCATGCCCCAGTAGGCGGTGCGCGTCTCGTCCTCGCTCCATTCGTCGACCGGGAAGCCCTTGAGCAGGCACATGCCCCAGCGGCCCTGCGTGGTCGCGATGGCACGGTCCAGCGCTTCGCGCGAGGCCGCGGGCAGCGGGAAGTCGGCCTGCGTCATCGAGAGCAGCGGCTTGCCCAGCGCGGCCGCATGCCGCAGCGCCGAGCGGAAGCCGTCGACCTCCGTCTCGCTGAGGCGCTGGATCCAGGAACTGTCCTGGCGCACCTCTTCGGCGGTCCAGGCGAGGGGGGCGGCGGGTTGCGTGTCGTTCATTCGATCGGGTCCTCGGGTGTCGTGCCAAAAAGTCTAGGACCGCGCGATGCAAAGAAAAAGCGACACTATTTCAAGTCTTAGATAAGGAAATTTGATGAAGATCGATGCCTTCTCAACGCTCGACGCCGTGCTGCGCGGCGGCACCCTGGCGGCGGCCGCGCACGAGATGAACCTCACGCCCAGCGCCATCAGCATGCAGATGAAGCAGCTCGAGGCCTACCTGGGCCAGCCGCTGTTCGACCGCTCGGGCCTGCAGGTCAAGCCGATGAAGCTGGCGCACGAGGTCTCCTCGGTCATGCGCGATGCGCTGCAGCAGCTCGAGTCGCTGCGCAAGCGCGCGAGCGTGAGCATCGAGGGCAGCGTGCGGCTGGGCGTCATCGAGTCGATGCAGCCCATCGTGCTGCCGGCCACCATGCGGCTGCTGCGCGAGCGCTATCCGCGGCTGGAGCTGCGCCCCGCGCGCGGGCGCAGCGCGTCGCTGATCGCGGCGGTGAAGGCCGGCGACCTCGATGCGGCGCTGGTGGCGCAGCCCGAGAGCGGCGGTTCGGCGCGGCTGCGCTGGCAGCCGATGCTGCGGCGCGAGCTGGTGCTGGTGGCGCCGCCCACGGCCACCGAAAGCTCGGTGGCCGCGCTGTTCAAGCAGTACGACTGGATCCGCTACGACCGTTCCACCGTCACCGGCACGCTGGCCGCGCGCTTCGTGAGCACGCAGGTGCGCGAGAAGCGCGGCACGCTGGAGTTCGACAGCACGCCCGCCATCGTCGCCATGGTCAGCGGCGGTCTCGGGATCTCGGTGGTGCAGATCGCGGACCCGGGGCTGGTGGCGACCTACCCGGTGCGCATCGTGCGGCTCGGCCGTGGCGCGCCGATGCTGCAGCTGTCGCTGGTCACGCGCAAGACCGACGACGACAGCCGCACGCTGGCCGCGATGCGCGAGGCCATGCACACGGCGTTGATGACGGCGCAGCGGCAGCGCAGCGACCGCGGCATGTAGGGTTGCGCTACAGGTCCTCGGGCCGCAAGCCGCCCTCGACGCGCACCCCGCCCGACACGGCCGCGAGATTGCCGGCCGCGTCCGAGGCGCGCACCTCGATCACCGCATGGCCCGCGCGTGTCGGCGTCCAGGTGCACACGTAGGGCGCGGCGCGCAGCGTGCAGACGGTGCGGCCGTCGGCGATGAACTTGAGCTCGGCCACCGCCACGTTGTCGGCCGCGCTCGCGGCCAGGCGCAGCGGCAGGCCGGCCGCTGCGGTCGGCGGCGCGACGAAGGCCACGGCGGGCGGCAGCGTGTCGGCCGGCGGGTTGACCATCACGTTGGCCGAGGCCACCGCCGTGTTGCCGGCCGCGTCCATCGCGATCACGCGGATGGTCTGCATGCCGGGCGCGGTGGGCGTCCAGCTGCAGGTGTAGGGCGGCGCGGTGAAGCTGCAGATCGGCAGGCTCTGCGCGCCCATCACCTTGAGGCCCCACACGCCCACGTTGTCGACCGCCACCGGCGCCAGCGTCACCGGCTGGCCCACGGTGGCCATGGCCGGCGCGGCCAGCGAGACCACCGGCTTGTGGTCGTCGGGCAGGCCCAGCGGCAGGTCGATGGAGAACATGGCCTGGCCGCGCACCGCCTTCTGCTCGAAGGCATCGAAGATGGTGAACCAGCTAGCGCCCGGCGCGCGGCCCGGTGCCTGCGCCTTCACCAGCAGGTTGGTCTTGCCGACCGCGAAGCAGGTGAAGCCGCAGCGCCAGTCGAAGACGAAGCGCCCGCCCGCGTCCGACACGCCCTGCGCGATCGGCTCCAGCGGCTTGCCCGCGCCCGGATCGCGCCATACCCAGACCTGCGCGCCGGGCAGCGCCGCGCCGCCCTCGCGCTCGCTCACGCGCACCTGGGTGGCGGTGGTGCCGGCCATGAACTTGGAGCTGCCGAGCTTGGGCCAGTTGCTCCAGTCGGTGTCGAGGTTGGCCTTGGTGCCCTCGGTGAAGCGGATCATCTCGAGCGTGGCGACGCGGTTGGCCGCGGGGTCGAAGCGCTCCTCGAACACCGTGCCCAGCAGCGGATCGAGCCGCCAGTGCTGGCGCGGCCACCAGTAGCGGTCGGCGGGCTTCATGAGGTCGAGGTCGGCCTTGGGCGCGACGTCGGTGGTGTCGGCCACGGCGATCGCGTTGTAGTACTCGCCCGAGCCGGCGCCGAAGACGTGCTCGAGTTCGTGCAGCAGGGTCTTGAGCTGGCGCCCGAGGTAGTCCTTCTCGGTCGATTCGACGGCGCCGGGCGCGATGGCGCGCGTGAGGCGCAGCGGGTCGTGGATCGCGGTCCAGTTGAGGTTCCAGGTCGCGCCGCGCGCCGGAAAGGTCCAGCTCATCGTCAGGCCGCCATGGCTGTAGCCGCGCGTCGACTTGTTGATGCAGACCGCGATCTCGCCGTTGACCAGGCCGTTGAGGCTGCACTGCGGTGCCTGGGCCGGCGCGATCCATTGCAGGTCGGCGGCGGGATCGAAGCCGAAGCCGCGCACCGATTCGCGCGTGAAGACAGTGTTCACGTCGGCCACGTACTGCGCCAGCCGGCGGCCGGCCTCGGCGCCGCCGATCTCGGCCGCGAGCTGCGGATCGACGAAGAACTTCAGCCGGTGGACGCTGGCGGTGCCGCGGCCGATCTCGTCGAGCACGACCGCGCCCGAGGGCGATGCGACCAGCAGGGCCACCGCCCCCAGCAGGGCGGCGCACAGCCGGCGTACGCCGGCTTGCAGCGAGGAGAAGGCTCGCATCGGTCTTCCCCGCGGCGGGGGCGCAAAGCGCGAACGGTCGGCGCCGGGAGCCGGCCGTTCGCCGTGCGCGACCCCCGTCGGGCGGCCCTGCGATGCAGGGGGTGCCGGGAGTGCCGATCGGGCCGCGCCTCAGGGGCGCGCGGACAAAACCAATCCGTCAACTACCGAAACCGGTAGTAATTCTAGATGGATTGTGTGTTTGTGTTTCAAACGTTGTTACAATGTATCAAATTGGCGGCCCCGATGCCGCCGTGGCGACCGCCTCCTCGGGCGGCGCGCTGCCCAGCGCCTTGCAGACCGCGACCCAGTCCACGGCCAGCCGGCTGCGGCTCTGGGCCCGGTCGCGCTGGGCCTGCAGCAGGGTGCGGCGGGCATCGAGCGCCACGCCGAAATCGGTGAGCCCGCCGGCGTAGCGCGCCTGCGCGAGCGCCAGCGCATCGGCGCTCTCGCGCTCGCGCTCGGCCAGCTCGGCCTGGCGGCGGCGCTCGGCCGCATAGGCGCTGAGCGCGCCGTCGATCTCGTGCCAGGCCTTGAGCACCGTCTGCTGGAAGGCGACGGCCGCTTCCTGCTGCTGCAGCTCGCGCAGGGTCACGGTGCTGCGGCGCCTTCCCATGTCGAAGATCGGCAGGCTCAGCGAGGGGCCGACCTGCCACTGCCGGCTGCCCCAGTTGCCGAAGCGCTCGTGGCCCACCGATTCGTTGCCGAAGCGCGCGCCCAGCGTCACGCGCGGATAGAGCTCGGCCACCGCCACGCCCACGCGCGCGGTGGCGGCATGGAGTTGCGCCTCGGCCGCGGCGATATCGGGCCGGCGGCGCGCGAGTTCGGCCGGCAGGCCCAGCGCGAGTTCGGGCAGGGCGCGGTCCTGCGCGGTGGCATCGGCCGGCGCCGCGAGTTCGGCATTGAGCGCGCCCGGCGTGGCGCCGAGCAGCAGCGTGATCTGGTTCATCGCCTGCGCCTCCTGCTGCTGCAGCGCCGGGATGCGGCCGCGCAGCTCGGCCAGCAGGCCGCGCTGGCGCACCGGGTCGAGCTCGGTCACGAGGCCGCCGCGCGCGCGGGCCTGCACCAGCTCGAGCGACTCGCCGGCGGCCGCGAGGTCGGCGCGCGCCAGTTGCAGTTCGCGCTGGCTGCCGCGCAGCTCGACGTAGTTGCGCGCGACCTCGGCCTGCACGCTGAGCTGCGCCTGCCGCAGCAGCGCGGCCGAGGCGGCGCTGTCGGCCTCGGCGGCCTCGACCGCGCGCCGCACGCGGCCCCAGAGGTCGATCTCCCACGAGGCGTCGAAGCCGGCCTGGTAGAGGTCGAAGGGCTGCGACAGCGAGCGGATCAGCTGCTCGCGGTTGCCGGCCGACGAACCGATCGCGTCGATCATGCGCGTGGCCGCGCCGCTCTCGCTCTGCCGCTGGCGGTTCACGCCCGCGCTCGCCTCGAGCTGCGGCCCTCGCTGCGCCGCGGTGGCGCTGCGCTGCGCGCGGCTCTGCGCGAAGCGCAAGGCGGCCGTCCGCAGGTCGTGGTTGGCCGCGAGCGCGCGCGCCTGCAGGCTGTCGAGCAGCGGATCGCCGAAGGCCTTCCAGTCGCTGGTGGCGGCCGAGGCGCCGGCGCGCCGCTCGGCGCCGAGCAGCGCATCGGCGCCGCCGTGCCAGGCCGACCAGTCGGCGGGGGCCGGCGTCTCGGCGGGGCGATGGTCGGGGCCGACCGCGCAGCCCGACAGCGCGAGGGCGAGCACCAGCGGCGCGAGGGCATGAGGGAGGGACATGTCTTCTTCTCCAGACGTGGGGTGGCGCGCGTTCAGGCGAGCCGGTTCCGGAACAGCCAGGCCGCGAGCGGCAGCGTGACCACGGCGATGACCGAGAGCGGAATGAGATTGGCCGCCACCGTCGAGAGCCCGACGCCCTCGAGGTAGACGCGCTGCACCAGGTCGATCGCGAAGCGCAGCGGATTGGCCAGCGTGGCGATCTGCAGCACTTCGGGCATGTTGCGCACCGGCGTGGTCAGGCCCGACAGCAGCATCATCGGCATCAGCAGCACGAAGGTGTAGAGCATGGCCTGCTGCATGTTGGCCGACACGGCCGAGATCGACAGCCCGATGCCCACGCTCGCGACGGTGAAGAACACCAGCCCGGTGTAGAGCGTGAACAGCGAGCCCGCCATCGGGATGCCGAACCAGAAGCGCGCCACCAGCAGCACCAGCGAGGACTGCACCAGCCCCACCAGCACCGGCGGCAGCGCCTTGCCGACCATGATCTCGAGCGGCGACATCGGCGTCACCAGCAGCTGGTCGAAGGTGCCCTGTTCGCGCTCGCGCGCCACCGACAGTGCGGTCAAGAGCAGCGTCTGCACCATGCTGAGCGCGGCGATCATGCCGGGCAGCAGGTTCCAGCGGGTCTCGAGGTTGGGGTTGAACCAGGCGCGCGATTCCACGGCCAGCGGCGCCGGTGCCAGGCCCGCGCGGCTGCGCAGCTCGGCGTTGTAGCGCTCGACCACCGCGCCCACGTAGCCCGCGGCCGAGCCCGCGGTGTTGGAGTTGCGCGCATCGAGGATCAGCTGCACCGGCGCGCGCTGGCCGGCCGCGAGCCGCTGCTCGAAGTCGGGGCCGAGCTGCACCACCAGCAGCGCCTTCTGCGTGTCGATGACCTCGCGGATGTCGGCCTGGGTGCGCAGCGTGGCGACGCGGTGGAACACGCCGGTGCCGTCGAGCCGCGCGACCAGCTCGGTGGCCGCGCCGCCATGGCTCTGGTCGAGCAGCGCATAGGGCACGTTGCTGAGGTCGTAGGTGGCGGCGTAGCCGAAGATCAGGCTCTGCATCAGCGCCGGCACGACCAGGATCACGCGGCTCGCGGGGTCCTTGAGGATCGCGAGCAGTTCCTTGCGGCAGAGGTTGGCGATGCGCAGCAGGAAGTCGAGCATGGTGCGGTTCCTTTCAGTCCAGGCGCTTGCGCGTGACCGCGCGCGCCAGCGCCAGCAGGCCCACCGCGTAGGCGGCGAGGATGGCGCAGTCGCGCCAGATCAGCGGCCAGACGTCGCCCGCGAGGAACAGCGTCTTGACCAGCTCCATGAAGTAGGTGGCCGGCAGCGCATGCCCGATCACCTGCACCGCCAGCGGCGTGTTGCGCAGGTCGAACAGGAAGCCCGACAGCATCATCGAGGGCAGGAAGGTGGCGATCAGCGCCACCTGGCTGGCGAGGAACTGGTTGCGCGTGACCGAGGAGATCACCAGACCCAGGCTCACCGCCACGACCAGGTAGAGCATCGAGCTCAGCACCACCACCGCCAGCGAGCCGTACATCGGCACCGCGAACAGGAAGCGCGCGGCCAGCAGGCACAGCGCCAGCCCCAGCATGCCGACCGCGAAGTAGGGAACGATCTTCGCCAGCAGGATCTCGACCGGCCGCACCGGCGTGACGAACAGCGCCTCGAGCGTGCCGCGCTCCCATTCGCGCGCCATCACCAGCGCCGTGAGGAAGGCGCCGACCAGCGTCATGATCAGCACGATCAGCCCCGGCACCAGGTACCAGGTGCTGGTGTTGGCGGCGTTGAACCACATGCGCTGCTCGACCGTCACGCTGCCGATGGCGGGCGCCGCGCTGGCGTTGCCGCCGCGGTCGGCCTGGCGCAGCGCCGACTGGCCGATGGCCGCATCGAGGTACTGCAGCACGATGGTCGCGCGGCCCGCGTCGGCGCCATGCACGATCACCTGCACGCGCGCCTGGCCGGCCGCGAGCGCGCGCGAGAAGTCCGAGGGCACGCGCACGATGGCGTCGATGCGGCGCTCGCGCATCAACCGTTCGGCCTCGTGCATCGAGGCCAGCGGGATCGGCGCGAGCGTGGGCGAGAGCTGCAGCCCGGCCATCGCCTCGTGCGCGCCGGGCGAGGCGTCCTCGAACACGATCGCCACCGGCGCATGCTTGACGTCGAGCGACATGCCGTAGCCGAAGATCAGGATCAGCACCATCGGCAGCAGGATGCCGATCGCGAGGTTGCTGCGGTCGCGCAGCAGTTGGCGGAACTCCTTGCGCGTGAGCGAGACCAGGCGGGACCAGAAGCCGCTCATGCTTTCTCCTTCCGCGCCTTCTCGACGATGCCGATGAAGGCCTGCTCCATGTCGATGCGGCGCGCATCGTGCTCGCCGTATGTGTCTCCCAGTGCCTGCGCGCGCACCTCGCGCGGCGTGCCGATGGCCAGCAGCCGGCCCGCGTCCTGGATCACGATGCGGTCGCAGTACTCGGCCTCTTCCATGAAGTGGGTGGTGATCACGACCGTGGTGCCGGCCTCGGCCAGCGCGGTGATGCGGCGCCAGAACTCGCGCCGCGCGAGCGGGTCGGCGCCGCTGGTGGGCTCGTCGAGGAACAGGATCTCGGGCTCGTGCAGCAGGCCGGTGGCCATCGCCAGGCGCTGGCGGTAGCCGCCGGGCAACTGGCCGCTGGGCGCGTCGATCTCGCGCGCCAGGTCGAACTGGCGCAGCACCGCGTCCATGCGCTCGCGCAGCCGCGCCCCGCGCAGGCCGTAGGCGCCGCCGAAGAATTCGAGGTTCTCGCGCACGCTGAGGTTGCCGTAGAGCGCGAACTTCTGCGAGACGTAGCCGATGCGCCGGCGTGCCTGCGCGCGCGCATGGCGCAGGTCGACGCCGGCCACGCGCAGCTGCCCGCCGCTGGCCGGCAGCAGGCCGCAGAGCATGCGGAAGGTGGTGGTCTTGCCCGCACCGTTGGGGCCCAGCAGGCCGAAGATCTCGCCGCGGCGCACGCTGAAGCTGGTGCTGGCGACGGCGGTGAAGTCGCCGAAGCGGCGTACCAGGTCCTTGACCTCGATGACGGTGTCGCCGGGCGTGGAGGAGGAGGGCACCGGCTGCCGCGCGATCGGCTCGGCGGGCTTCGGCGCCGGCTCTTCCTGCGTGCGCAGCAGCGTCATGAAGCCGTCCTCGAGCCGCGGCGCCACGGGCTCGGCGGCCGCGCCCTCGAGCAGTGCTTCGATGCTTGCCTCGTCCGCGTTGTCGCGCCGCACGAAGCGCACCTCGCCGCCTTGCGGCACCGCGTCCACGATCTCGGCGCGCGCATCGAGCAGCCGCGCCTGCAGCCGCCGCGGCGGCTCGCCGGCCGGCGGCGCGGCCACGAAGCACAGGCCCTGCGCGCGGTCGCGGATCTCCTCGGGCGCGCCCTGCGCCACGAGCCGTCCCTCGCGCAGCACGAACACGCGCGCGCAGCGCTCGGCCTCGTCGAGGTAGGCGGTACTCACGATGACCGAGAGCTGCTCGTCGTCCACCAGCTGCTGCACGATCTGCCACAGCTCGCGCCGCGACAGCGGATCGACGCCCACCGTGGGCTCGTCGAGCAGCAGCAGCTCGGGCGAACGCACCAGCGTGCAGGCCAGCCCGAGCTTCTGCTTCATGCCGCCCGAGAGCTTGCCCGCGGGCCGGTCGGTGAAGCGGCCGAGGTCGGTCATCTCCATCAGCCGGCCGTAGCGCGCGCGCCGCTCGTCGCGCGGCACGCCGTGCAGGTCGGCATAGAGGTCGAGGTTCTCCTGCACGCTGAGGTCGTCGTAGAGGCCGAAGCGCTGCGGCATGTAGCTGATGCGGTCCTGCACCGCCTGCGGGTCGGCGGCCACGTCGATGCCGAGCACGCGCAGCTCGCCGGCATCGACGCGCAGCAGGCCGGCCATCAGCCGCAGCAGCGTGGTCTTGCCGGCGCCGTCGGGGCCGACCAGCGCGGTCAGCGTGCCGGGCGGCACCTCGAGCGCGATGTCGTCGAGCGCGTGCACGGTCTTCTTCGCGGGCTTGACGACGAAGCGCTTGTGCAGGCCGCGCGCGAGGACGGCGGGCGCGTTCACTTGCCGGCCGTTCCGGAGGATGCGAGCCGCAGCGTCACCGTGGCCGGCATGCCCAGCCGCAGCCGGTCCTCCCTGTCGTCGACCATCACGCGGATCTCGTAGACCAGGCTGCTGCGCAGCTCCTCGGTCTGCACGGTCTTGGGCGTGAACTCCGCCACCGAGGCGATGTAGCCCACCTTGCCCGCGATCGCGCGATCGGGCTGGCTGTCGGTTGTCACGCTGGCTTCCTGCCCGGCCTGGATGCGGCCGAGGTCGGGCTCGGCGACGTAGGCCCGCACCCACTTGGGATCGGTGATCGCGAGCGTGAAGGCCGGGCGCTGCGGCGAGGCCATGTCGCCGGGCTCGAGCAGCCGCGCGCGCACCACGGCGCCGATCGGCGCCTTGAGCTCGGCCTCCTCGAGCTCGTGCTGCATCAGCGCGAGCTCGGCGCGCGCCGCCTCGAGCTGGGCCTGGGCCTGGGCTATGTCCTCCTTGCGCGGCCCGCTCACCACCAGTTGCCGTGCCTTGCGCGCGTTGTCGAGCTGGGCCTGCGCGACCTTGCGCCGCGCCTGCGCGCTCTCGAGGTCCTGCTGGCTCACCGCGCGGCCCGCGGTCGACTGGCCGATGGCCTGCAGCCGCGCGAGCTGCTGCGCGGCGAGCTCGGCATCGGCCTGGGCGGCGCTCACCTGCGCCTCGGCCTGCGCGATCTCCTCGGGCCGGCTGCCGGTCTTCAGCCGCAGCAGCGCCTGTTCCTGCACGCCGATGCGCGCCCGCGACTGCGCCACGCGCAGCGCCAGGGTGCGCGTGTCGAGCCGGCCGATGACCTGGCCGGCGCGCACCCGGTCGCCCTCGCGCACCGCGAGCTCGGCCACGCGCTCGCTGCCGCTGAAGGCCAGCGACACCTGCCGCAGGTCGACGTTGCCGTAGAGCACGATGCGGTCGGAAGGCGCGGCCGGGCGGCCGTAGTGCCAGGCGGCGACGGCCGCGGCGGCCAGCACGACGACGGCGAGGGCGATCAGGGGTTTCTTGGTCATGGCTTTTTGGGGCGGAAGCGGAAGGAGCGTCCGGATCGTATCAAATTCAAATTTGAATTTGAAGTAGGCCGGAAGTTGGGGTAGGCTCGCGCCATGGCCAGCCGCTCCCGTTCCCCTCGTCCGACCGCCTCCTCCGCACCGCCCGCCGCCGAGGCCGAACCGGCCGCGCGCGCGCCGCGCACCGACGGCAACGCGACCCGCGCCCACATCCTCGAGACCGCGGGCCGGCTGTTCGCCGAGCGGGGCTTCGCGGCCAGCACCAGCAAGGAGATCTGCACCCGCGCCGGCACCAACATGGCGGCGGTCAACTACCACTTCGGCGGCCGCGACGGCCTCTACGAGGCGGTGCTGGTCGAGGCGCACCGCCAGATCGTCAGCCTGGACGAACTGGTGGCCCAGGCGAGCAGCGGCGCCGATCCGCGCGAGCGGCTGCGCGCCTTGCTCGGCCACCTGGTCGAGATGGGCCACCAGCCGCAGGCGCCCTGGGGCTTTCGCGTGATGCTGCGCGAGGCGCTGTCGCCCTCGAGCGCGATGCCGGTGCTGATCCAGAAGGCGGTGCTGCCCAAGGCCAAGGTGGTGCGCGGGCTGATCGGCGAGATCATGGGCCTGGCCGACGACCATCCTTCGGTGCAGCGCGGCGTGATGTTCACGGTGCTGCCGTGCATCGTGATGATGGTCGCGCCCAAGGAGCTGGGCCAGCGCGTGCTGCCCGCGGTGCGCGACACCGGGGCGCTGGTCGACGACCTGATGCGCTACGTGCTCGCGGGCCTCGACGCGGTGGCGCGGGAGGCGGGCGGCCAGCAGGCCGCCGCGCCCGTCAAAGCTGGAAGGCGACGGTGAGCAGCAATCCCTCGGCCACGTCGCGCAACAGGCCCGGGCGCCGCGCGCGGTAGGCCTCGCCGGCCGAGGCCGTGGTCTCGATCCATTCGGCCAGCCATTCGATCTCGTGCGTGCCGTAGAACACGACATTGGCCTCGTGGTTCAGCAGCAGGCTGCGCAGGTCGAGGTTGATCGAGCCGCACATCGCGAGCTGGTCGTCGACCACCACCGCCTTGGCATGGGCCATGAACGGCAGCATGCGGAAGCTCACGCCCGCGCGCGCCAGGTCGCGCATGGCGCGCGTGCGCACGAAGTCGGCCAGCCGGTGGTTCGACTGCGCGGGGATCGCGATCGTGACCTGCACGCCGCGCCGCGCGGCCAGCCGCAGCGCGTCGCGCAGGCCGTCGCCGGGCACGAAGTAGGGCGTGATCGCGAGCAGCCGGTGCTCGGCGCGAAAGCAGGCGTCGATCAGCAGCGCATGCGCGGTGTCCTCGGTCTGGTCGGGGCCGCTCGGCAGGAACTGCGCCAGCGCGGCGCCCGGGCCTTCGGGCACGTCTTCAGCGGTGATCGCGCGCGGCTTGCGGCTGCGCACCGAGGCCCAGTCGTGGTCGAACTGGCGCGCCGCGGCGGCCGCCACGCTGCCGCGCAGGTCGAACGAGAGATCGCGCCAGGCCTCGGGATGGGCGGCGTCGCCGTTGAAGTACTCGCAGGCGAGGTTGCGCCCGCCCGACCAGAGCCAGCCGTCGTCGGCGATGGTGAACTTGCGGTGGTTGCGCAGGTTGCGCGGCCCGATGCGACGCAGGCTGAAGAAAGGCCGGAACACCGCCACCTCGCCGCCGGCCGCGCGCAGCGGATCGAAGTGGTGGCGCGGCAGCGTGAGCGCGCCGAAGCCGTCGAGCAGCACCCGCACCTTGACGCCTTCGCGCGCGCGCTGCGCGAGCCGCTCGATCACCGAGCGGCCGAGCGCGTCGTTGCCGATGATGAAGGTGCAGACGTCGAGCCGTTCGCGCGCGCCGTCGATCACCTCGAACAGCGCGAGCCGCGCGTGCTCGCCGTCGGCATGCAGCCGGATCGCGCTGCGCCCGGGCGGCGCCAGGCCGAAGCTCTCGATCAGGTCGGCCGCCCAGTGGCCGGCCGGAGCCGAACGCGGCGGCCGCGCCGAGCCCGCGGGGCGCAGCTTGCGCTGGCCGAACAGCAGGTACATCGGCAGGATCAGGTAGGGCAGCAGCACCAGGCCCATGACCCACGCGATGGCGGTGGTGGGCGCGCGCTGCTCGCGGCGTGCGCGGGTGGTCAGCACGTAGACCAGCAGCGCGAAGGTGACGACGAGGAAATGCTGGGACGGAGAGGGAAGCCAGTCGAACCCGTTTTTCGGCATGGGCCGATGATGCCTGAGGCGGCCGCGCGCCGCCGTGCTTGCCCCCTCAGCGCCGAAGGAAGGCCGGAACGCCGCGGCCCTGCGAGGCCAGGAAGTCCATCATCGGGTCGACCACCGCGCGTACCGCGGGCCGCTCGCCGACGCGGTCGCGCCAGGCCACGAGCCGCGGCGTCTCGGCGGTCATGCCCGCGCCCTTGCGGTCGGCGAACACATGGGCCATGTAGAAGGCGATGTCGGCATAGCCGTAGTCGCCGGCCAGGAACGCGCGGCCGTCGGCCAGCAGGGTGTCGAGCTGGCCGTAGAAGCGCGCGCAGGCGGCGCAGGCCTCCACCGCGGGCGGGCTTTGCATCGCCTCCTGCAGGCCGAAGAGCCTGACCACCTGCGGGAAGAAGACCTCGTCGGAACGGTGCTCGAGCTGGCGCGCGCGGGCCCGCGCGGCCGCTTCGGCGGGCCACAGCGCGGGCCGTGGATGCCGGTCCTCGAGGTACTCGAAGATCTGCGTCGAGTCGAACAGCTCGACCGCGTCGTCGATCAGCACCGGCACCTGGCCCTTGGGGTTGATGCGCAGCACCTCGGGGTGCTTGGGGCTGTAGTTGTCGTCGCGGTCGAAGGGCACCATCACGAGCTCGAAAGCGATGCCCTTCTCGAGCGTCGCGATCTGCACCTTGGCGCCGAACATGCTGAGGGGGCCGGAGAAGATGTGGGTCGTCATGGCCCCGAGTTCAGCAGAAAGCGCGGCTCAGGTCGATCCCCAGACCTCCTGCGCGGTCTCGACCACCAGCCGCAGCTTGGCGCGCTGCGCCTCGACCGCGATGTTGTTGCCGTGCACCGTGCTCGAGAAGCCGCACTGCGGCGACAGCGCGAGCTGCTCGAGCGGCGCGTACATGGCGGCGTTCTCGATGCGGCGCTTGAGCTCGTCCTTGTCCTCCATCTGGCCGAACTTGGTGGTCACCAGGCCCAGCACCACGGTCTTGCCCTTGGGCAGGAAGCGCAGCGGCTTGAAGTCGCCCGAGCGCGCGTCGTCGTACTCCATGAAGTAGGCGTCGAGGTCCATCTCCTTGAGCAGCGCCTCGGCCACCGGCTCGTAGTTGCCGGCCGCGGCATGGGTGCTCTTGAAGTTGCCGCGGCACAGGTGCATGGCCAGCAGCATGCCCGGCGGCTTCTGCGCCACCACCTTGTTGATGAAGGCGGCGTAGCGGTGCGGCAGCTCGTTCGGGTCGTCGCCGCGCTTGCGGGCCGCCTCGCGCATGTGCTCGTCGCAGAGGTAGGCGAGGTTGGTGTCGTCCATCTGCACATAGGTGCAGCCGGCCGCGGCCAGCGAGCGCAGCTCGTCGCCATAGGCCTGGGCCACGTCGTCGTAGAAAGCGGGGTCGAGCTCGGGATAGGCCTCCTTGCTGATGCCCGCGCGGCCGCCGCGGAAGTGCAGCATGGTCGGCGAGGGGATCGTGACCTTGGGCGTGCGGCCGGCCGAGACCTGGCTCTTGAGGTACTCGAAGTCGGCCAGCTGGATGTTCTTGACGTGGCGCACCTTGTCGATGACGCGCATGGCGGGCGGTGCCAGTTCCTCGCTGCCGTCGGGCTTGCGGATCGTGACCGGGATGTCGGTCTTCACGCCGCCGAGCTGGTCGAGGAAGTCGATGTGGAAGTAGGTGCGGCGGAATTCGCCGTCGGTGATGCTCTTGAGGCCGATGTCTTCCTGGAACTTGACGACCTCGGCGATGGCCTTGTCCTCGACCGTGCGCAGTTGCTCGGGCGTGATCTCGCCCCTGGCCTTCTGCTCGCGGGCTTCGAGCAGGTATTGGGGACGCAGGAAGCTGCCCACGTGGTCGTAGCGGGCGGGCAGGGTGGCGTGCTGTGACATGAGGATGGAACTCCGGCTTGTCTGAACGAAAGAGGTGGAACGGAACATCGTATCGCCTTGTGCGACGACGTTGATGTGTACAGAGAGATCGGTGTTTTCCCTTGATTCGGCGTAATTGGCTGGAAATTCTCGTGTTTTTGTATACATTGAGTATCCATGGACACGCGATCGCCCCATTTCCCGCTCAACGCCTGGTATGCCGCCGCCTACGACGTGGAGGTGCGGCATGCGCTGCTGCCGCGCACGGTCTGCAACCAGAAGCTGGTGCTGTTCCGCCGCACCGACGGGCAGGTGGCCGCGCTCGAGGACGCCTGCTGGCACCGGCTGCTGCCGCTGTCGATGGGGCGGCTCGAGGGCGACGAGCTGGTCTGCGGCTACCACGGCCTGGTCTACAACAGCCAGGGCCGCTGCACCCACATGCCGAGCCAGGAAACGCTCAACCCCTCGGCCTGCGTGCGCAGCTTCCCGGTGGCCGAGAAGCACCGCTTCATCTGGATCTGGCCCGGCGATCCGGCGCTGGCCGACCCCGCGCTGGTGCCCGACATGCACTGGAACGACGACCCGGCCTGGGCCGGCGACGGCAAGATGATCCGCGTGAACTGCGACTACCGGCTGGTGGTCGACAACCTCATGGACCTGACGCACGAGACCTTCGTGCACGGCTCCTCGATCGGCAACCGCGAGGTGGCCGAGGCGCCCTTCGTCGCCACCCATGGCGACCGCTCGGCCACCGTCACGCGCTGGATGGAGAACATCGAGGCGCCGCCTTTCTGGGGTGGCCAGATCCGCCATGCGCGCGGCTACGCGGGCAAGGTCGACCGCTGGCAGATCATCCGCTTCGAGGCGCCGTGCACGGTCAACATCGACGTCGGCGTGGCCGAGGCCGGCAGCGGCGCGGTGCCCCAGGGCGGCAACCCGGGCGACCGCGGCAAGGGCGTCAACGGCTACGTGCTCAACACCATCACGCCCGAGACCGACAAGACCTGCCTCTACTTCTGGGCCTTCGCGCGCAACTACTGCCTGGGCGAGCAGCGCCTCACGCACGAGCTGCGCGAGGGCGTCTCGGGCATCTTCCGCGAGGACGAGCTGGTGCTCGAGGCGCAGCAGAAGGCGATCGACGAGCATCCCGACCACCGCTTCTACAACCTCAACATCGACGCCGGCTCGATGTGGGCGCGGCGACTGATCGACCGCATGGTCGACAAGGAGCGGCCCGCGCGCGCCGCGATCCCGATCCGCGTCGACCGGCGGCAGGCCGCATGAAGGTCGCCGCCAGCAGCAGCGCCGGCGAGCCCGGCGACAGCGGCGCCTCGCAGGCCGTGAAGGCGCAGCTGCGGCTGCGCGAGATGATCCTGGCCGGCGAGCTGCCGGGCGGCGCGCGCATCGCCGAGGTCGCGATCTCCGAGCAACTCGGCGTGTCGCGCACGCCGGTGCGCACCGCGCTGATGCGGCTCGAGCAGGAAGGCCTGCTCGAGGCCCTGCCCAACGGCGGCTATGCGGTGCGCACTTTTTCCGAACGCGACGTGGCCGATGCGATCGAGCTGCGCGGCACGCTCGAGGGGCTGGTCGCGCGGCTCGCGGCCGAACGCGGCGCGGCGCCGGTGGTGCTGCGCGAGGCGCGCGGCTGCCTGCAGCGCATCGACGAGCTGCTGCGCGAGCCCGCGCTCGATGACGCCGCCTTCTCGCGCTACGTGACGCACAACGAGCGCTTCCATGCGCTGCTGTGCGAGATGGCCGGCAGCCCGGTGATCGCGCAGCAACTCGAGCGCGTGATCAACCTGCCGTTCGCCTCGCCCTCGGGCTTCGTGATCGTGCAGGCCAATTCGCCGGCCGCGCGCGACATGCTTGTGATCGCGCAGGACCAGCATGTGCAGGTGCTCGACGCCATCGAGTCCGGCGAGGGCTCGCGCGCCGAGGCGCTGATGCGCGAGCACAGCCGCATCGCGCGGCGCAACCTGCGCGAGGCGCTGCATGGCGCGCCCGCCGAGCAGCAGCGTCCGCTGCCGGGCGTGCAACTGATCCGCCGCCGCGGCTGAGCGGCTTCCTTCTTTTTCCGGTCCTGGTTCCCCGATGAAAAGCGATCTCCAATGGATGCAGGCGCAGGTGGTGGCGCTGCGCGACCTCACGCCCACCGTGCGCGAATTCGAGCTGCGGCCCGAGGCGGGCACCGCCGGCGGCCACGAGCCCGGCGCCCATCTGCAGGTGCAGGTGACGAACGCGCAGGGCCAGTCGCAGACGCGCTCGTATTCGCTCGTGGGGCAGGGCGAGCTGGGCGGCTGGCGCATCGCCGTCAAGCGGCTCGACGACGGCCGCGGCGGCTCGCTCGCGATGTGGCGGCTGGCCGTGGGCGACCGGCTGCAGGTCAGCGCGCCGCAGAACCATTTCGCGCTCGACCTGTCGGCGCCGGGCTACCTGCTGGTGGCGGGCGGCATCGGCATCACGCCGCTGGTGGGCATGGCGCAACGGTTGAGCGCGCATGCGCGGCGCAGCGGCGTGCCGCTGGCCATGCACTACGGCGCGCGCCACGCGGGCGAATTCGCCTACCTCGACGAACTGCGCGCGACGCTCGGCGAGACGGCGTTGCAGACGCACGAAGGCGCCGCGGCCATCGACCTCGCGGCCGCCATCGCCGCGCTGCCCGCGGGCGGCCAGCTCTACACCTGCGGCCCGGCACCGATGCTCGAGGCCGTGCAGCGCGCCTGGGCGGCCGCCGGCCGCCCCGCGGCCGACCTGCGCTTCGAGACCTTCGGCAGCAGCGGCCGGCTGGCCGCGCAGGCCTTCACCGTGCGCGTGCCGCGGCACGACCTCGCGATCACCGTGCCGGCCGACTGCTCGCTGCTCGATGCGCTCGACGCGGCCGGCGTGCAGACCCTGTGGGACTGCCGGCGCGGCGAATGCGGTCTGTGCGCGATGGACGTGCTGGCCGTGGACGGCGAGATCGACCACCGCGACGTGTTCCTCAGCGCGCACGAGAAGCGGGCCACCACCCGCATCTGTGCCTGCGTGTCGCGCGCGGTGGGTACGCTCACGCTCGATTCCGCGTACCGCGCGGACGCCTGACCGGCACCGATCCACCCCGTTGCGCGATCATCGCGCAGTTCATTTGTCTATCGCGCAACAAAGCGCCGCGCGGGCCCGCGCCTAGGTGAAGGCCCGCGACAAGGAATGTTGCAAAGTGTTGAAAAATAGGCCGATTCCGCTCGTCGCCCCCAAAGGAGAACTCATGCAAAGGCGTCAACTCATCCAGTCCGCGAGCCTCGCCGCGCTCGCGCTTTCCGGCGCGCTGTCCGTGACGGCCGTGCAGGCCCAGGACAACAAGTTCAAGATCGGCCTGATCCTGCCGATGACCGGCCAGTCGGCGTCGACCGGCCGCCAGATCGAGGCCGCCGCGCGCCTGTACATGGCGCAGAACGGCGACACCGTGGCCGGCAGGAAGATCGAGCTGATCGTCAAGGACGACACCGGCCTGCCCGACGTCACCAAGCGCCTGGCGCAGGAACTGGTGGTGAACGACAAGGTCAACGTGCTCGCGGGCTTCGGCCTGACGCCGCTGGCGCTCGCGGTGGCGCCGATCGCCACCCAGTCGAAGACGCCGCAGGTCGTGATGGCCGCGGCCACCTCGAGCATCACCGAGGCCTCGCCCTTCATCGTGCGCAGCGGCTTCACGCTGCCGCAGGTGTCGGTGCCGATGGGCGACTGGGCGCCGAAGAACGGCATCAAGACGGTGGTCACGCTGGTGAGCGACTACGGCCCCGGCAACGACGCCGAGAAGTTCTTCAGCGAGCGCTTCGCGCTCAACGGCGGCAAGGTGATCGACAAGCTGCGCGTGCCGCTGCGCAACCCCGACTTCGCCCCCTTCCTGCAGAAGGTGCGCGACGCCAAGCCCGACGCGCTGTTCGTCTTCGTGCCCTCGGGCGCGGGCGCGGCCGTGATGAAGCAGTTCCTCGAGCGCGGCATGGACAAGGCCGGCATCAAGCTGATCGCCACCGGCGACGTGACCGACGATGACCAGCTCAACGACATGGGCGACGGCGCGCTCGGCGTGGTCACCTCGCACCACTACTCGGCCGCCCATCCCTCGGCCGCCAACAAGAAGTTCGTCGAGGCCTTCGAGAAGGCCAACCCCAAGCTGCGCCCCAACTTCATGGCCGTGGGCGGCTACGACGGCATGCGCGTGATCTACGAGGCGCTCAGGACCAGCAAGGGCCAGGGCGGCGGCGAGGCGCTCTTGGCCGGCATGAAGGGCCAGGTCTTCGAGAGCCCGCGCGGCCAGGTGCTGATCGACGCCCAGACCCGCGACGTGGTGCAGGACGTGTACCTGCGCAAGGTCGAGAAGAAGGACGGGCAGCTCTACAACGTCGAGTTCGACGTGATCAAGGGCGTCAAGGACCCGGGCAAGGCAAAGTAAACACGGGATCGGGCAGCCGGACGCAGAGGACGCGAAGGTTGCGCGAAGGACGCGAAAGAAACTTCATTTGAATTCTTTCGCGTCCTTCGCGTAGTTTTCGCGTCCTTCGCGTCCGGTCAGCCCGCATTCGGCAGCCGCGAACAAGCGCACATGCTCACCATTCTTTTCGACGGCATCGCCTACGGCATGCTGCTGTTCGTGCTCGCCGTGGGGCTGGCCGTGACGCTGGGGCTGATGAACTTCATCAACCTCGCGCACGGCGCCTTCGCGATGGCGGGCGGTTATCTCACCGTGTTCGCGATGCAGAAGTTCGGCGTGCCGTTCATGCTGTGCCTGCCGCTGGCCTTCGTGGTCGTGGCGCTGGCCGGCGCGCTGCTCGAGCGCACGCTCTACCGGCCCATGTACGGCAAGCCGCACCTCGACCAGGTGCTGTTCTCGATCGGGCTGGCCTTCATGGCGGTGGCGGCCATCGACTACTTCGTGGGCTCCTCGCAGCAGAACGTGCAGCTGCCCGAATGGCTGCGCGGGCGCACCGAGCTCGGCGACGGCGCGCTGATGCTGGGCATGGGCCACTACCGGCTGTTCATCATCGCGGTCTGCGCGGTGCTCACCGTGGTGCTGCAACTGATCCTCTCGAAGACCCGCTTCGGCAGCCGGCTGCGCGCCGCGGTCGACGACCCGCGCGTGGCCGCGGGGCTGGGCATCAACGTCAACGTGGTGTTCCTGCTGACCTTCGCGGTCGGCTCAGGGCTCGCGGGGCTGGGCGGCGCGCTCGGCGCCGAGATCCTCGGCCTCGATCCGACCTTCCCGCTCAAGTACATGATCTATTTCCTGATCGTGGTCTCGGTCGGCGGCACTTCGTCGATCACCGGGCCGCTCGCGGCCGCGCTGCTGCTGGGCATCGCCGACGTGGCCGGCAAGTACTTCATTCCGAAGATGGGCGCCTTCACCGTCTACCTGCTGATGATCCTGATCCTGATGTGGCGGCCGCAGGGCCTGTTCACGCGCAAGGGGGGCCGCTGATGGATGCGCCTTCCGACTTCCAGTCGCCGCTGCTGCGCAAGGCGCGCTGGCACCCGGTCGAGTTCGTCGTGTGGGCCGTGGCCTTCGCGCTGCCGCTGATCACGCCCTCGCACTCGCTGCTGGTCAACGAGATCGCCATCGTCGCGCTGTTCGCGATGTCGCTCGACCTGATCCTCGGCTACACCGGCATCGTTTCGCTGGGCCATGCGGCCTTCTTCGGCTTCGGCGCCTATGCCGCGGCGCTGTTCGCCAAGCTGGTGATGCCCGACCCGACCGTGGGCCTGCTGTTCGCCATCGTGCTGTCGGCGCTGCTCGGGCTGGTGGCCAGCGTCACCATCCTGCGCGGCAGCGACCTCACGCGGCTGATGGTCACGCTCGGCACCGCGCTCCTGCTGCTCGAGCTCGCCAACAAGCTCGACTGGCTGACCGGCGGTGCCGACGGCCTGCAGGGCGTGGTGATGGGGCCGGTGCTCGGCCTGTTCGAGTTCGATCTCTACGGCCGCACGGCCGCCTGGTATTCGCTCGCCGTGATGCTGGTGCTGTTCCTCGTCATGCGCCGGCTCGTGCATTCGCCCTTCGGCGCCACGCTCAAGGCGATCCGCGACAACCGGCTGCGCGCCATGGCGATCGGCATCCCGGTGGTGTCGCGGCTGGCCGTGATCTACACCGTGGCGGCCGGCGTGGCCGGCGCCGCGGGCGCGCTGCTCGCGCAGACCACCGGCTTCGCCTCGCTCGACGTGCTGGCCTTCGACCGCTCGGCCGACGTGCTGCTGATGCTGGTGATCGGCGGCGTGGGCTGGCTCTACGGCGGCGTCGCGGGCGCCATCGTCTTCAAGCTGCTGCAGACCTGGCTGTCGTCGGTGACGCCGCAGTACTGGATGTTCTGGATCGGCCTGATCCTGGTGTTGCTGGTGCTCGTGGGCCGCGATCGTCTGCTCAAGCCCTGGACCTGGTTCGGTGCCGGCAAGAAGGGCGGTGCGGCATGACCGACACCGTGCTCTCGACCCATGGGCTGGTGATGCGCTTCGGCGGCATCACCGCGACGAACAACGTCTCGATGGAACTCCGGCGCGGCGCGCGCCATGCGCTGATCGGCCCGAACGGCGCCGGCAAGACCACGCTGATCAACCAGCTCACGGGCGTGCTCACGCCCTCCGAGGGCCGCATCACGCTGCTCGGCGAGGACATCACGCGCCTCGCGCCGCACAAGCGCGTGGCGCGCGGGCTGGTGCGCACCTTCCAGATCAACCAGCTGTTCGACTCGATGACGCCGCTCGAGACGCTGGCGCTGGTCGTGTCGCAGCACCAGGGCATCGGCGCGCAATGGTGGCGCCCGCTCGGCGCGACCAGGGCGGTGGCCGAGCGCGCGGGGCAGCTGCTCGAGCAGTTCCACCTGGCCGACGTGGCGCACCAGCAGACCAAGCATCTGGCCTACGGCAAGCGCCGGCTGCTCGAGATCGCGATCGCGCTGGCCTGCGAGCCGCGCGTGCTGCTGCTCGACGAACCCGTGGCCGGCGTGCCCGCGGGCGAGCGCGAGGAGCTGCTGCAGACCGTGGCCGCGCTGCCGGCCGACGTGTCGGTGCTGCTGATCGAGCACGACATGGACCTGGTGTTCAGCTTCGCCGACCGCATGACGGTGCTGGTCAACGGCACCCTGCTGACAGAGGGCGATCCCGAGGCCATCGCCAGCGACCCGCGGGTCAAGGAGGTCTACCTCGGCCATGGCCAGTCCGCGGAGGCCGCCCATGTCTGAGCTGCTGCGCATCGATAACCTCAGCGCCGGCTACGGCGAGGCCGTGGTGCTGCACGACGTGTCCTTCGCGCTCGGCGAGGGCCGCACGCTCGCGCTGCTGGGCCGCAACGGCACCGGCAAGACCACGCTGATCAACACCCTGGCGGGCGCCACGCGCCAGCACGGCGGCAGCATCGCGCTCGGCGGCCAGGCGCTGCACCGGCTCGCGCCGCACCAGCGCGCGGCGGCCGGCATCGGCTGGGTGCCGCAGGAGCGCAACATCTTCAAGTCGCTCACCGTGCACGAGAACCTCACGGCCGTGGAGCGGCCCGGGCCGTGGAATCCGCGCCGCGTCTACGAGATGTTCCCGCGCCTGGCCGAGCGCAAGACCAACCTCGGCACCCAGCTCTCGGGCGGCGAGCAGCAGATGCTGGCCGTGGGCCGCGCGCTGGTGCTGAACCCGAAGCTGCTGCTGCTCGACGAGCCGCTCGAGGGCCTGGCGCCGATCATCGTGGAGGAGCTGCTGCGCGCCATCCGCCGCATCACGCGCGACGAGGGCCTGGCCGCGATCGTGGTCGAGCAGCATCCGCAGGCGATCCTCGCGATCTCCGACGAGGCCGTGGTGCTCGACCACGGGACCATCGTGCATGCCGACAGCGCGGCCGCGCTGCGCGCGCAGCCGCAGGTGCTCGATCGCTTGCTGGGCGTGGCGCGCTAGGCGGTCGACGCATCGGCCGGAAAGACAAGGAGACAGAAGACCATGACGATCCGGAACACGACGATGCGACGAACCGCCGGCCTGTCGGCCCTGGCGATCGCCGCGGGCCTGCTCGCCGCCTGCGGCACCGGCGGGCCTTCCGCGCCGCAAAGCCTGAGCCTCGGGCCCGACCCCGCCGCGGCCTGCGCGCGCCTCGCGGCACCGGTGCCCCCCCCCCCCCCGGCGCGATCGGCCTGCCCAGCGGCATGGCGACCATCGACACCGCCACCCTTGTGGCCGCCGCGCCGCTGGCGGTGGCCGAGCGCGGCCCGAGTCCGGCGGCGCGCATCACGCCGGCCACGCCCGCGCATTGCCGGCTGCTCGGGCGCATCGCGCCGCTCGATGCCGCCGCGCCGCCGATCGGGTTCCAGGTCAACCTGCCGCTGGCCTGGAACGGCCGCAGCCTGCAGTACGGCGGCGGCGGGTTCAACGGCGTGCTGATCACCGGCCTGGCGCTGGTGCCGGCGGCCCGCTTCGACCAGCCCACGCCGCTCGCGCAGGGCTACGTGACCTACGGCACCGACTCCGGCCACCAGAACGTGGCCGGCCAGCCGCCGCAGGCCTTCGCGCTCAACGACGAGGCGCTCGAGAACTTCGCGCATGCCTCGTACAAGAAGGTGCGCGACGTGGCCGTGGCGCTGATGCAGCGCGCCTACGGACAGGCGCCGCGCAAGCTCTACTTCATGGGCAGCTCGGAGGGCGGGCGCGAGGCGCTGACCATGGCGCAGCGCTATCCGCGCGACTTCGACGGCATCTTCAGCCGCGTGCCGGTCATCAACTGGACCGGGCTGCAGCATGCGGGCACGCGCAACGGCATCGCCACCTTCGGCGAGGGCTGGCTGCGGCCCGCGCAGGTGCAGCGGGTGCACGAGGCCGTGCTCGCGGCCTGCGATGCCGCCGACGGCACGGCCGATCGCATCGTGTCGAACCCGGTGGCCTGCCTGCAGCGCTTCGACCCGGCCAGCCTGCGCTGCGCGGCGGGCACGCGCGGGGACGACTGCCTCAACGACGCGCAGGTGCAGGCGGTGCGCACGCTGCGTTCGCCGTGGCGCTCGCCCGTGCCACTCGCCAACGGCATCGCGGAGTACCCGGGCTGGGGCATCGGCGGCGAGGCCACGCCGGCCTTCGCCTCGATGGGCGGCTGGAACGCCTGGTGGACCGGCAGCGCCGCGCCGACCGTGCCGCCGCAGCCGAGCAACGGCATCGCGTGGTTCTACGGCAGCGGCGCGCTGCAGTACTTCTATGCCCGCGATCCGTCGCTCGACGTGCGCAACTACCGCGCCGAGGACCATGCGGCGCGCATCGCCACCGTCTCGCGGCTGATGGATTCGACCGACCCCGACCTCGGCGCCTTCAGCGCGCGCGGCGGCAAGCTGCTGATGCTCGAGCACATGGCCGACTATGCGCAGAGCCCGTTCGCGGGCATCCGCTACCACGAGTCGGTGGTCGCGCGCATGGGCCGCGCCGAGGCGGACCGCTTCATGCGGCTGTACACCGCGCCCGGCGTGGACCACGTGGGCAGCGGCGCGCCGGCCAACGTCGACATGCTCGGCGTGCTGGTCGACTGGGTCGAGCGCGGCCGCGCGCCCGCCGGCCTGCAACTGCTCGAGCAGGAGGTGCAGCCGCCCTTCAGGACGGTGCGCGCGCGCCCGCTGTGCGAATGGCCGCTGTGGCCGCGCTACGTGGGAGGCGATGTGGCGCAGGCGGCGAGCTTCCAGTGCACGCGCTAGCGCCGGGCCGATCTTCAAGCGGCGCTTGAAAGAGTTTCCGGGCGCGAGGGCTTTTTCATGCACGGGCCTGCTCGCACACTGCGGGGTCCCTGTCACACCCTCCACGCCCCATGAACACGACCCCCCTCATCGGCATCGCCGTCCTGAAAGCCCGGCCCGGTCGGCGCGAATCCCTTCGCGCCGCATTGAGCGCGCTGGTGCCGCCCACGCGCCAGGAGCCCGGCTGCCTCGACTACACGCTGTTCGAACTGCGCGACGAACCCGGCAGCTTCTACATGCGCGAGTCGTTCCGGGACCAGGCCGCGCTGGATGCGCATCTGGCCACGCCGCACTTCAAGGCCTTCGAGCAGCGCTTCGACGAACTGCTCGAGGAGCCGATCCGGCTGGTCTTTCTGGAGCAGGTCGCGTAGCGCTCAGATCGCGCAGCCGTCCGGGCCGCAGGCCGGCGTTGCCGACGAGGTTGACGCCGGCGCCGCGAAGCTCGCGAGTTGCGCCTTCCACGCGTCCGGCCGGCCCAGCCACGGGCCGATGTCGACCCGGCTCGCGCCGCCATCGGGCCGCGCGAGCACGAAGGTCGGGAAGCCCTGGCCACCGACGCGGCGCAGCAGCGCGCGGCTGGCCTCGATGTGTTGCGCGGTCGCTTCGCCCGACAGCCGCGCGAAGGCCGCGGCGAAGGCCTCGGCATCGAAGCCCAGTTCCGCGGCCAGCGCCTGCAGCACGTCGGCGTCGGCGATGCGCCGGCCCTCGGCGTAGTGCGCGCGCTGCACGCGATGGGCCATGTCGAGCGCGCCACCCGCGCGCAGCGACTCGGCCGCGAGGATCGCGGTGGTCGGCGGCTCGGAGTCCATCACGGCCGTGCCGTCGCGCAGCAGGCCTTCGAAGTAGGCCTCGCCGAAGGGCTGGCCCGTGAGCTCGGCGATGCGGCGGTCGTGCGGCAGCACGTAGTCGCGCCACTGCGGCGTGATGGCGCGGCGGTTGGCGCCGGTCATCATGCCGCCGCCATGCAGTTCGACGCGCAGCCCGGGCACCTCGCGCGCGGCCTCGACCAGCGGCGCGGCGGCATAGCACCAGCCGCACAGCGGGTCGAAGATGCAGTGCAGGGTGGTGGCTTCGTTCATTGCGGCCATTTCATCTCTCCCTTGATGACCTTCGCGCTCAGTTCGAGCGAGGAGACGTCCTCCAGCTTGGGGTAGCGCTTCTTCATCGCGGCGATCAGCGCGGCCGAGTCCCTGGCCTTCGCGGCCTCGGTCTCGAAGGCCTGCAGGTAGGCGCGCGTGAAGTTCACCGAGGCGAGCGTGGAGGGCGCCGAGCCGTCGGCGTTCGGCAGGTAGTGGCCGGGCACCACGGTCTTCGGCTTGAGCGCCGCGATGCGGTCGAGCGTGCGGCGCCAGTCGCGGCGCGACTCGGGCGTCTGCGTGTCGGCCACCCAGAGGTGGATGTTGGCCGATACCGGCACGCCGCCGACCACGGTCCTGAGCGAGGGAATCCACGCGACGGTGCGCGCGGGCGTGGGGCCGACGACCTGGATCTTGCGGCCCTCGAGCTCGATCGTGTCGCCCGCGAGCGGCTCGGGCACGACCAGCGACTGCGGCGCGTTGTCCTTGAGGATCGGACCCCAGTGGGCCAGCTTGCCGTCCTTCGAGGCCTGGATCGCGGCCACGGTCTGCGGCGTGGCGACGATCTTCGCGTCGGGGAAGGCGGCATGGATCACGTCGAGGCCGAAGTAGTAGTCGGGGTCGCTGTGGCTGATGTAGACGGTGGCGAGCCTGCGGCCGCCGGCCTGGATCTTCTTCACCAGCGCCTGGGCGTCGTTGCGCTGGAACTGGGCGTCGATCAGCACGGCCTCCTTCTCGCCCGAGACGATGCTCGAGGAGACGGGAAACAGCGAGGCCGCGCCAGGGTTGTAGACCTCGAGCGTCAAGGGGGCGGCAGGTGCGGCGAGACCGAGGGTGGAGAAGGCGGCGAGCGCGGTGGCGGCGAGGAAGCTGCGGCGGAACATGGCGATTCTTTCTGCGGATGAGGGTGTGACAGGTGAAGCCCGCAGTGTGGATGGCGCCGAACGAAACAAAAACCGGCTTCCGCGCAAAGGATCGTTTCGTAATCCGGTCGAATCGGGCGGATCAGTCGCGCCGCGCCAGCTTCTCGAGGTGCGCCACCAGCAGCTGTGCCGCGGGCGAGAGCGAGGCCTCGTCGCGAAAGCAGATCGCGAAGCGGCGCTTCGCCCACGGGTCGGCCAGCGGCATCAGGCACAGGCCGTAGGCCGCGGTGAAGGGCTGCGCCACCTCGGCCGGCACCACGCTGATCGCGAGGCCGGCACGCACGACGCGCAGCGCGGCGTCGAAGTTCGACACCAGCACGCGGTGCACCAGCGGCTTGCCCGCGGCCGTGGCCTCGCGCGCGAGCAGCAGCTGTACCGCGCTGAGCGCAGGCATGCCGACGAACTCGTGGTCGAGCAGTTGCTCGAAGCGCACCTCGCGCATCCGCGCCACCGGGTGCGAGGGATGGGCCACCACTGCGAGGTGGTCGCTGCGGTAGTCGCGCCGCTGCAGGCCCTCGAGGTCGGCCGCGTCCCAGCACAGGCCGATCGAGGCCACGCCCTCGCGGATGCCGCGCACGATCTCGGGGCTGACGCGCTCCTCCATGTCGACGCGGATGTTGCGGTGCGCCGGGTCCTGCAGGAAATCGGCCACGTCCTCGGCCAGCGACTCGGCCATCACCGAGGCCGAGGCCAGCATGCGCACATGGCCGCGCATGCCGCCGGCATAGGCCGCCATGTCGCGCTCGATGCGGTTGACGCTGCCGAGCATGGCGCGCGCATGCTCGAGCAGGGTTTCGCCGGCGGCCGTGGGCACCACGCCGCGGCGGCGCCGCACGAACAGCGGCGTGCCCAGCGTGTCCTCGAGCTGGGCCAGCCGCTTGCTGATGGCCGAGCCGACGATGCTGGCCTGCGCGCCGGCGCGCGCGATGCTGCGGGTCTCGCAGACCGAGACGAACAGGCGCAGGGTGGTGAGGTCGAGGTCGCGCATGGCGTCGGCTCCGTGGTTTTCGTGGTGTTCCGATTCGGAACGGATCGGCTTCCGAAATATAGCTTCTGCATCGAATCGGAAAGTCTAAGAATGACGCCGATTCCAGACATCCATCCCACGGAGACACCGCCTTGACCGAACCTTCCGCCCCGGCGCGCCCGCACGCCTTCCTGCCGCCGCGCGCCACCGTGCGCGAAGTGGGCCTGCGCGACGGCCTGCAGAGCATCGCCCGCACCCTGCCCACCGCGCACAAGCGCGAATGGATCCGCGCTGCCCATGCAGCCGGCCAGCGCGAGATCGAGGTCGGCTCCTTCGTGCCCGCGCGGCTGCTGCCGCAACTGGCCGACACGGCCGAGCTGCTGGCCTTCGCGAAGACCCTGCCGGGCCTGTTCGCCTCGGTGCTGGTGCCCAACCTGAAGGGCGCCGAACGCGCCATCGAGGGCGAGGCCGATCTGCTGGTGGTGCCGCTGTCGGCCAGCCATGCGCACAGCCTCGCCAACCTGCGCAAGACGCCCGACGAGGTGGTGGCCGAGGTCGGCCGCATCCGCGCCGCGCGCGATGCCGCGGGCTCGAGGACGCTGATCGAGGGCGGCGTGGGCACCGCCTTCGGCTGCACGCTCCAGGGCCCGGTGGCGCCCGAGGAGGTGCTGCGGCTGATGCAGGGGCTGCTCGACGCGGGCGCCGACCGCGTGAGCCTGGCCGACACCGTCGGCTATGCCGATCCGGCGATGGTGCGCAGCCTGTTCGAGCGCGCGCGGGCCATCGCGGGCGAGCGGCTGTGGTGCGGCCATTTCCACGACACGCGCGGGCTGGGGCTGGCCAATGTCTATGCGGCGCTCGAGGTCGGCATCGCGCGCTTCGACGCCTGCCTGGCCGGCATCGGCGGCTGCCCGCATGCGCCGGGCGCCAGCGGCAACGTCGACACCGAGGACCTGCTGTTCATGCTGCAGAGCATGGGCGTGGCCACGGGCGTCGACCTGCGGCAGCTGCTCGCGCTGCGCGAGCGCGTGGCGCAATGGCTGGACGGCGAGACGCTGCAGGGCACGCTGTGGCGCGCGGGCTTCCCGAAGACCTTCGCGCAGGAAGAGGTGGCGGCATGAGCGCCCTCGAAGAGAAGCGCCTGCCGCTGGCCGGCATCCGCGTGGTCGAGTTCACCCACATGGTGATGGGCCCGACCTGTGGCATGGTGCTGGCCGACCTCGGCGCCGAGGTCATCAAGGTCGAGCCCATCGAAGGCGACCGCACGCGCCACCTGCTGGGCGCCGGCGCGGGCTTCTTCCCGATGTTCAACCGCAACAAGAAGAGCATCGCGCTCGACCTGCGCCATCCGCAGGGGCTCGAGGCCGCGCTGCGCCTGTGCGCCGGCGCCGACGTGGTGGCGCAGAACTTCAAGCCCGGCACCATGGGGAAGTACGGCCTCGACTACGCCGCGCTGCGCCGGCTCAACCCGCGGCTGGTGTACGTCAACCACACGGGCTTCCTGCCCGGCCCCTACGAGCACCGCACAGCGCTCGACGAGGTGGTGCAGATGATGGGCGGGCTGGCCTACATGACCGGCCGGCCTGGCGACCCGCTGCGCGCGGGCACCAGCGTCAACGACATCATGGGCGGCATGTTCGGCGCCATCGGCGCGATGGCCGCGCTGATGCAGCGCGGCCAGACCGGAGAGGGGCAGGAGGTGCATTCGGCGCTGTTCGAGAACAACGTGTTCCTGGTCGGCCAGCACATGCTGCAGTACGCGATCACGGGCCAGGCCGCGGCGCCGATGCCTGATCGCATCTCGGCCTGGGCGCTGTACGACGTGTTCACCGTGAAGGACGGCGAGCAGATCTTCCTGGCCGCGGTCAGCGACGCGCAATGGCAGAGCTTTTGCGATGCCCTGGGCTTCGACGACCTCAAGGCCGACCCGGCGCTGCGCACCAACAACGACCGCGTGCGGCTGCGCCCGACGCTGCTGGCGGACCTGCGCGCGCGGCTGGCTTCGCGCCCGGCCGCCGAGCTGTCGGCGCTCTTCGAGGCGCGCGGCCTGCCGTTCGCGCCGATCGTGCGGCCCGAGGACCTCTACGGCGATCCGCACCTGCTGGCCACCGGCGGCCTGGCCGACATCCGCCTGCCCGACGGCGAGCGCGCGGGCCAGACCGCGCAGACCACGCTGTTCCCGATCACGCTGGGCGGCGAGCGCCTGGGCGTGCGCCTCGATCCGCCGACGCTGGGCCAGCACACGCGCGAGCTGCTGGCCGAGCTCGGCTATGGCGAGGCGCAGATGCAGGCGCTGCTCGACGACGCGGCCGTGGCCTAGGCCGGTTTTTTCTTCCCCCACTACAACGAGAGACAAGACGATGCGCAACCCACTGCCTTTCTTCATCAACCGCCGCGCGCTGCTGGGCCTGGGTGCCGGCGCGGCCGCGCTGGCCGCCTGGCCCGCCTGGGCACAGGGCGACCGGCCCGTGCGCTTCATCCTGCCGATCAGCGCGGGCTCGGGCGTGGACGCCATCGTGCGCGCCGCCACGGTGGCGCTCGGCAAGTCCTTCGGCCAGCCGGTGGTGGTCGAGAACCAGCCGGGCGCGGGCGGCATCACGGGCACCTCGACCGTGGTCAAGGCCGTGCCCGACGGCTTCACCTTGGGCATGGTGTCGAACAACCACGTCATCAACCCGGCGGTGTTTCGGAAGATGCCCTTCGACCCGATCGCCGACGTGACGCCGATCAGCGTGGTGGGCGCCACGCCGCTGGTGCTGGCGGTGAACCCGAAGCTGCCGGCGAAGAACGTGAAGGAGCTGGTGGCGCTGCTGCGCGCGAAGCCCGAGGGCTACAACTACGCCTCCTCGGGCAACGGCACCATCATCCACCTGGCCGGCGAGATGTTCATGGACGAGGCCGGCGTGAAGGCGCGGCACATTCCGTACAAGGGCACGGGCCCGATGGTCACCGACATGATCGCGGGCCAGGTCGAGATGGGCGTGGTCGCGCTGCCGGCCGTGCAGCCGCACCTGAAGAGCGGCGCGCTGCGCGCCATCGGCCTGTGCGGCCCGGCGCGCTCGCCGGCCGCGCCCGAGATGCCGACCATCGCCGAGCAGGGGCTGCCGAACTACGTGGTCGAGGGCTGGTTCGCGGTGATCGGGCCGGCGAAGATGCAGGCGGCCGAGGTGCAGCGCGTGCACGACGCCGTGGCCGCGGCCTTCGCGAGCGCCGAGGTGCGCGAGGCCATGGACAAGCAGGGCAACCTCATCAAGCCCACCACGCCCGAGCAGGCGGCCGCCTATTTCCGCAGCGAGGCGGCGCGCTACGCGGCGCTGGTGAAGAAGGCCAACGTGGTGCTCGAGTGAGCACGCGGGCCTTCGCGGCCCGGGGCGATCAGTTCTCGGGCCGCACCGCGCGGTAGAGCGCGCGCACGAAATCCGACTGGGTGATCATGCCGGCCAGCCGCTTCTCGGCGTCGATGATCGGGATGTGGTGGTGGCCGCCCTCGGAGAACAGCGGCACCAGGTCGACCACGGGGCGGTCGGCGCTGGCCACGCGCACCTGGCGCGTCATGATCTGGCCCACCACTTCGGGCTTGTTCGAGACCACGGTGCGGGTGGCGCGGATGAAGTCGCGCAGCCGGCCCGCGATGCCCTCGTGGTGCGCCAGGTCGAGCTGGCGGAAGAAGTCGGCCTGCGTGACGATGCCCACCACGCGGCGCGTGCGGTCGACCACCGGCAGCGCCTTGATGCGGCGCTCGTGCATCAGCGCCCAGGCCTCCTGCAGCGGCGTGCCGAACTCCACCGTGATCGGCGTGCGCGACATGATGTCGTCGCAGTGCAGGGTGCCGAGCCGCCGCTTGTAGCTCTCGAGCTCGGTCTGCTGGATCAGCGACTCGAGGTCGTCGCGGCTGATGTCGAGCACCTGGTTGTAGCGCGCCAGCACGGCATCGATGTCGGCCTGGCTGAAGCGCGCGTCGGCGCGCGGCGGCTGCGCCACCTGCACGTGCGGATAGCGCCGGCCGGTGAAGCTGTTGTAGGCCGCGCCCGCGAGCACCAGCAGCAGCGAGTTGACGAAGAAGGGGAAGAAGGCCGACGACAGGTGCGTGGTGTGGGTGAGCACCGCCAGCAGCGCCGCGGCGCCGCCCGGCGGATGCAGGCAGCGCGCCACGAACATCAGGCCGATGGCGCCGCCCACCGCGACCGCGGCGGCCACGGCCGGGTCGGGAATCCAGTTGACGCTGGCGATGCCCACGATGGCCGACAGCGTGTTGCCGCCCACCACCGACCAGGGCTGCGCGAGCGGGCTGGCCGGCACCGCGAACACCAGCACCGCGCTCGCGCCCAGCGGCGCGATCAGCCACACGGCATTGCCGCCGAGGGTCTGCGCGATCCAGCGGCAGATCAGCGCCGTGATCAGCAGCCCGAGGGCCGCGCCGCCCATGGCGCGCAGGCGCTCGCGCGCATCGACGGTGGTGCGGCCCGGCAGCCAGGCGCGCAGATAGACGAGGAGCTTGTTGGCGGAGGACATGCGGATCGAAGAGTGTCTCGGTGTTGTTCTTGTTCGTTCGCCTGCCGCCGTTTCAGCCCTCGTGGGCGACGCGCCGGCCGATGTCGGGCCAGCGGCCGTGCAGCCAGACCCAGGCCACCAGGCCGATGGCCAGCATCAGGGTGGAAGTGAGCGCGAGCGCGAGCGTGGAGTGCATCACCAGCGGCGCCACCGCGCCGGCCACGATGCCGTTGGCGGTGGAGCCGATCACGGCCTGCAGCGAGGAGGCCATGCCGCGGCGCTCGGGATGCAGGTCGAGCACCAGCAGCGTGACCACCGGCACCATCAGCGCCCAGCCGAAGGCGAACACCGCGAGCGGCCACAGCGCCCAGGCCACGTGGGCCTGGAAGAAGGTGTTGGCGACCACGTTGACCACCGAGGTGACCAGCATGATCAGGAAGCCGTCGCGGATCTGGCGCTTGGGCGCCACCTTGCCGGCCATGCGCCCGCTGGCGCGCGCGCCGAGCATGATGCCGCCGATGGTCAGCAGGAAGAACCAGAAGAATTGCTGCGGCTGCAGCGCGAGGTGGTCGCCGAGGAAGGCCGGCGCGGCCAGCACGTAGAGGAACATGCCGTTGAAGGGCACGCCGCTGGCGAAGGCCAGCAGCAGGAAGCGCGGGTCGGAACAGAGGTCCCAGTAGCCGCGCAGCAGGTGGCGCACGTGGAAGGACTGGCGGTGCGAGGGATGCAGCGTCTCGGGCAGCAGCTTGTAGTTGGCGGCGAACAGCACCACGCCCACGGCCACCAGGAACCAGAACACCGCGTGCCAGCCTGCGTGCACGAACAGGAAGCCGCCGACGATCGGCGCGATGGCCGGTGCCACGCCGAAGTAGATCGTGACCTGGCTCATCACGCGCTGGGCCTCGGCGGGCGGGAACATGTCGCGGATCACCGCGCGCGAGACCACGATGCCCGCGCCCGTCGACAGGCCCTGCAAGCCGCGGAACAGCACCAGCTGCGTGATCGTCTGCGACAGCGCGCAGCCCAGCGAGGCCAGCGTGAACACCGCGAGGCCCCACAGCACCACCGGGCGGCGTCCGAAGCTGTCGGACAGCGCGCCATGGAACAGGTTCATGAACGCGAAGCCGAACAGGTAGGCCGAGAGCGTCTGCTGCATCTCGGCCGGCGTCGCGCCGATGGAGCGCGCGATGCCCGAGAAGGCGGGGATGTAGGTGTCGATGGAGAAGGGCCCGAGCATGCCGAGCACCGCGAGCAGCACGGCCAGCGCCCAGCGCGGGGCTTGCCAGAGTTTGTCTGCATCGGGATTCATGATGAGGATTGCTCCATTCTTCTTATCTGGGTAGCTGTCGCAGAGGGGCCCAAAAAAGAAAGCGCCCTTGCGGGCGCCTCCTTTGCGGGGAAATACCGGGAGACCGGCTCAGAGCGTATCAATAAAGCTGCGCAGCTTGTCCGAGCGTGACGGATGCTTGAGCTTGCGCAGGGCCTTCGCCTCGATCTGGCGGATGCGCTCGCGCGTCACGTCGAACTGCTTGCCGACTTCTTCCAGCGTGTGGTCGGTCGACATCTCGATGCCGAAGCGCATGCGCAGCACCTTGGCTTCGCGCGGCGTCAGCGAGTCGAGGATGTCCTTGACCACGTCGCGCAGACCCGCCTGCATCGCGGCCTCGATCGGGGCCGTGTTGCTGCTGTCCTCGATGAAGTCGCCCAGGTGCGAATCGTCGTCGTCGCCGATGGGGGTTTCCATCGAGATCGGCTCCTTCGCGATCTTCATGATCTTGCGGATCTTGTCTTCCGGGATCTCCATCTTGGCGGCCAGGATGCCGGCGTCGGGCTCGAAGCCGAACTCCTGCAAGTGCTGGCGCGAGATGCGGTTCATCTTGTTGATGGTCTCGATCATGTGCACCGGGATGCGGATGGTGCGCGCCTGGTCGGCGATCGAGCGCGTGATCGCCTGGCGGATCCACCACGTGGCGTAGGTCGAGAACTTGTAGCCGCGGCGGTATTCGAACTTGTCCACCGCCTTCATCAGGCCGATGTTGCCTTCCTGGATCAGGTCGAGGAACTGCAGGCCGCGGTTGGTGTACTTCTTGGCGATCGAGATCACGAGGCGCAGGTTGGCCTCGATCATTTCCTTCTTGGCATCGCGCGAGGACGATTCGCCCTCGTTCATGCGCTTGTTGATGTCCTTGAGCTCGGTCAGCGGCACCACCACGCGCGACTGGATGTCGGCCAGCTTCTGCTGCAGTTCCTGCACCGGCGGAATGTTGCGCGCGAGCACGGCGCTCCAGGGCTTGCCGGCGGCGGCCTGCTTCTCGACCCACTTGAGGTTCAGCAGGTTGGAGGCGATGCGGTTGCCGTTCTTGTCGAAGCCGCTGAAGTCGCGGATGAACTCGTCCTGCGGGAAGCCGCACTTGTCCACGATGATGCGGCGCAGCTCGCGCTCCTTCTTGCGCACGTCGTCGACCTGGGTGCGCACGAGGTCGCACAGGCGCTCGATGGTGCGCGCGGTGAAGCGGATGGTCATCAGCTCGTCCGACAGGGACTGCTGGGCCTTGGTGTACGAGGGCGTGCCGTAGCCTTCCTTGTCGTAGACCTTGTGCACCTTCTCGAACATCTCGGCGATGCGGTCGAAGCGCGACAGGGCCTCGTTCTTGAGTTCCTCGAGCTTCTTGGTCAGCGCCTTGGAGCCGCCCTTGCCGTCGTCGTCGTCTTCCTCGTCGAATTCGTCGAAGTCTTCCTCGGCCACGTAGTCGTCGGCCTCGTTGGGGTTCGAGAAGCCGTCGACGATGGTCGAGATGACGACCTTGCCTTCACGGATCTCGCCGGCCAGGCGCAGGATCTCGGCGATGGTGGCGGGGGAGGCCGAGATGGCCTCCATCATCGCCATCAGGCCGCCTTCGATGCGCTTGGCGATCTCGATTTCGCCTTCGCGGGTCAGCAGTTCGACCGTGCCCATTTCGCGCATGTACATGCGCACGGGGTCGGTGGTGCGGCCGAATTCGCTGTCCACGGTGGAGAGAGCCGCTTCGGCTTCCTCTTCCGCTTCCTCCACCGTGGTCGCGGTGGGGGCGGTGTTGTTCAGCAGCAGGGTCTCGGCGTCGGGGGTCTGCTCGTAGACGGCCACGCCCATGTCGTTGAGCATGGTGACCACGACTTCCATGGTCTCGGCGTCGACCAGCTTGTCGGGCAGGTGGTCGGAGATTTCGCCGTGCGTCAGGTAGCCGCGGGTCTTGCCCAGCGTGATCAGGGTCTTCAGGCGCGAGCGGCGCTTGGCGAGGTCTTCCTCGGACAGCACGGTCTCGTCGAGGCCGAATTCCTTCATCAAGGCGCGTTCCTTCGCCTTGCTGATCTTCATGCGCAGCGGCTTGACCTTCTCCTCGGTCGTCGCAACGGCGGCCGCGGGTTCGTCACCGGCCAGGTCGTCCTCGATGTCCGACAGGTCGACGTCGCTCTCGGGCGCATCCTTGTCGGCCTTGGGCTTGCGGCCGCGCTTGGCGCCGGTGGCGGGAGCGGCGGCGGTGCTGGCGGCCTTGGGCGGGCGGCCGACCTTCTTGGCCGCGGGGGCTGCAGCGCCTGCGGCAGCCGTCTTGGCGGCTGTCTTCTTGGTGTCGTCGGTGGTGGTCGTCGATTTCGTGGGCACGGTTTTCACTTTCGTTGCGGCTGCCGCCTTGGACGCGGCTGCACCCGTCTTAGTTGCCGGCAAAGCGGCCGCTTTCAACGGTTTTTCGGCTGCAGGCTTGGCGGCGGCGCTTTTGGCGGGTGAAGGAGCAGGCTTCTTTGAACTGGGCATACGACCTCGTTACAACAAGAATGAACAAGCGGGATCACACGAAATCACACGGGCGCGGTCCGCGAGGACAGCGCCGCCAGCCCGGCACGGCCGGACAGGAACAATTGGGGAAAAGAGGAATAAATCCTCAATAGGCAAGATGTCGGGCGATCATTTGGTGTGCAGTCCTTGCGGGTATTGGCCCTTTCCAGCGGGGTTGCCGTGGAGTGCGTTGCGCGAGGGGCCGGTCCGGAGGTGCTGCTGTCGCTCTTGCCGATTTCGCCAGTTGCGAAGCCCTACATTATAGCGTCTTGCGCAAATTTCAAGCAATCACACCGTCTTGGGGCGCATGCGGGCGCGCAGCTCGAGCCGCCGCGCCTCGAGCGCCTTGTAGCGCTCGAGCGCCCGCGGATCCTTGCCGACGGCCGCGATGGCCTCGCTCTGCTGGAACTTGAGACGGTCGTCGAGCATGAAGTCGAGCACGCTGCCGAGCTCGCGGGCCGCCTCGGCCTGCAGGTCGCTCTCGCTGGCCTCCGGATCGACGGGCGGGCCGCCTTCCGCGGCCGTCATCAGCTTGTCGGCCAGCGCCTCGAATTCCTGGCCGCGCAGGCCCTCGCGCAGCGCGGCCCACGACTGGGCGCCGTGCTCGTGCAGCTGGCTGTCGAGCCAGGTAAAGAGCGCGCCGTGCAGCCCCGGCAGCTCGCACAGCATCAGGTGCACCTCGTGCGACAGCGGTTCCCACTGCGCCATGTTGGCGAGCAGCAGCCGCACCGCGATGTCGGGCCGGCTCAGCGGCTGGCTGCGCCCGCGCATCGGTTCGCGCGGCGGCTCCTTGCGGCCGAAACGCTTGTTGAACGGCCGCTTCTTGCTATCGTTTTCGTAGTAACGCTCGCGCTCTTCGTAGACCGGCGGTTCGGGGAAGTAGCCGTCGTCGTCGGGCGGGCGCTCCTGGCTGCGCTCGGCCTGGCGCGAGGCGCCGCCGCCGCGCGGTGCCGCCGCCGTGGCCCAGAGGTCCGACAGCGCGGCCGCGTCGAGCTGCACCAGCGTGGCGATCTCGCTCAGCAGCTGTCGCTTGAGCGCGCCGTCGGGCAGCGCGCTCCACAGCGGGCGCACGTTGCTGCTCATGTGGGCGCGGCCCTCGGCGGTGCCGAGGTCGCAGCCCTCGCGCGCGGCCTCGATCATGAAGCGCGACAGCGGCGTGGCCTCCTGCACGAAGCGAGCGAAGGCCTCGGCGCCGAACTCGCGGATGAAGCTGTCGGGATCGTGCTCGGCCGGCAGGAACAGGAACTTGATGCTGCGCGTGTCGGTGGCATAGGGCATGGCGCCGTCGAGCGCCTTGCGCGCCGCGCGGCGGCCGGCGGCGTCGCCGTCGAAGCTGAATACCACCGATTCGGTGAAGCGGAACAGCTTCTGCACATGCTCGGTGGTGCAGGCCGTGCCCAGCGTGGCCACCGCGTTCGGAAAGCCGAGCTGCGCCAGCGCCACCACGTCCATGTAGCCCTCGGTCACCAGCGCGTAGCCGCGGTCGCGGAAGGCGGCGCGGGCCTCGTAGAGACCGTAGAGCTCGCGGCCCTTGCTGAAGACGGGCGTTTCGGGCGAATTCAGGTACTTGGGCTTCTCGTCGCCGAGCACCCGGCCGCCGAAGCCGATGCATTCGCCCTTGACGTTGCGGATCGGGAACATCACCCGGTCACGGAAGCGGTCGTAGCGCTTGGCCTCGCTGGCCTCGACCTGGCCGTCCTCGGTGTTGACGATCACCAGGCCGCTCTCGGCCAGCAGCGGGTCCTCGTAGTCGGGAAACACGCCCGCGAGCGTGCGCCAGCCCGGCGGCGCATAGCCGATGCCGAACTGCTTGGCGATCTCGCCCGAGACGCCGCGGCCCTTCAGGTAGTCGATGGCGCCGGGCGCCTGGCGCAGGTGCTTGCGGAAGGCGTCGCCGGCCTTCTCGAGCACGTCGGTCAGCGTGGCCTGCTTCTGGCGCTGGCTGGCGGCGCGGGCGCGTTCGGCCGGCGAGGCGTCGTCCTCGGGCACCTGCAGGCCGTACTGGCCGGCGAGGTCGTGCACGGCCTCCACGAAGCCCATGCCGGCGTGCTCCATGAGGAAACCGATGGCGTTGCCGTGGGCGCCGCAGCCGAAGCAGTGATAGAACTGCTTGGTCGGGCTGACCGAGAAGGAGGGCGACTTCTCACCGTGGAAGGGGCACAGCCCCATGAAATTGGCGCCGGCCTTCTTGAGCTGCACGTAGCGGCCGACGATTTCCACCACGTCGGCGCGCGCGATGAGTTCCTGGATGAATGAAGCGGGGATGGTCATGTAGGCGGGGAGCGGCAAATCATACGCAAGCCGCGGGTCCCCCGCGACCCGGCGGCATACTGGCGGCGACCGACCATCCCGCCCGCATGACGACGCTCAATCCGCTGAAACACGCCGCCCCGCTGCTGCGCCACCCGCTGCGCTTCGGCTGGGAGGCCCTGAAAGAATTCCGCGCCAACCAGGGGTTGCTGCTGGCCGGTGCCGTGGCCTATTACGCGCTGCTGTCGATCGTGCCGCTCTTGATCGTCAGCGTGATCGCGCTGTCGCATGTGATCGACCAGGCCGAGCTGCTGCGCACCATCGGCCGCTACCTCGAATGGCTGCTGCCGGGGCAGTCGAAGGCCATCGTGGCCGAGCTGTCGAGCTTCCTGGACCACCGCGACGTGCTCGGGCCGGTGCTGCTGGTGACGATGATCTTCTTCAGCTCGCTGGCCTTCAGCGTGCTCGAGAGCGCGATGGCGGTGATCTTCCATCACCGCAAGGCCGACCACAAACGCCATTTCCTGGTGTCGGTGGCCATGCCCTACGTCTACATCCTGTGCCTGTGCGTGGGGCTGCTGCTGGTCACGCTGGTGTCGGGCGCGCTGCAGCTCGTGGGGCAGGAGAGCGTCGACCTGCTCGGGCGCAGCTGGTCGCTGTCCGGCGTGTCGGGGCTGCTCCTGTACCTGCTGGGGCTGGGCGGCGAGATCTTCATGCTGACCTCGCTCTACCTCGTGATGCCGGCCGGGCGCATGTCGCTGCGCCATGCGTTGCTGGGCGGCATCACCGCCGCGCTGCTGTGGGAGGCCACGCGGCGGATCCTGATCTGGTATTTCTCGACGCTGTCGCAGGTGAACGTCGTCTACGGCTCGCTGACCACGGCGATCGTGGTGCTGCTGAGCCTGGAGATCGCGGCCACGCTGGTGCTGCTGGGCGCCCAGGTGATCGCGAACTACGAGCGCCTGGACCGCACCGGCAGCACCCGCGTGCGGCCGTCCTCGGTCAGCGGGGAGGGAGTCGAATCGCTCCGTCCAGCCGGATCACCTCGCCGTTGAGCATGTCGTTCTCGATGATGTGCTTGGCGAGCTTCGCGTAGTCGGCCGGGGTGCCCAGGCGCGAGGGGAAGGGCACGCTGGCGGCGAGTGCGTCCTGCACTTCCTGCGGCATGCCGAACAGCATCGGCGTGCCGAAGATGCCGGGGGCGATCGTCATGTTGCGGATGCCGTTGCGCGCCAGGTCGCGTGCGATCGGCAGCGTCATGCCGACCACGCCACCCTTCGAGGCGCTGTAGGCGGCCTGGCCGATCTGGCCGTCGTAGGCCGCGACCGAGGCGGTCGAGATCAGCACGCCGCGTTCGCCCGTGGCTTCGGGCTCGTTCTTGCTCATCGCGTCGGCGGCCAGCCGGATCATGTTGAAGCTGCCGATCAGGTTGACCGTGACGGTCTTGCTGAACACCGCCAGCGCGTGCGGGCCGTTCTTGCCCACGGTCTTCTCGGCCGGCGCGATGCCGGCGCAGTTGATCAGGCCGACGAGCTTGCCGAGCTGCAACGCGGCCGCCACGGCGGACTGGCCGTCGGCCTCCTGGCTCACGTCGCACTTCACGAACACGCCGCCGATGTCGCGCGCGACGGCTTCGCCCTTGTCGGCCTGCATGTCGGCGATGACGACCTTGGCGCCGTTGCCGGCTAGCATGCGCGCCGCGCCTTCGCCGAGGCCCGAAGCGCCACCGGTCACGATGAAAACCTTGCCGTCGATCTGCATGTAGGAGTCTCCTGAGGAAGAAAAGCCCTGCATTATCGAAGACGGCCCGGCGTGAGGCGGTTTCGGCGCGCGCATAAAAAAAGGCCCCGTCCGAAGACGAGGCCCTGAATTGGATCCGTGAGGACCCAAGGAGACAACTGGTGGTGGTCGGCGGCTTAGCGCTTGCGCGACGAAGCGGTCGCGGTCTTGGCAGCGGCGACGGCTTGCGTGGACACGGCGTTGAAGTTGGCTTCGGCGACGTCCGACGCTTGCTTGACGGCCTTTTGCACCGATTCGAAAGCGTTGTTGGCGGCGGCGACGGCGCTCTTCAGCACGGCGACGGCGGTTTCCGAACCGGCGGGGGCATTCTTCGAAGCGCTGTCGACCAGGCCGACGAAGGCTTGCTGGGCTTCGCTGGCCTTCGATTCGAAGGCCTTGGTGAATTCGGCGCCGGTGCCTTGGGCGATTTCGTACAGGTGACGGCTGTAGGCGGCGGTCTTCTCGGCCAGGGGCTGGAACAGGCTGGCTTGCAGCGTCAGCAGTTCTTGCGCGTCCTTCACGCTCAGGGCGGCCTGGGCGGTGGTGGCGGCTTCGGACAGGGCGGCCTTGGAGGCGGTCACGTTGAGTTCGACGAGCTTCTCGACGCCTTCGAAAGCCTTGGTGGTCAGGCCGAACAGGGTTTCGAGGTTGGCTTTTTGGGCGGCGAGGATCTGGTCAGCGGTCAGGGCCATTTGGAATCTCCGGAAGGGATGATGGTTGGTCTATTCACGTTGCGCTGCGCCTCGTCGTCTTTGTTGCGGTGCAGCATGGGCTCAAGTATAGGCAGCTGAAATCTCCGGGCAAGAGGTTTTTGTTGCTTTGCAGCAATTTAGAAGAGGCTTTCTAAAACAGGCCGGCCGCCCTTGAAAGCCGATGGCGACCATGGGTGTCGCGCAGTCGCCTGGAGCCGGCCAAGGCCGCTGGCAGAATCTCGCGCGATGACGACGCCCGCCTCTCCCAGCCCCAAGCCCGTGCCGCAGCCGCGCGCCAGCTACCCCGTCTTCCGCAGCATTCCCACGCGCTGGATGGACAACGACATGTACGGCCACGTCAACAACGTCGTCTACTACAGCTGGTTCGATACGGCGGTGAATGCGCTGCTGATCGAGCGCGGCGCCCTCGACATCCACCAGGGCTCGACCATCGGCTTCGTGGTCGAGACCCAGTGCAACTACTTCGCGCCGCTGGCCTTCCCGCAGACCGTGGAGGCCGGCATCCGCGTGGCGCAGGCCGGGCGGTCCAGCGTGCGCTACGAGGTCGGCCTGTTCGCGCAGGGTGCCGACACCGCGGCGGCCCAGGGGCATTTCGTGCATGTCTACGTCGACCGCACGACCCAGCGGCCGGTGCCGCTGCCCGATGCGCTGCAGCGCGTGGTCGATTCGCTGCGGGCCTGAGCCCCCAAGAGAAACGGCGCCCCTGGGGGCGCCGTCGTTGCGAGGTCGGAGACGCGGCTTACTTCTTGGCCATCGCCTTGATGTCGGCCTTGCCCTTGTCCTCGTCGGCCTTGGCCTGCTTCACGCAGGCGGACTTGGCATCGCCGGTCTGGTCGTCGCACTTTTCCTTCGCGACTTCATAGGTGGCCTTCACCTTTTCCTCGGCCACCTTGCGCGCGTTGCTGTCGCTGGGCTTGAACTGCTGCTCGAGCTCGGCCTTGGCAACGTTCTCCTTGCCCTTGGCTTCCTTCTGGCAGACGTCCTTGGCGTTGTCCTTCAGCGTGTCGCACTGGGTCTTGGCGACCTTGTAGTCGGCCTCGATCTTTTCCTTGGCGACCTTGTGCTCGTCCTTGTTCATCTGGGCGCCGGCCTGGGTGGCGACGAAGCAGGTGGAGGCGAGCGCGAGCATGAGCAGATGTTTCTTCATTTTGGAGTTCTCCTGGTCGATGGATGAGGGAGGGGGGGCGTCAGGACACCCGTCAGTAGCGTTCGAACCAGAGCGCGTCGGGCGTGCGGCCGTCGCGCGATTCCCAGTCCTTGACCTGCTTCTCGGCCTCGTCGCGGCTGATGCCGTGGCGTTCCTGGATGCGGCCCAGCAGCTGGTCGCGCTTGCCGGCGATGACGTCGAAGTCGTCGTCGGTCAGCTTGCCCCATTGCTCCTTGACCTTGCCCTTGAGCTGCTTCCAGTTGCCTTCGATGGTGTCCTTGTTCATGCGAATCTCCTTGAGAGGTTGATTCGGCGGGTCATTTCGCCGCCGTGAAAACACTGTCTCCAGGCGCATTCACCCCAGCGGTAGGACGTGCTGGGCAGGGTCCGTAGGCACAGGCCGACGGGGGCCGTGATAATCGAGCGATGCCCGCGAAAACTCCGGGCCGGGACGACAGAGAGACAACGCGCGCCGCACCATGATCATTCACAGCCTGCTCGACACCGACCTCTACAAGTTCACCATGATGCAGGTCGTGCTGCATCACTTCCCGGGGGCGCGCGTCGAGTACCGCTTCAAGTGCCGCAACCCCGGCGTGGACCTCGCGCAGTTCGCGAGCCAGATCCGCGAGGAGGTGCGCAGCCTCTGCTCGCTGCAGTTCCGCGATGCCGAGCTGGCCTACCTGCGCTCGATGCGCTTCATCAAGAGCGACTTCATCGACTTCCTCGGCCTGTTCCGGCTCAACGAGAAGTACATCAACATCATTCCCCAGCCCTCGGGCGAACTCGAGATCCGCATCCAGGGCCCGTGGCTGCACACCATCCTGTTCGAGATCCCGGTGCTGGCGATCGTCAACGAGGTCTATTTCCGCAACACGCAGAAGCGCCCCGACCTTGACGAGGGCCGCCGCCGCCTCGAGACCAAGATCGCCCAGCTGCAGGAAGCCGGCCTCGGCGACCTCAAGATCGCCGACTACGGCACGCGCCGCCGCTTCTCGAAGGACTGGCACGAGGAAGTGCTGCGCACCCTCAACGCGCGCCTGGGCGCCGTGACCTCGCCACCCTCGGCCTCGCAGCCCGGCGGCCGGCTGCCGCAGCTCGCGGGCACCAGCAACGTGCTCTACGCGATGAAGCTGGGCCTGATCCCGCTGGGCACCATGGCGCACGAATACCTGCAGGCCTGCCAGGCGCTGGGCCCGCGGCTGCGCGACAGCCAGATCTTCGGTTTCGAGAGCTGGGCGCGCGAGTACCGCGGCGACCTGGGCATCGCGTTGTCCGACGTCTACGGCATGAGCGCCTTCCTGCGCGACTTCGACCTGTACTTCTGCAAGCTCTTCGACGGCGCGCGCCACGACAGCGGCGATCCGTTCCACTGGGGCGAGCGCATGATCGCGCACTACCTCGCGAACCGCGTCGACCCGCGCACCAAGACGCTGATCTTCAGCGACGGCCTCACGGTGCCGCGCACCATCGAGCTCTACCAGCAGTTCCGCGGCCGCTGCCAGCTGGCCTTCGGCATCGGCACCAACCTCACCAACGACCTGGGCTACGAGCCGCTGCAGATCGTGATCAAGATGATCCGCTGCAACGACCAGCCGGTCGCCAAGCTCTCGGACACCCCGTCGAAGAACATGTGCGAGGACGAGAAATACCTGGCCTATCTGCGCCAGGTGTTCGAGATCGAGCAGCCTGCCGCCTGATGCGGGTTCACGCGGTCCGCCGCGGGGCCCGGCTCTGGTACGGTACGGCCCCATGAAAAAATCGATGCGTCTCGTGGCGGCGATGGTGCCGCTGCTCGTTGCCGGGCCGGCCTTGGCCGCGGATTTCGACGGCGGCTCGCTGTCGCCGCTGTGGGGCGTGCCGTTCGCGGGGATCCTGCTCTCGATCGCGCTGATGCCGCTGCTGGCGCCGTCCTTCTGGCACCACCACTACGGCAAGGTCTCCGCGGCCTGGGCGCTGGCCTTCCTGCTGCCCTTCGCGGCGCTGCACGGCCCGGCGCTCGCGGGCACGCAGCTCATGCATGCGCTGGTGGCCGAGTACATCCCGTTCATCGTGCTGCTGACCGCGCTGTTCACGGTGGCCGGCGGCATCCACATCCGCGGCAACCTGCACGGGGCGCCGGGCCTGAACACCGCCATCCTCGCGATCGGCGCGGTGCTCGCGAGCTTCATGGGCACCACGGGCGCGTCGATGCTGCTGATCCGGCCGCTGATCCGCGCCAACGACAACCGCGTGCACCGGGTCCACGTGGTCGTGTTCTTCATCTTCATCGTCTCGAACGTGGGCGGCTCGCTCACGCCGCTGGGCGATCCGCCGCTGTTCCTCGGCTTCCTCAAGGGCGTGGACTTCTTCTGGACCGCGCGCAACATCCTGCCCGACACGATGTTCGTGCTCGGCGTGCTGCTGGTCCTGTTCTACCTGATCGACCGCCACTACTACCGCAAGGAAGGCATCCTGCCGGTCGACCCCACGCCCGACACGCCCGGCATCGGCTTCGACGGCGCCGCCAACTTCTGGCTGCTCGCGGGCGTGGTGGCGCTGGTGCTCATGAGCGGCTTCTGGAAGTCGGGCGTGCGCTTCGACGTGGCCGGCACCGAGGTCGGCCTGCCGGGCCTGCTGCGCGATGTCGGCCTGATCGCGATCACGCTGGTCTCGCTGAAGATCACGGCGAAGTCGGTGCACCAGGCCAACCAGTTCGAATGGGGCCCGATGGCCGAGGTCGCCAAGCTGTTCGCGGGCATCTTCCTGACCATCATCCCGGTGATCGCGATGCTCAAGGCCGGCACGCAGGGACCGTTCGGCGCCGTCGTCTCGGCGGTCACGCGGCCCGACGGCCAGCCCGACCCGGCGATGTACTTCTGGGCCACGGGCGCGCTCAGTTCCTTCCTCGACAACGCGCCGACCTACCTGGTGTTCTTCAACACCGCGGGCGGCGATCCCGCGGCGCTGATGACCACCTACGCGACCACGCTCGCGGCCATCTCGGCCGGCGCGGTCTTCATGGGCGCCAACACCTACATCGGCAACGCGCCCAACCTGATGGTCAAGGCCATCGCCGAGAGTCGCGGCGTGCGCATGCCGAGCTTCTTCGGCTACATGGCCTGGTCGATGGCCATCCTGCTGCCGCTGTTCGTCCTCACCACCTTCCTCTTCTTCCGCTAGCGAGACAAGCCCATGAGCAAGCCCAAGATCCTGGTCGCCCGCGCGATCTTCCCCGAGACCCTCGAGCGCCTGGCGCAGCATTTCGAGATCGAGTCGAACCAGTCCGACGAGAGCTGGACCAGGGAGCAGCTCGCCGCGAAGCTGCAGGGCAAGCAGGGCGCCTTCACCACCGGCAGCGAGCGCATCGACGCGGCGCTGCTCGATGCCTGCCCCGACCTGAAGATCTGCGCCAACATGGCCGTGGGCTACAACAACTTCGACGTCGACGCGATGGCCGCGCGCGGCGTGGTCGGCACCAACGCGCCCGACGTGCTGACCGAGACCACCGCCGACTTCGGCTTCGCGCTGCTGATGGCCACCGCGCGCCGCATCGCCGAGAGCGAGCATTTCCTGCGCGCCGGCAAGTGGCAGAAGTGGAGCTACGACATGTTCGCGGGCTCCGACATCCACGGCGCCACGCTGGGCATCATCGGCATGGGCCGCATCGGGCAGGGCATCGCGAAGCGCGGCGCGCACGGCTTCGGCATGAAGGTGATCTATCACAACCGTTCGCGACTCGACGCCTCGCTCGAGGCCGAGTGCAAGGCCACCTACGCGAGCAAGGAAGAGCTGCTCAAGAGCGCCGACCACGTGGTGCTGGTGGTGCCGTACTCGGCCGCCTCGCACCACACCATCGGCGCCGCCGAACTCGCGCTGATGAAGCCCACCGCCACCCTGGTGAACATCGCGCGCGGCGGCATCGTCGACGACGCGGCGCTGGCCGTGGCGCTGCGCGACAAGCGCATCGCCGCCGCGGGGCTCGACGTGTTCGAGGGCGAGCCCAAGGTCCATCCCGACCTGCTGACCGTGCCCAACGTCGTGCTCACGCCGCACATTGCGAGCGCCACGGTGCCCACGCGCAAGGCCATGGCCGGGCTCGCGGCCGACAACCTGATCGCCTTCTTCGGCGGCAAGGGCCCATTGACGCCGGTCACGCCGGTCACGCCCGTGGCCGCCAGGTAAGCGCCGAACGAAAAAGAAAGAAAGCGCCCCGCGATCCCCTTGGAACTCACCGATCTGCTTCTTCTCGCCCTGGCGGCCGTGGCCGCCATCCAGCTCGTGCTCCTCGTCTGGCTGCTCGCCCGCCGGCAGCCACCGCCCGATCATGGCGAGCTGCTCGCCGCCCACGCGCGCACCGAGCGCGAGCTGCGCCGCGAGATCGCCGAGAGTTCGCGTGGCGCGCGACAGGAGACGGCGCAGGCCTTCGCCACCTTCCAGCAGTCGCTGGTGATGCAGGGCGCCGAGGCCACGCGCACGCAGAACGCCCAGCTCGACGCCTTCGCGCTGCAGCTCGCCGCGCTGCAGAACACGCTGGCCTCGCAGCTGCAGGGCCTGTCCGAATCGAACGCGCGCCGCCTCGCCGAGGTGCGCGCCACGATGGAGAGCCAGCTCACCCAGCTGCAGCAGGGCAATGCCGCCAAGCTCGACGAGATGCGCAAGGTCGTCGACGAGAAGCTGCAGAGCACGCTCGAGGCGCGCCTCGGCGAGAGCTTCCGGCAGGTGGCCGAGCGGCTCGAGCAGGTGCACAAGGGGCTGGGCGAGATGCAGACGCTGGCGGTCGGCGTCGGCAGCCTGCAGCGCGTGCTGACCAACGTGAAGACGCGCGGCATCTTCGGCGAGGTGCAGCTCGAGGCGCTGCTCGAGCAGGTGCTCACGCCCGAGCAGTACGCGCGCCAGGTCGAGACCAAGCCGCGCAGCGGGCAGCGGGTGGACTTCGCGATCCGCTTCCCGGGCCGCGGCGACGAGGGCGCGCCGGTCTGGCTGCCGATCGACGCGAAGTTTCCGCGCGACGACTACGAGCGCCTGATCGAGGCCCACGAGCAGGCCGACGCGGGTGCCGCCGAGCTCGCCGCCAAGGCGCTCGAGGCGCGCATCCGCGCCGAGGCCAGGTCCATCGCCGAGAGCTACCTCGCGGCGCCGCACACCACCGATTTCGCGATCCTCTTCCTGCCGGTCGAGAGCCTCTATGCCGAAGTGCTGCGGCGTCCGGGCCTGATGGACGCGATCCAGCGCCAGTACCGCGTGACCTTGGCCGGGCCGACCACCTTGCTCGCGATGCTCAACAGCCTGCACATGGGCTTTCGCACGCTGGCGCTCGAGCGCCAGGCCTCCGAGGTCTGGAAGGTGCTGGGCGCGGTCAAGACCGAGTTCGAGCGCTATGGCGAGTGGGTCGAGCGCGTGAAGGAACAGGTGGCCAAGGCCTCCGACACGCTCGACAAGGCCGACACGCGCGCCAAACAGATGCGCCTGGCGCTGCGCAAGGTCGAGGCGCTGCCCGAGGGCCAGGCGCAGGCGTTGCTGCCGCCGCTGGCCGCGGGCGCCGAAGGCATCGACGCCGACCCCGACACCGGCGGCAAGCCGTGAAGGGCAGCGAACTGCTGCGCGTCATCGGCGCGCAGGTCTGCCTCCACGCCACCATGGCCGGCATGCGGCTGGCCACGCCGCTGCTGGCGCTGCAGCAGGGCTACAGCGCGGCCGCGGTCGGCGTGCTGATCGCGCTGTTCGCGCTGACCCAGGTCTTCCTCGCGCTGCCGGCCGGGCGTTTCGCCGACCGCCACGGCTTCAAGCGGCCGCTGCTGCTGTCGGTGATCGCGGCCTCGCTGGGCGCGGGGCTGGTCTGGGCGTTCCCGGTCTTTCCGGCCATGTGCGTGGCGGCGCTGCTGACAGGTGGCGCCACCGGCGCGACCGTGATCGCGCTGCAGCGCCACGTCGGCCGCTCGGCCACCACGCCGACCGAGCTCAAGCGGGTGTTCAGCTGGCTCGCGATCGCGCCCGCGGTGGCGAACTTCGTCGGCCCGTTCCTGGCCGGGCTGCTGATCGACCATGCGGGCCGCGCGGCGGCCGACATGCTGGCCTTCCGCGTCTGCTTCGCCGCCATGGCGCTGCTGCCGGTGCTGTGCTGGCTGATGGCGCGCGGCGCCCACGAGCCGCCGCCCACGCCGCCGCCGCCCGGTGCCGCGCGCACGCGCGCCTGGGACCTGCTGCGCGAACCCATGTTCCGCCGCCTGCTGTTCGTGAACTGGCTGCAGTCCTCGAGCTGGGACGTGCATGCCTTCGTGCTGCCGGTGCTCGGGCACGAGCGCGGCATCAGCGCCTCGGTGATCGGCTCGATCCTCGGCGCCTTCGCGATCGCGGCGGCCGTCATCCGCATCGTGTTGCCGGCGATCGCCTCGCGCGCTTCCGAGCGCAGCGTGATCTTCGTTTCGACCCTGGTCACGGTTGGCGTCTTCCTGGTCTATCCGCTGCTGCCTTCGGCCCTGAGCATGGGCGTCTGTTCGGTGGTGCTGGGCTTCGCGCTCGGCGCGGTGCAGCCGATGGTGATGAGCATGCTGCACCAGATCACGCCGCACAGCCGCCATGGCGAGGCGCTGGGGCTGCGGCTGATGACCATCAATGCCTCGAGCGTGGCGATGCCGATGCTGTTCGGCTCGCTGGGCGCGCTGATCGGCATCGGCGGCGTGTTCTGGGTCGTGGGCGGGGTGGTGGCGCTCGGCGCGCGCGCGACCTGGGGCCTGAAGGTGCGGGAGGAGGGGGCCTGAACGGTCCCGAAGCCACTGCCGCTTCCAGGAAACCCTGATCCAAATAAGATCAATTCTCATCTGATTGACAAGTTAGTGACTTGAAGTCAGTATCACCGCCTCCTCAACGAATCCCGAAGGCGGTCCCATGGACTCCCCATCCCGGGCGGCGATCGACGATCCGCGCCGCCGGCTCGCGCTCGTCGCCGCGGTCTATCTCGGCAGCTTCATCGCCACGCTCGACGTGAGCATCGTCAACGTCGCGTTGCCCACCCTGCAGCGCGCGCTCGCCACCGACCTCGCGGGCCTGCAGTGGGTGATCGACATCTACGCGCTGTGCCTGTCGGCCTTCATGCTCTCGGCCGGGCCGCTGGGCGACCGCTACGGCCGCAAGCGCGCCTGGCTGGCCGGCGTGGTGGTGTTCACCATCGGCTCGGCGATGTGCGCCATGGCCGGCACCCTGAGCACGCTGCTGGCCGGCCGCGCGGTGCAGGGCATCGCGGGCGCGCTGCTGATCCCGGGCGCGCTGTCGATCCTGGCCCATGCCTTTCCCGAGCCGGCGAGCCGCGCGCGCGTGATCGGCGGCTGGTCCTCGTTCACCGCCATCTCGCTGATCCTCGGGCCGATGCTCGGCGGCCTGCTGGTGGACCACACGGGCTGGCAGAGCATCTTCCTGATCAACCTGCCGATCGGCCTGCTGACCGTGGGCCTGGGGCTCTGGGGCATCCGCGAGACTTCGCACCCCGAGCATGCGGCGCTCGATCCGGCCGGGCAGGTGCTCAGCGTGCTGTGGCTGGGCGCGCTGACCTTCGGGCTGATTGCGGCCGGCGAGCACGGCTGGCTGTCGGGGCGCACCACGGTGTCGCTGGCGCTGGCGGCGCTCGGGCTGGTGCTGTTCCTGGCGGTGGAGGCGCGCGTGCAGCGGCCGCTGCTGCCGCTGGGGCTGTTCCGGGACGCGCGCTTCTCGGTCACCAACTTCGCGTCCTTCGTGCTGGGCTTCTCGGCCTACGCGAGCCTGTTCTTCTTCTCGCTGTTCCTGCAGCAGGTGCAGGGCTGGTCGGCCACCGACACCGGCTGGCGCATGGTGCCGCAGTTCGTCGCGACCGGCATCGTGTCCTCGCAGTTCGGCCGGCTGTCGCGGCGCCACGGCGTCCACGCGTTGATGGTGGCGGGCTACGGCCTGATCGGCGCCGCGATGCTCGCGATGACGCTGCTGGCGGCCGACACGCCCTACGTGGTGCTCGCACTGCTGTTCGTGGTGCTCGGCGCCGGCACGGGGCTGGCGGTGCCGGCCACCAGCACGGCGGTGATCGCCTCGGTGCCGGCGCAGCGCTCGGGCATGGCCTCGGCCACGATGAATGCGCTGCGCCAGGCCGGCATGCTGATCGGCATCGCGCTGCTCGGCACCTTGATGAGCAGCCGCGCCACCGCGCTGCTGGCCACCGCGCTCGAGCACGGCGGCCTGTCGGCGGCGCGCGCGCAGGAGATGGCGGTGGCCGCCGTGGCGCGGCACGACACCGCCGCGCTCGGCGCGCTCGATCCGTCGCTGGCCCATGGCCTGGTGTCGGGTGCGCTGGCCGGCGGCTTCCATGCGGCCGTGGCCTGTGCCGGGCTGGCCGGCCTGCTGGCGGCCGGGCTGCTGCTCGGCGTCAGGCCGCGCACCGCCGCGCTGCCGGCCCGCGCCTGAGGTCTTCGTTCCATGCCCGCCGCGCGCGTGCCGCTGCGCCTGTCCGCGCGTCGCCTTCCCGTTCTTCGTTCCCGGACTGTCGTCAAGGAGTTGTCCATGATCCATCACGAGCTCGGCCAGTGGCCGCTGGTCATCAGCGTGTCTTCGGGCTTGCAGACCCTCGAGGACATGCAGGTCTTCACCGAGGACTGGAACCGCTGGCTCGACCGTGGCGAGCCTTTTGCTTCGCTGCGCGTGTTCGCCGACGCCGACGCGCTGGTGCATCCCGAAGGCAGCGCGCAGAGCGCGAAGCAGTGGCTGCAGGCGCGCGGCGCCGACATCCGGCGCCATATGATGGGAATGGCCAGCGTGGTGCCGCCCGATCAATACGAGAAAATCCGCAAGATGAATGTCGAGAAGCTCTTCGGCGTGCCGGCCGACACCTTCGCGCGCACCGACGAGGCCATCGCCTGGCTCGGCGAGCGCGTGCTGGGGCCGCGCGGCCTGGCGCTCGACGCGGCCGCGGTGAACGCGGCCATCGCGGCGGCACGTGCCGCCGCAGCCACAACCTGAGGAACCGAATGACGACGGGGCGCCGCACCACCACTTCTTCCACGCCCGATGCGGCGGACCCGCCTGCGGCTCCCGAAACGGCCGAGCCGCGCCGCCGCGTCAAGGCCCCCGAAACCCGCGCCGTGGCGCTGATGGATGCGGCCGAGCGGCTGTTCATCGAGAAGGGCATCGCCACCACCAGCATCGACGACATCGCGGCCGGCGCGCAGGTGGCCAAGGGCACCTTCTACCTGTACTTCCCGTCGAAGGAGGCGCTGCTGGGCGCGCTGCAGCAGCGCTTCGTCGACAGCTTCTGCGCGCGGCTGCAGGAGGCGATGGACCGCCACCGTCCCGAGGACCACCATGGCCGCATCAAGGCGTGGGTCGAGACCGGGCTCGCGACCTACCTCGACAACGTCGCGCTGCACGACGTGGTGTTCCACGAATACCGGCCCGAGGACCGGCGCATGCGCAACGACAACGCGGTCATCACGCAACTGGTCGGCCTGCTCAGGCATGGCGACGCGGCCGGCGTGTGGGAGGTCGAGGACCCGACGCTCACGGCCGTGATCCTGTTCAACGCGCTGCATGGCGTGGCCGACGATGCCGTGGCCATGGGACTCGCCATCGGCCCGGGCCCCGAGCGGCGTCGGCGCGCCAAGGCGCTCACGCGCTTCTTCGAGCACGCGCTGCGGCCCGATGACGACGACGATGAGGACGAGGCCGCCTAGCTCCTGAGGCGCGGCGGCCCGCGCCGGCTCAAAGCTTGTAGAAGCGCTTGATCGCGTCCCACGCGTCCTCGGGCGCGTCCACGTACTCGAAGAGCCTGACGTCGCCGGGCGAGATCACGCCTTCGTCGACCAGGAAGTCGAAGTCGATCAGGCGCTTCCAGTAGTCCGAGCCGAACAGCACGATCGGCACCGGCTTCGACTTGCGCGTCTGCACCAGCGTGATCACCTCGAACAGTTCGTCGAGCGTGCCGAAGCCGCCCGGGAACGCCACCAGCGCCTTCGCACGCATCATGAAATGCATCTTGCGGATCGCGAAGTAGTGGAACTTGAAGCTCAGCGCGGGCGTGACGTAGGGATTGGCCGCCTCCTCCATCGGCAGCGCGATGGCCAGGCCGACCGACAGGCCGCCGGCCTCGTGCGCGCCGCGGTTGGCCGCCTGCATGATGCCGGGACCGCCGCCGGTGCAGATGAAGAGCTTGTCCTGCGGCTCCTTGTTCTCGCTGTGGCGCGCGACCAGCTTGCCGAAGGTGCGCGCCTTCTCGTAGTAGTGCGAGCTGCGCGCCAGCCGGCGCCAGCGCTCGGCCGCGGCGGTGTCGCCGGCCTTGTCGGCCTCGGCGATCAGCGCGGCGGCTTCTTCCTCGCTGCGAAAGCGCGCGCTGCCGAAGACCACGATGGTGTTCTCGATGCCGTGGGCGCGCTGCTCGATGTCGGGCTTCATCAGCTCGAGCTGCATGCGCACGCCGCGGGTTTCGCGGCGCAGCAGGAACTCGGGGTCGGCGAAGGCGATGCGCGAGGGATCGGGGTCGAGCGGCAGCCCATGGTCGGCATGGGCCTGGAGCGTGGCCCAGGCATCGGCGAGGCGCTTGTCGTGGAGGTCGTGCGTGCTGTTGGTCATAGGAATGGGATTGTGCGGCGCGGGATTCGTTGCGTGCGGCGGTGCGCAAAGACAAAAGGCTCCTTGCGGAGCCTCTTGCGGGTGGTGGTCAGCCGGGGAAAGCGTCGCTCAGACGCGCTTGCGGTATTCGCCGGTGCGCGTGTCGATTTCGATGCGGTCGCCTTGCGAGACGAACAGCGGCACGGGCACTTCGAAGCCGGTGGCGATCTTGGCGGGCTTGAGCACCTTGCCCGAGGTGTCGCCCTTGACGGCCGGCTCGGTCCAGGTGATTTCGCGCTCGACGCTGGTCGGCAGTTCGACCGAGATCGCCTTGCCGTCGTAGAACACCACTTCGACGGCCATGCCGTCCTCGAGGTAGTTCAGGGCGTCGCCCATGTTCTCGGCTTCGACTTCGTACTGGTTGTAGTCGGCGTCCATGCAGACATACATCGGGTCGGCGAAGTAGGAGTACGTGCACTCCTTCTTGTCCAGCACGATCTGGTCGATCTTGTCGTCGGCCTTGAAGACCACTTCGGTGTTGAAGTTGGCGATCAGGCTCTTCATCTTCATGCGCACGGTGGCGCTGTTGCGGCCGCCGCGGCTGTATTCGGTCTTGAGCACGACCATCGGATCCTTGCCGTGCATGATGACGTTGCCGGCGCGGATTTCTTGAGCGATTTTCATATCAGGGTCTCTGGATGTAAGCCGCTCGGTGCGCGGGGCTTCCAGAATCCGGGCAGGAATGCCGGTTGGAAAAAGCCCCGCGGTACATGTCCCGCGGCAGGTTCAGCGGAGTGCATCTCGAACCCCCAGGAAGTTCCCAGGATCCGGGCCGAAATCCGCAAAGCCCACTATTTTAGCTTTTTCCGGCGACGAAATGCTGCAGCTGGGTCACGAGATCGTCTTGCGCGAGCAGGCGCTCGCGCCCCTGGGTCACCGCAAGGCGCCATTCCTCGCCGATGTCGGCCAGCGACAGGGCCGTGTTGCCGAAGCCGTTCCAGGCGTGGTGGAAGCGCCGCATCGAGGCCGGCGCTTCCAGCCAGTCGAGCCAGGCGTCGAGCTTCACGTGATGTGCGTCGTCGTCCTGCGCATAGATCTGCCAGACCAGCGGCGCGCCGGCCCAGAGAGCGCGCACCAGCGAGTCCTCGCCGCGCACGAAGTTCAGGTCGCAGGCCCAGAGCAGATGGTCGAAATCGGGCTGGTCGAGGTGCGGCAGGTATGAAATCGATAGCGCACTCGCCTGGCCGGGAGCGCGTTCGAGCCATGGCGCGCTCGAAAGACAGGCCTCGACGGCCGCGGTCGCGCGGCCGGGTGTCACGAGCAGCCGGGTCGGCGTGCCGTCATCGGCCAGTTGGGCCAGCAGCGCGGCCAGGGCCGGCGGCTCGTAGCAGAACAGCGACACCAGCCGCTCGCCTTCGTTCCAGGGCAACTGCCGTCGAGCCAGCCAGGCAGCGCGATCGAAGGCCGCGCGCCGCCGCGCCAGGTTCGGTTCGCGCAGCAGGCCGCCGGTGGCCGGTGTGAAGCCTGGATAGAAGAAGCGCTTGGTGAGCCCGGCGCCCGGTTCCCTGAAGACCGGCGAGGGCAGGCCATGCAGCCGCTCCACATAGGGTTCGGCCGAGAGGTATTCGAGATTGATCCAGGCGCGCGGGGTGCCGTCGACGGCCGAGGCTTCGGCGAAGCGCGCGATCAGTTCGGGCGCCGGGTCGCAGCCGAAGGCCTCGATCAGCACCCGCGGCGCCGGCTCGGCCGCGGCCGCGCTCACCGCCGCCGGGTCGCTCCAGTCGATCACGCGCACGCCCGCGCAGCCTTCCGGTGCCATCCAGGCCAGCGCGCTGGCGTCGTCGACCCAGAGCCGCACCCGTTCGCCAAGACCGGCGAGCTGGCGCGCGAGCCGCCAGCACACGCCGAGGTCCCCATGGTTGTCGATGACCTTGCAGAAGATGTCCCAGTCGCGTTGCATGGCCGCGAGTGTGCACCTTGTGCCTTTCTTCTGAATGGCTCTCGCGCGGGGCCGTCGCTATGCTGGCCGCGCACCACAACCACAACGGAGAGAGCGAATGAGCCTGAAGAAGATCCGCGCCCGACACCCCGGCGCCGCCTTGCCCGCGACCTCGCGACTGCGCAGCTTGCGCAGCGCGCTGGCCCTGTCCCTCGCGCTCGGCGGCCTCGCCACGGCGGGCGCCCAGACGCTCACGCCGCAGCAGCAGCGCTTCCGCGAGATCTACAAGGAGCTCATCGAGATCAACACCACCCACTCGGTGGGCGACAACACGCAGGCCGCGCGCGCGATGGAAAAGCGCCTGGTCGAGTCGGGCTTCGCGCCCGCGGACATCCAGATCCTCGAACCCTTCCCCAAGAAGGGCAACCTCGTGATGCGCTTCAAGGGCGACGGCTCGAAGAAGCCGTTGCTGCTGCTGGCCCACATCGACGTGGTCGAGGCCCGGCGCGAGGACTGGAAGACCGACCCGTTCAAGCTGCAGGAGTCGGGCGGCTACTTCACGGCGCGCGGCTCCATCGACGACAAGGCGATGGCCTCGGCGCTGGTGTCGGTGCTCGGGCAACTGAAGCAGGAGGGCTTCAAGCCCCGCCGCGACATCATCCTTGCGCTCACGGCCGACGAGGAGCGCGGCGATGCACTGAGCAACGGCGCCTTCTGGCTCATCAACAACAAGCCCGAGCTGCTGCAGGCAGAGTTCGGCATCAACGAGGGCGGCGGCGGCGAACTGCGCAACGGCAAGCCGAACCTGCACCGGCTGCAGGTGGCCGAGAAGATGTACACCACCTACATGCTCGAGGCGCGCGACGTCGGTGGCCACAGCTCGGTACCGACCAAGAACAACCCGATCTACGCGCTGTCGGCCGGCCTGGAGCGGCTCGGCAACTACGCCTTTCCGATCAAGCTCGCCGACGTCACGAAGACCTATTTCGCGCGCAGCGCGCCCTTCGCCACCGGCCAGCTGGCCGAGGACATGCGCGCCATCGGCACCGGCAACCCCGATTCCGGCGTGCTCGAGCGCATGACGGCCAACCCGGCCTACAACGCCCAGCTGCGCACCACCTGCGTGGCGACCATGGTGCAGGCCGGCCATGCCGAGAACGCGCTGCCGCAGTCGGCCAAGGCCACGGTCAACTGCCGCATCCTGCCGCACGACGATCCGGAGGAGGTCGAGCGCCTGCTGACCCAGGCCGTGGGCAACGACAAGATCGTGGTGCGCAACCTCGGCAAGCCGCTGCGCAGCCCGGCGTCGCCGCTGCAGGGCGACCTGGTGAAGACGGTGGAACGGCTGACCGAGCAGATGTGGCCGGGCGTGCCGGTGATTCCCGCGATGAGCACGGGCGCCACCGACAGCCGCTTCCTGCGCAATGCCGGCATTCCGATGTACGGCGTGACCGGCATGTTCCTCGAGCCTTCGGATGCGCGCGCCCACGGGCTGGACGAGCGCATCGAGATCCAGCGGCTCTACGACGGGCGCGAGTTCCTCTACCGGCTGGTGAGCGAACTCGCGAAGTAGGCGCCGCCGGGTTTCGGACCCCGGATCAGGGCGTGAAGGTATCGCCGAGCACGATGCCTTCGCGCCGCGGATCGGCGCCGCCCGTGAGCACTGGCTGGCCACCGACGTTGGTGCGGATGATGGTGCTGATGCCGCTGGACTGGGCGCCGAAGTTGACCGTGTGGCCGAGCGCGCGCAGGCCGGCGATCAGCGGATCGTTGTTGCCCGAGTTCGAGGTGTCGATGGCGGGGTGTTCGCCGCCCACGTTGGTGGTCACGCTGTTGGTGGCGCCGAAGTCGACCAGCGAGGTCGCCTGTTGCGCATCGAGGCCCCAGTCGAGCGCGCCGACCACGGTCTTCACCACGTACTGGATGATCGTGCCGCCGCCCGGCGAGCCGGTGCCCATCACGAACTCGCCCATGCTGCCGTCGGTGTTCTTCTTGAATACCAGGGTCGGCGCCATCGTGCTGCGCGGACGTTTGCCCGGGGCGACGCGGTTGGCGACCTTGATGCTCGGGTCGGTGGTGTCGTTCGGGTTGGCCGAGAAGTCGGTCAGCTGGTTGTTCAGCATGAAGCCCTGCGTCATGTGGAACGAGCCCAGCGTGCTCTCGACCGTGGTCGTCATCGTCACCACGTTGCCCTGCTTGTCGACCACGGTGAAGTGGGTGGTGCCGTGCTCCTCGGTCTTGTCGATGCCCAGCGGCACGCTGCCGAGGTCGCCGGCCGCGGCCACGCCCATGCTCTTGGACAGGCTGATCAGGCTGGCCCGCTTCTGCAGGTACGGCTTGTTGAGCATCGTGTCGGCCGAGCCGCCGGGCAGCGGGATGAAGTCGGTGTCGGCCACGTACTTGTCGCGGTCGGCGTAGGCCAGGCGTTCGGCCTCGCTCACCAGGTGCACGCCCATCACCGTCGGCTTGCCGCCCTCGATGTCGATGGAGGTCGGCTTGTAGAGACTCATGTTGAAGGTCTCGAGGATGCCGAGCGCCTGCACCACGGCGATGCCGCCCGAGGAGGGCGGCGACATGCTGCAGACGTAGTAGTCGCGGTAGGTGCCGCAGACGGGGTCGCGGCGCTTGGCGACGTAGCTGGCCATGTCGGCCATGGTCGTCACGCCGGGCGTGATGGCCGAGCCGTCGTTGGCCGCGGTGGTGATGCCGATCTTGTCGACGATCGCCTGCGCGATGGGGCCGGTGTAGAACGCGTTGGCGCCTTCGTTGGCGAGCGTGGTCAGCGTCTTGGCGTAGGCCGGGTTCTTGAGCCGGGTGCCCAGCGCCTTCGGCGTGCCGTCGGCGTTGAAGAAATAGGCCGTCGCGTCGGCGTCGCGCTTGAGGCTGGATGCCGACGAGGAGATCGCGGCCGCCATGCGGCCACCGATCGGGAAGCCGTCGGAGGCCAGCGTGATGCCGTAGCCGAACAGGTCCTTCCAGGGCAGCTTGCCATGGTCCTTGTAGGCGATGTCGAGCATGCGCACCGCGCCCGGCGTGCCGATCGAGCGGCCGCTGGCGCGTGCACTGGGCACGGGGGCTCCGCCGGCGGGATTGGTCTGCACGGCATAGCGCAGGTAGTTCTCGGTGGCCGCGGCGGGCGCCATCTCGCGTCCGTCGTAGGCCTGTACCTTCTTGGTCTTCGCGTCGTAGTGCAGCATGAAGGCGCCGCCGCCCAGGCCGCTGGACTGCGGTTCGACCAGGCCCAGCACCACCTGCACCGCCACCGCGGCGTCGACCGCGCTGCCGCCGGCCTTGAGGATGTCGCAGCCCGCGCGCGTGGCCAGCGGATGGTTGGCCACCACCATGTAGTTCTTTGCGTAGACCAGCTTGTGGCCGACCACGTAGCCCGAGGCCGGTTCGGGTGCCGCCGGATCGCCCGGATCGCCCGAGCCCACCGTCACCTGGGTGCCGCTGTCGCCGATCAGGCAGCCCTTGTCGGCTGCGGGCGGGGGCGGCGGGGGGGGATTGTTGGCCGCGTTGATGGCGGCGATCGTCGCGACCAGTGCTGCGTTGTCCTGTCCGCCGCCGCCACCGCCGCAGCCAGCCACCGTCAATGCCAGCGCCAGGGGCGAGAGCGCCCACCAGGCGCGCGACTGGATCTTCTTCGTCATGGAGAGAGTTTCCCGAGTAGTTGTGTTGAAACGAGACGGGCGCTCCTCGCGCCCGCATCCATCATGAGCACATTTCGTTCCAGCCACCTCGGGGTTTGCTCGCAGGTGCGCCATGACGTCGGTCGCCGCGCGCCACAATAGCCGCCATGTCAGACGTGCATTCCGATCAACTGCTCAGCGAAGTGGCCGCCCTGCCGCAGCTGCCGGGCGTCTACCGCTACTTCGACGCGGCGGGCGCCGTGCTCTACGTGGGCAAGGCGCGCAACCTCAAGAAGCGGGTCGCCAACTACTTCCAGAAGAGCCATGGCGGCACGCGCATCGGCCACATGATCTCCAAGATCGCGCGCATGGAGACCACCGTGGTGCGCTCCGAGGCCGAGGCGCTGCTGCTCGAGAACAACCTCATCAAGACGCTCAAGCCGCGCTACAACATCCTGTTTCGCGACGACAAGAGCTATCCCTATCTCAAGATCGCCTCGCACCAGTTTCCGCGGCTGGCCTACTACCGCGGCGCGGTTGACAAGAAGCACCGCTACTTCGGGCCGTACCCGAGCGCCTGGGCCGTCAAGGAGTCGATCCAGCTGCTGCAGAAGGTGTTCAAGCTGCGCACCTGCGAGGACACGGTCTACGCCAACCGCACCCGGCCGTGCCTGCTCTACCAGATCAAGCGCTGCACCGGTCCCTGCGTGGGCCACATCTCGACCGAGGCCTATGCGCAGGACGTGGCGAGCGCCGAGGCCTTCCTGCGCGGCGACACGCAGCTCGTGCTCAGCAAGCTCGAGCAGCGCATGACCTCGCACGCCGAGAAGCTGGAGTTCGAGCAGGCCGCCGAGCTGCGCAACCAGATGTCGGCGATCTCGCGCGTGCTGCACCAGCAGTCGATCGAGATCGCCTCCGACAAGGACGTGGACATCCTCGCCGTCAAGGTGCAGGGCGGCAAGGCCTGCGTGAACCTGGCGATGGTGCGCGGCGGCCGCCACCTGGGCGACCGGGCCTACTTCCCGGTGCATGTCGAGGACGCCTCGCAGATGCACCACGGCGAGCTCGACAACGACGAGGGCGAGGGCGCGCCTCCCGCCGCCACCGATTCGGTGGAGGTGCAGGTGCTCGAGGCCTTCATCGCGCAGCACTACATCGACGTGCCGGTGCCGGCCACGCTGGTGCTCAGCGAAACCGTGGGCCGCGAACTGATCGAGGCGATGTCGCTGCAGTCGGGCACGCGCGTGACGGCCGTGTTCCAGCCGCGCGAGCAGCGCCGCCACTGGCTCGAGATGGCCGAGAAGAATGCCAGCCTGCAGCTGGCGCGGTTGCTGGCGGAGGAAGGTTCGCAGCAGGCCCGCACCCGCGCGCTGGCCGATGCGCTCGAGCTCGCGAGCGAGGACCTCGACAACTTCCGCGTCGAGTGCTTCGACATCTCGCACACCGCGGGCGAGGCCACGCAGGCCTCGTGCGTGGTGTTCGAGCACCACGCGATGCAGAACAAGGAATACCGCCGCTACAACATCGACGGCATCACGCCCGGCGACGACTATGCGGCGATGCGCCAGGTGCTGCACCGGCGCTACGGCAAGCTGGCCGAGGCGATGGCCGCCGAGACCGAGGCGCTGCCGCCCGGCGATGCCGAGAGCGAAGGCGCCGAGGGCGTCGAGGTTGCGGCGGCGCCGGCGCGGGCCCGGGACGCGCGCATGCCGGAGCTGGTGCTGGTCGACGGTGGCAAGGGCCAGGTGTCGATGGCGCGCGAGGTGTTCAGCGAGCTCGGCCTGCCGCTGTCGCTGATCGTCGGCGTCGAGAAGGGCGAGGGCCGCAAGGTCGGCCTCGAGGAACTGGTGTTCGCCGACGGCCGCGAGAAGGTCTACCTGGGCAAGGATTCGGCGGCGCTGATGCTGGTGGCCCAGATCCGCGACGAGGCGCACCGCTTCGCCATCACCGGCATGCGCGCCAAGCGCGCCAAGGTGCGCGTGGGCGGCAGCCAGCTCGAGGACATCCCGGGCATCGGCCCGAAGCGCCGGGCCCGGCTGCTGCAGCGCTTCGGCGGCATCCGCGGCGTGGCGGCGGCGAGCGTGGAGGACATCGCCTCGGTCGAGGGCATCGCCTTCGACCTGGCCGAGGAAATCTACCGTGCGCTGCACTGAACATGCCGGCGCGGGAACGGGGCGCCGGCACGGCTTTGCCCCCGTTCTCGAATCCATCGTTTTCGCGTGACACAATCGAGCGCATGTTCTGGACCCTGCCGACCATCATGACCTGGACGCGCATCGTCGCGATCCCCCTGATCGTCGGTGTGTTCTACCTGCCCATCGCCGACCCGATGCGCAACGTGATCGCCACGGTCATGTTCATCGTGTTCGCGGCCACCGACTGGCTCGACGGCTTCCTGGCGCGCAAGCTCAACCAGACCTCGGCCTTCGGCGCCTTCCTCGATCCGGTGGCCGACAAGTTCCTGGTCTGCGCCTCGCTGCTGGTGCTGGTGCACCTGAACCGGGCCGACGTGTTCGTGGCGCTGATCATCATCGGCCGCGAGATCGCGATCTCGGCGCTGCGCGAATGGATGGCTCAGATCGGCGCCAGCAAGAGCGTGGCGGTGCACATGATCGGCAAGGTCAAGACGACGGTGCAGATGGTGGCGATCCCGTTCCTGCTCTACGACGGGCAGTTGTTCGGCTTCATCGACACCGGCCTGTGGGGCCAGTGGCTGATCTGGGTCTCCGCCGTGCTCACCGTGTGGTCGATGGTCTATTACCTGCAAAAGGCCATTCCCGAGATCCGGGCCCGGGCCAAATGAGCGCCGCCTCGGCCCGCGAGGCGGGCTGGTTGCGGGCCATGCCGGCGGTCTTCGTGCTGATCTGGAGCACGGGCTTCATCGTCGCGCGCTACGGCATGCCGCATGCGCCGCCCTTCAAGTTCCTGGCCGTGCGCTTCGTGCTCTCGTTCCTCTGCTTCGGCCTGTGGGTCGCGCTGGCGCGCGTGGCGTGGCCTTCGACCCGGGCGCAGTGGGGGCACCTCGCGGTCACGGGCATCCTGATGCAGGCCGGCTACCTCGGTGGCGTCTGGGCCGCGGTGCGCGCTGGCATGGGCTCGGGGCTGGTCGCGCTGTTGGTCGGCATCCAGCCGGTGCTGACCGCGATCTGGATGTCCTTCAACGGCGGGCGCGTGTCGCCGCGGCAATGGCTGGGTCTGGCGCTGGGCTTCGCGGGGCTGGTGCTGGTCGTGTGGCGCAAGCTGGGCGATGGCTCGGAGGTCAATGCCGCGACCATGAGCCTCGCGCTCATGGCGCTGGTGTCGATCACCGCGGGCACGCTCTATCAGAAGCGCTTCGTCGCACCCTGCGACGTGCGCAGCGCCAGCGCGGTGCAGATGGCGGCGGCCGTGGTCGCGACCCTGCCGTTCGCGCTGCTCGAGCCCGAGGCCATCGCGTGGAATGCGCATTCGATCGGCGCGATGGCCTGGTCGGTGCTCGCGCTCTCGCTGGGTGGCAGCTCGCTGCTCTATATATTGATCCAGCGTGGCACCGCGACCGCGGTCACGAGCCTGCTCTACCTGGTGCCGCCTTGCACCGCCCTCATGGCCTGGCTGCTGTTCCGCGAGCAGATCACGCCGGCCACGCTGCTGGGCACCGCGCTCACGGCGGTGGGTGTGAGCCTGGTGGTGCGCGCGGCCCGCTGAAGCGCGCGGGGCCTTCGTCTAGCGCGCTGGCTTCCAGGGTTCGCCGCGAAAGCGCTCGGCCAGGTGGTCGACCAAGAGCCGCACCCGCCGCGGCGTCTTCGGCCGCCAGGGCGCGATCCAGTGGATGTCGGCATCGGGCATCGCGTACTGCGGCAGCACCCGCACCAGCGCGCCCGAAGCCAGTTGCGGCGCGATGTCCCAGAGGCTGCGCAGCATGATCCCGTGGCCCGCCAGGCACCAGTCGCGCACCATCTCGCCCGAGTTGCTCGACAGCGGGCCCCGCACCCGCACGCGCGCCGTGCTGCCGTCGCGGCCATGCCGCAGCGACCACAGCGCGTATTCCTGCCGGTGGATCTCGCCGTTCTCGCGCGCGACCAGGCAGTCGTGCGCGGCCAGCGCATCGACGCTGGCCGGCGTGCCGCGGCGCGCGAGGTAGGAGGGCGCGGCCGCCAGCACGCGCTGGTTGCGCGCGATGCGGCGCGAGACCCAGTCCGAGGCATGGCGCTGCTGCACCGCCCAGAGCCACAGCGCGCCGTCGTAGCCTTCGGCGCCGAGGTCGGGCAGGCGTTCGGTCAGTTGCAGCTCGATGCGCAGGCCTGGATGGCCGGCCTGGAATTCCGCAAGCGCGGGGCCGAGCCAGCGTCGGCCGAAGCCGAAGGTGGCGGCCAGCCGCACCGCGCCCGTGAGTTCGTTCTGGCGCTCGCCGAGTTCGCCCTCGAGCGCGGCGAAGCCTTCGAGCAGCTGCTTCGCATGCCGGCACACGGCCTCGCCCTCGGCCGTGACGCTGAGCCGCCGCGTGGTGCGGTCGAACAGCCGCTGGCCCAGCCGCGCCTCTAGCGCGCCGAGCCGCTTGGTGACCACCGAGGGCACGACGTCGAGCGCGCCGGCCGCGCCCGCGAGGCTGCCGTGTTCGCGGATGGCGAGCGCCAATGCCAGGTCGGCGCGCTCCAGTGCCAATGAATTCATGCCAGAACGGAAAGTATGAATTGGCCGATTGTTGCTTGATGGACCCGGGTGCGCAACGCACAATCGCCGCGTGACCGCCTCTTTCCTCGACTTTCCCGTCTTCGACATCGAACGCGATGGCGTGCGCGTGCATGGCCGCATCGGCGGCCGCGGCGCACCCTTGCTGCTGCTGCACGGGCATCCGCAGACGCACGCCATCTGGCACCGCGTCGCGCCCGCGCTGGCCGAGCGCTTCACCGTGGTCGCGATCGACCTGCGCGGCTACGGCGATTCGGGCCGGCCCGCGGCCGATGCCGCGCACGCGAACCACAGCAAGCGCGCGATGGCGCTCGATGCGCTCGCGGCGATGCGCCATCACGGCTTCGAGCGCTTCGGCGTGCTCGCGCACGACCGCGGCGCGCGCGTGGCGCACCGGCTCGCGGCCGACCATCCGTCCGCCGTCGAGCGCATGCTGCTGCTCGACATCGCGCCCACGCTCGCCATGTACGAGCACACCTCGGAAGCCTTCGCGCGCGCCTACTGGCACTGGTTCTTCCTGATCCAGCCGCCGCCGCTGCCCGAGGCGCTGATCGCCTCCGATCCGGTGCGCTACGTGCGCAGCGTGATGGGCGGGCGTCACGCGGGGCTCGCGCCCTTCGCGCCCGAGGTGCTCGCGGAGTACGAGCGCTGCGCGGCCATCCCGGGCAGCGCCGAATCCATCTGCGAGGACTACCGCGCCTCGGCCGGCATCGACCTCGAGCACGACCGCGCCGACATCGCCGCGGGCGCGCGGCTCGCGATGCCGCTGCGCGTGCTGTGGGGCGCGCACGGCGTGGTCGGACGCGCCTTCGACGTGCTGGCACTGTGGCGCGAGCGCGCCGACCGGGTCGACGGGCATGCGCTGCCCTGCGGCCACTATGTTCCCGAGGAGGCGCCGGGCGAACTGCTCGCCGAGGCACTCGACTTCTTTGCACCGCTCATCCCATCGGAAGGACCCAGACCATGACCACCCACAGAATCGCAGTGATCGCCGGCGACGGCATCGGCAAGGAAACCACGCCCGAGGGCGTGCGCGTGCTCGATGCGGCGGCGCGCAAGTTCGGCATCGACCTGAAGTTCGACCACTTCGACTTCTCGAGCTGGGACTACTGCGAGAAGCACGGCAAGATGCTGCCCGACGACTGGAAGGACCAGATCGGCGGCCATGACGCCATCTTCTTCGGCGCGGTCGGCTGGCCCGAGAAGATCGCCGACCACATCTCGCTGTGGGGCTCGCTGCTGCTGTTCCGCCGCGAGTTCGACCAGTACATCAACCTGCGCCCCGCGCGCCTCATGCCCGGCATCGTCGCGCCCGTGGTGCGCCGCGACGGCTCGCCGCGCCAGCCCGGCGAGATCGACATGTACATCGTGCGCGAGAACACCGAGGGCGAGTACTCGAGCATCGGCGGGCGCATGTACGAAGGCACGCCGCGCGAGATCGTGGTGCAGGAGACCGTGATGTCGCGCCTGGGCGTGGACCGCGTGCTCAAGTTCGCGTTCGAGCTCGCGCAGTCGCGGCCGAAGAAGCACCTGACCAGCGCCACCAAGTCGAACGGCATCTCGATCACCATGCCCTACTGGGACGAGCGCGTGGCCGAGATGGCGAAGGCCTATCCGGGCGTGACGCTCGACAAGTTCCACATCGACATCCTCACCGCCCACTTCGTGCAGCGGCCCGACTTCTTCGACGTGGTGGTGGCGAGCAATCTGTTCGGCGACATCCTGTCCGACCTCGGGCCGGCCTGCACCGGCACCATCGGCATCGCGCCGAGCGCCAACCTCAACCCCGAGCGCACCACGCCCTCGCTGTTCGAACCGGTGCACGGCTCGGCGCCCGACATCGCGGGCAAAGGCATCGCCAACCCGATCGGCCAGATCTGGTGCGGCGCGATGATGCTGGAATTTCTCGGCCACAAGGACGCGCACGACGCGATCCTCTCGACCATCGAGAAGGTGCTCGCGCCCGGAAGCGGTGCGCCGCGCACGCCCGATATCGGTGGCACGGCGAGCACCAGCGACCTCGGAAAAGCGATCGCCGAAGCCTTGTGAGACGGCCTGAGCCCGGTCGGAAAAAGGTCTTCGCGAAACGCCCCTAGAATCGCGCGCTCCGCTGCGCCGCACGGGCTGATGTCGTATTGACACCCCGCAGGCCAGTGGTTGTAATCCCCGATGGCAGCGCGCTGCCGGGGCGTCAGGCCTGCCAAGCTTCCGCGTCGCACCACGTCGCGACCGACTCGCCAGCCGACGAAAGCCGACCAACTTTTTTCTACAAGGGGCCCTTGTGAACAAGACCGAACTGATTGAGCACATCGCAAAGAACGCCGATATTTCCAAAGCAGCCGCCACGCGCGCGCTCGAATCCACCATCGGCGCCATTCGTACCACGCTCAAGAAGGGCGGCTCCGTGTCGCTCGTCGGTTTCGGCACTTTTGCAGTCGGTAAACGTGCGGCGCGTACGGGTCGCAATCCGCGCACCGGCGACGCGATTAAAATCAAGGCCGCCAAGATTCCGAAGTTCCGTCCCGGCAAGGCCCTCAAGGACGCGTTGAACTAAGTCGACGACGAGAACTCGGAAGAAAAGTATTCCCGGTGGGGTGCTTAGCTCAGCTGGTAGAGCGGCGCCCTTACAAGGCGTAGGTCGGGGGTTCGAGCCCCTCAGCACCCACCACCACCCGATGCAAAGGCGAACAACGGTTCGCCTTTTTTATTGCCGTCCGACAGCCAACGCCTGAGAGTGTCCAAGCATGTTTGATTTCTTCCGCAAGTACAACAAGATCATGATGATTGTCTTGTTCTTGCTGATCATCCCGTCGTTCGTGCTGTTCGGCGTCGAGCGCTACCAGGGCTTCTCCAAGGACGAGGCCGTCGCGCATGTCGATGGCACCAGCATCACGCGGCCCGAATGGGATGCGCAGCATCGCGTGGAAACCGACCGCATCCGCCAGCAGTCGCCCAACGTCGATCCGCTGGTGCTCGACTCCGATGCGCTGCGCTATGCCACGCTCGAGAAGATGGTTCGCGACCGCGTGCTGACGGTGGCGGCCAACAAGGCCAACATGACGGTGTCCGAGGAACGTCTCTCGCGCATCTTCGCGCAGGACCCGGGCCTCGCGACCTTCCGTACGCCCGAGGGCAAGTTCGACCGCGATGCCTTCCAGCGCGTGACCGGCCGCACGCCCGAGCAGTACGAGGCCTCGATGCGCGCCGAGCTCGCCACGCAGCAACTGCTGCTGGGCGTGTCGGGCACCACCTTCACGCCGCCCGCGCTGGCGGCCGCCACCATCAACGCCTTCTACGAGCAGCGCGAGATCCAGGTGTCGCGCTTCGCGCCCGAGGGCTTCGCGTCGAAGGTCACGGTCAGCGATGCCGACATCGAGACCTACTACAAGGACCACGCGGCGCAGTTCCAGGCGCCCGAGCAGGCAAGCATCGAATACCTGCTGCTCGACCTCGAGGCGGCCAAGAAGAACGTGACGGTCAACGAGGCCGAGCTCAAGAGCTACTACGAGCAGAACACCGCTCGCTTCGGCACCAAGGAAGAACGCCGCGCGAGCCACATCCTGATCACCGCGGCCGCCAGCGCGCCGGCCGCCGATCGCGCCAAGGCGAAGGCCAAGGCCGAGCAACTGCTGGCCGACGTGCGCAAGGCACCCAACACCTTCGCCGATGTCGCGCGCAAGAACTCGCAGGACCCGGGCTCGGCCGAGAAGGGCGGCGACCTCGACTTCGTCACGCGCGGCGCGATGGTCAAGCCTTTCGAGGACGCCATGTTCGCGTTGAAGAAGGGCGAGATCAGCAACGTCGTCGAAACCGAGTTCGGCTATCACATCATTCGCCTGGACGACATCAAGCCGGCCGTGGTGCCGCCGTTCGAGCAGGTGCGCGCCACCCTCGAGAACGACTACCGTGCCCAGCAGGCCACGCAGGAATTCGCCAAGGCCGCCGAGACCTTCACCGATACGGTGTACCAGCAGCCCGAGAGCCTGAAGCCGGCCGCCGAGAAGCTCAAGCTCACGATCCAGACCGCGAACAACATCGGCCGCACGGCCGCGCCGGGTGCCACCGGACCGCTCGCGAGCCGCAACTTCCTGAGTGCGCTGTTCTCTCCCGATTCGCTGAGCCGCAAGCAGAACACCGAAGCGATCGAGGTTGGCACCAACCAGCTCGCCTCGGGCCGCGTGACCCAGTATTCGGCCGCGCACCCGATTCCGCTGGCCGATGTGAAAGACAAGATCCGCGCGCAACTCGTCACCGAGCGCGCGGCGGCCCTCGCCAAGACCGAGGGCGAGGCCAAGCTCGCGGCCTGGACCGCGAAGGCCGACGGCGCCAATTTCGCGGCGCCCGTCACCGTGTCGCGCACCGATGCGAAGGCACAGCCGGGCGTGGTGGTCGAGGCCGCGTTGCGCGCCGACGCCGGCAAGCTGCCGACCCTGGTCGGCGTCGACCTCGGCACGCAGGGCTATGCCGTGGTGCGCGTGACCAAGGCCGTCCCGCGCACTGCGCCGACGGCGGAAGTCGCGAAGCAGGAGAACGCGCAGGTCGGCCAGTCGATCGCCGCCGCCGAAGACGCCGCCTACTACAACCTGCTGAAGGACCGCTACAAGGCCGAGATCCTGGTGCCGCGTCCCGCGACCGACGGACTGCCGTTCGCCGGCGCACGCTGACCGATCGCGCCGCGAGGCGCTTCCTCTTCCCTTCGCGGGCCGCCTTGTGCGGCCCGTTGCTTTTTCCGTCTCGCGTGGGACAAGCGCCGCGGTCGCTTCTTGCCAGAATCCGCGCATGGGAACTCTCTACCTCGTGCGCCATGGCCAGGCCAGCTTCGGCGCGGCCGACTACGACAACCTGAGCGAACTGGGCCACAGGCAGTCGGTGCGGCTCGGCGAGTACTGGCGCGAGCGCGGCATGCGTTTCGATGCCGTGATCACCGGCACCTTGCGCCGGCATCGGCAGACCTGGGAAGGCATCGCACAGGGCCTCGGTCTGACGCGCGACGACGTGCTGCCGTGGCCCGGCCTCAACGAGTACGACAGCGAGGCGGTGATCGCCACCATCCATGAAGGCAAGCTCGAGAAGCCCGATTCGCCCGAGATGTACCGGCATCATTTCCGCCTGCTGCGCGAAGGACTGGGCGCCTGGATGCAGGGGCGCACGAAGCCGGTCGGCATGCCCAGCTACGTCGACTTTCTCGCGGGCGTGACCACCGCGCTCGACCATGTGCGCGACAAGCACCATGGGGCCAAGGTGCTCGTGGTGTCGAGCGGCGGCCCGATCAGCACGGCGGTGGGCCATGTGCTGGGCACCAGCCCCGAGACCACGATCGAGCTCAACCTGCGCATCCGCAACTCGTCGGTGACCGAGTTCGCCTTCACGCCCAAGCGCCACATGCTGGTGACCTACAACACGCTGCCGCATCTCGACGGGCCGGCGTACGAGGACTGGGTCACCTACTCCTGAAGCGCGCCTTCGCGCTCAGGCCTGCCAGACGCCGTAACCCGCCTTGCGCAGGGCGATGCCGAGCTCGACTTCCATCGAGCGCGCGTCTTCGTAGTTCATCGGGTTGTAGCGCTCGTAGAGCGCGGGCAGCAGGTGCAGGCCGTAGTCCTGCACGAAGCTGTTGGCCTGGATGCCCGCCTTGTGCTTGTCGAAGCGGATGTCGGGATCGAGCCCGGTCATGCCGACGTAGACGAAGGGCTTGCCGAGCTGGTAGTCGGGATTGGCGCGCCGGAAGCGGGCGATGTTCCAGACGCGGTCGTCGAGCTCGACCACGTAGACATGATGGTGCGCGCGGGGTTTGCGTGGCATCGGCCCCGCCCGATGGCCGGCGACTCAGCTCTTGCGCTTGACGAGGCCGTAGAGGATCAGCAGCACGATCGCGCCGAGCACCGAGGCGATGAAGCCGGCACCTTCGCCGGCGGTGTACCAGCCGAGCGACTGGCCGACATAGGTAACGACCAGCGAGCCCGCGATGCCGATCAGCGTGGTGACGATGAAGCCGGCGGAGTCGTCGCCCGGTTTGACGGCGCGTGCCACCAGACCTACGACGAAGCCGATCAGGATGGTCCAGACGATGCTCATGAGTGATCCCTTGGTTCGTGAATGAAGCGGCGCCCGCATGTCAGGGCGCGGCCATGATAGCGGCCGGATGCATCGCGCGGGCGAGGCGAGAGCCCGTACTTTCGAATCGGCGTGCGGGGCTGCGCGATCTGGCGCCGCAGGCTTCGGTTGGCCCGCTGCGGCGTCCTACAGGGGCGCGGCAAAGGGCGCGCTATACCCTCGGCATGCTCGAAAAGTTGCCCGAAGTCATCGGCCAGGCCCTGCACGGCGTGCGGGCCGGCCTGGACAAGATCGTTTTCAACACGCTCGGCCTGCGCGAGGGCATGGCCACGATCTCGCTGACGAGCGTCGCCTTTGCCGATCACGCGCCGATTCCGCCGCGCTACACGGCCGATGGCGAGGGCCTGTCGCCGCCTCTGCAATGGGAGGGTGTGCCGCAAGGCGCCGCCTCGTTGCTGCTGGTGGTCGAGGATGCGGATTCGCCCACTCCCAACCCGCTGGTGCACGCCATCGTCGTCAACCTGCCGCCTGGCGACACCCGGCTGGTGGAAGCGGCGCTGCCGAGCCAGGGCAACGAAGGCCAGGACACGGTGCACGCCGGCCGCAATTCCGGGTTGCAGGCGGCGTGGCTGCCGCCCGATCCGCCGCCGGGGCATGGCGTGCATCGCTACACCTTCCAGCTGTTCGCACTCGATCGCGCGCACGAGTTCTCGGTCGCGCCCGGACGGGACGAGGTGGTCGACGAACTGAAGGCGCATGCGATCGCCAGCGGTCTGCTGATCGGTACCTTCGAGCGCTCGGACGGCTCGATCCGGCAGAAGGACGCCGCGCATGACGAGGCGCCGCAGGTAGCGCCTTCGGGGCCGCTGGCGGCGGGCTGAGTGGGGCGCGCGCATCATTCTTCCAAACCAGGGTCGGGGGCGCGGCTTTTATGGCTATAATCGTGGACTCTATTACGGTGGCTGTAGCTCAGCTGGTAGAGTCCCAGATTGTGATTCTGGTCGTCGTGGGTTCGAGTCCCATCAGCCACCCCATATGAATTCCGAAGAAACGGCCCTGGAGCGATCCAGGGCCGTTTTTGTTTTTGGGGCCTGCCTAAAGCGTTTTCCGTGCGCGTTCTTGGGTGGGCAACGGGCGAATGCTTTTCTTTCCGGCCTTTCAATAAGCACCAGCGGCCCGAAACGGTCGCAAGGCGTTCAATTCCCCGGCTTCCGCGTTGCAGGCAGACTTTCAAAGCCCGGCTCAGGCCCGGTTCCTGCCCAGGAGCGGTGCGTTTTACCCTCGCGCTGTTGTAAAACGCCAAGCGACCCGGATTTTTCTGGTCGGGTTTGCTCAAAATCAATTGCAAACTGAATTAAACTGCGGGCGTTTTCATTTACAGGAGCCGCCAATGGCCTCGACGCTCGCAGATATCAATTCCCAGATCCAGAAGCACGACGAACAGATCGCGCAATTGCGCAAGCAGGCCGAAGAGCTGCGCAACCAGGAACGTGCCGGCGTGATCGAGGACATTCGCAGGAAGATCGCCGACTATGGCTTGACCGCCTCGGATTTGAAGCTCTCGGCCGGCCGCGCCGTGACCGCCAAGCGCGCCGCCAGTGCGCCGGCCCCCAAGGCCGCCGCCAAGTACCGCAGCCCGACTGGCGAAACCTGGTCCGGTGGCCGTGGCCGCAAGCCGCGCTGGGTGACCGAGGCGCTGGCCGCGGGCAAGTCGCTGACGGATTTCGAGATCAAGTGAGCATGGTGCGCGAACACGCGCCAACCGGTTCCGCAATAAAAAAGCCCGCAAGCGCGGGCTTTTTTATTGCGGGTCCGGGTGCCAATCTCCTGGTGCCCGGGTTCGTGGGGATCAGTTCACCATCACGAGCTTTCCCTTGACCCCGCGCGAACCCATGTGCGCGTAGGCGGCTTTCAATTCGGCCATCGGCATCGTGCTGTCGATCACCGGCTTGATCTTTCCCTGCCCATACCATTGCGCCAATTCGGCCATCATCTGCGCGTTGGCCTTCGGCTCGCGCTTGGCGAAATCGCCCCAGAACACGCCCACCAGCGACGCGCCTTTCAACAGCGTGAGGTTCAATGGCAGCGAGGGAATCGGGCCCGACGCAAAACCCACGACCAAATAGCGGCCGCGCCATCCGATCGAGCGAAATGCGGGTTCCGCGAAATCACCGCCGACCGGGTCGTAGATGACGTCGGGGCCTTTGCCGTCGGTCGCGGCCTTGATGGCGTCCCTGAAGCCGTTCGGCAATGCATGCGTGGTGTAGTTGATCGTCGCGTCGGCGCCGATCGAACGGCACAGCTCGCATTTCTCGTCGGTGGACGCCGCCGCGATCACCTTGGCGCCGGCCGCCTTGGCGATCTGGATGGCGGCCGTGCCCACGCCGCCCGCCGCGCCGAGCACCAGCACCGTTTCGCCGGCCTTGAGCTGCGCGCGGTCCATCAGCGCGTGCCACGAGGTCGCGTAGATCATGATGAAGGCGGCCGCGTCGACATGGCCGAAGCCCTCGGGCAGCGGCATGCACAGCGCCGCGGGCGCCAGCGTGTGGGTGGCGAAGCCGCCGGTGCCCGAGAGGCAGGCGACGTTCTGGCCGACCTTGAGGTGCGTGACGCCTTCGCCCACGGCCTGGACGATCCCCGCGTACTCCGAGCCCGGCACGAATGGCAGCGGCGGCTTCATCTGGTACTTGTTCTGCACGATCAGCAGGTCGGGGAAATTCAGGCTCGCGGCCCGGATCTCGATCAGCACCTGGCCCGGGCCGGGTGTCGGCGTGGGCAGCTCCTTCCAGGTGAGCGCGTCGACACCGACGGGGTTCTCGCAAAGCCATGCGTGCATGCTCGGTCTCCTTCGAAACGGGTAGTAATGTTGAGGCAATGAAGCGCGCGATGATAGGCGTCGCCCTCGCGTGTCCTTGTCCCTGCTGCGACGCACCCGACGCCTACAATCCGTTGCACCGCACCGCATCATGAAGATACTCATTTCCAACGACGATGGCTTCCAGGCGCCCGGCATCGTCGCACTGCACGACGCGCTCAAGGACCTGGCCGAGGTCGAGGTGGTGGCTCCCGAGCACAACAACAGCGCCAAGTCGAACGCGCTGACGCTCGCGGCACCGCTCTACGTCCACACCGCGCACAACGGCTTCCGCTACGTGACCGGCACCCCGGCCGACTGCGTGCACATCGCGCTCAAGGGCCTGCTCGGCTACCGGCCCGACCTGGTGGTCTCGGGCATCAACAACGGCGCCAACATGGGCGACGACACCATCTATTCGGGCACCGTCGGCGCGGCCATGGAGGCCTACCTGTTCGGCATTCCCGCGATCGCGTTCTCGCAGATCGAGAAGGGCTGGGCCCATGTCGACGCGGCGGCCCAGGTGGCGCGGCGGCTGGTGCAGCGCATCGAGCGCGAGCGCATGCTCGAGGGCGGCGCCTTTCTTTTGAACGTCAACGTGCCGAACCGGCCGTTCGACGAGCTCAAGCCGGTGAAGGTGTGCCGGCTGGGCCGCCGCCACGCGGCCGAGAAGGTCATCACGCAGGAAAGCCCGCGTGGCGACACGATGTACTGGATCGCCGGCGCGGGCAGCGCCAAGGACAGCGGCGAGGGCACCGACTTCCATGCCACGGCCGAGGGCCACGTGGCGCTCACGCCGCTGCAGATCGACCTGACCGACCACGCCAACCTGGGCCAGTGGCGCGACGCGGTGGTCCGGCTCGCCGACTGACATGGCGACCCAACGGCCTGGATTCCCGGCTCGCCTCGCGCCCACCGTCTCGGCTTCGACGCCGGCTTCGTCCGCGCTGCGCGGACGGCAGCCCGTCGTACCGCCCAAGCCGTCGGTCGCGTCGACGCCCTCGATGGCCTCCGACGCGGTGCGCGCGCGCATGGTGCAGAAGCTGGCCGCGCAGGGCATCTCGGATGCGCGCGTGCTGCGCGCCATGGGCGCGGTCGAACGGCATCGCTTCGTCGACAGCGCGCTGGTCAACCAGGCCTACGAAGACACCAGCCTGCCGATCGGACTGGGCCAGACCATCTCCAAGCCCAGCGTGGTTGCGCGCATGATCGAACTTTTGCTCGCGGCCCCGGCTCTGAGTGGCAAGCCGCAGGACCGTCTGGGGCGCGTGCTCGAGATCGGCACCGGTTGCGGCTACCAGGCCGCGGTGTTGAACCACGTGGCCACGGAGGTCTACAGCATCGAACGGTTGCGCGGCCTGCACGAGCGGGCGCGGACCAATCTGCGGCACTTCCGGCTGGCCACTGTTCACCTGATGTTCGGCGACGGCATGGTCGGCTATGCCAAGGGCGCACCCTATGCGGGCATCATCGCCGCCGCCGGTGGCGAGGCCGTGCCCGAAGCCTGGATCGAACAGCTCGCGGTGGGGGGGCGGATCGTCGCGCCGACGCACTCGGCGAAGGGCGGCCAGGCCCTCGTCGTGATCGACAAGACGGCCCGCGGTCTCGAGCGCCTCATTCTTGAGGCGGTTCACTTTGTCCCCCTAAAATCGGGCGTTGCTTGAAGGAATAACAAATGCAGGGTTTTGGCAATCGGAGTTGGTACGCTGGCGTCACGTTGGCCGTCGTGCTCGTGATCGCGGGCTGTTCCACGCCGCGGGGCCCGGCACCGGTCGAAGACCGCGGCACGATGACCCGCGCGCCCGGCGCGGCCGCGCCCGTTCCGGGCGGTCCGACCATCACCACCGACGCCTCGGGCAAGCCGCTGGCCGGGATCGAGAACTTCGGCAAGCCGGGCTACTACGCCGTGCGTCCCGGCGACACCATTCGCCGCATCGCCAACGAGACCGGCCAGACCTGGCAGAACCTCGTTCGCTGGAACAACCTCGACAACCCCGACCTGATCGAGGTGGGGCAGGTGCTGCGCGTGATCCCGCCCTCGGGCCCGGGCTCCACCGTGGCCGCCGCGCCGTCGGCACCGAACGAGAACGGTGTCGTCACCAAGCCGGTGACGCCGCAGCCCGCCGTCGTGCCCGGTGCGGCCGCGAGCGGCGCCGCCGCTGCGGGCACCAAGCCGCCGGTCACGGCTTCGCCGTCGACCCCGGGTGCAGCGGGTGGTGATGAGGACATCGGCTGGATCTGGCCGGCCCATGGCTCGCTGATCGCGGGCTTCGACGATGCCAAGAACAAGGGCTTCGACATCAGCGGCAAGGCCGGCGACCCGGTGCTGGCCGCGGCCGATGGCCGCGTGGTGTATGCGGGCGCGGGCCTGCGCGGCTACGGCAACCTGATCATCCTGAAGCACAACAACACCTACCTCACGGCCTACGCGCACAACCAGACGCTGCTCGTGAAGGAAGACCAGTCGGTCCAGAAGGGCCAGAAGATCGCCGAGATGGGCAGCAGCGATGCCGATCGCGTGAAGCTGCACTTCGAGATCCGTCGCCAGGGCAAGCCGGTCGATCCGGCGCGCTACCTCCCGAACCGGTGATGCCATGGCCGGTTCCCGCCCCCGTCGCACGTTGTCCGTGCGCCGGTCGGCGGGCAACTCGGCCGAATCGACTACCGGCGGCGAAGCTCCACCGCCCGCTTCATCCCCCGATGGCCTGACCGCGCCCGAGCCAAGCGTCGAATCGCTCGCGCGCATCGGCGACGACACGGCCGACGCGCTCACCGTCTACCTGCGCCGCATCCGGCGCACCGAGCTCTTCACCCCCGAGCAGGAATACGCAACCGCCTGCGCCGCGCGCGCCGGTGACTTCGCGGCGCGCCAATCCATGATCGAGCACAACCTGCGGCTCGTGGTCAACATCGCCAAGGCCTATCTCCATCGCGGCGTGCCGTTCTCCGACCTCATCGAGGAAGGCAACCTCGGCCTGATGCACGCGATCACCAAGTTCGAGCCCGAGCGCGGTTTCCGCTTCTCGACCTATGCGACCTGGTGGATACGCCAGTCGGTCGAGCGCGCGCTGATGACCCAGTCCCGCACGATCCGCCTGCCGGTGCACATCGTGCGTGAACTGCAGCAGGTGCTGCGCGCGCGCCGCACGCTCGAGGGCGATCCCGAGTTCGTGGCGCGCCGGCCCGACGGCGTGCGCGTGGAAGACGTCGCGGCGCTGCTGGGCTCGGACGTGCAGTCGGTGGCCGACCTGCTGGCGCTGGCCGAAGCGCCGCGTTCGCTCGACGCGGGCGAATCGCGTGGCGAGGAGAGCTACGCGCTGTCCGATTCGGTCGCGGCGGACGGCGAAGAAAGCGACCCGACCGGCGCGACCCAGGCGCACGAGGTCGAGCGCCTGCTCGACGGCTGGGTGGCCGCGCTCGACGCGCGCGAGCGCGAGGTGCTCGAAGGACGCTATGGCCTGCACGACCGCGAGCCCGAGACGCTCGAGGTGCTCAGCGTGCGGTTGGGCCTGACGCGCGAGCGCGTGCGCCAGATCCAGAACGAGGCGCTCGCGAAGATGCGGCGTCAGCTCGCGCGCTCGGGCGTGGGGCGGGACGCCTTGTTCTAGCCCTGCCGGGCTCCGCGCGAGGGTCTCTTCCCACGCTGAGACAATCGGGGCATGACGGAACCCATCAAGAAAGATAAATCCCCCACGGACACCCCCACGAACGCCGGCGGCGAATGGCTTCATGTGGAATCGCTGGACCTCGACGCACAGGGCGTGGCGCACAAGGCCGACGGCATGGTCGTGTTCATCGAGGGCGCGCTGCCCTTCGAAGAGGTGCAGCTCAACGTGCACCGCCGCAAGAACAACTGGGAGCAGGGCACGGTCACGCAGATCCGGCGCGAGTCCTCGCAGCGCGTGCGGCCCGGCTGCCCGCACTTCGGCCTGCACACGGGCGCCTGCGGCGGCTGCAAGATGCAGCACCTCGACGCCGCGGCGCAGGTGGCGGTGAAGCAGCGCGCGCTCGAGGACAACCTCTGGCACCTCGGCAAGGTCCGTCCCGAGAACCTGCTGCGTCCGCTCGAGGGCCCGGCCTGGCACTACCGCTACCGGGCGCGCCTGTCGGTGCGCCACGTGGTCAAGAAGGGCACGGTGCTGATCGGCTTCCATGAGCGCAAGAGCCGTTACCTGGCCGACATGCAGGTCTGTCCCGTGCTGCCCAGGCAGGTCAGCCAGATGCTGATGCCGCTGCGCGCGCTGATCGCCTCGCTCGATGCGCGCGACACCTGCCCGCAGATCGAACTGGCCTGCGGCGACGCGCCGGGTACCCAGGCGCTCGGCACCATCGCGCTGGTGCTGCGGCACCTCGAGCCGCTGTCGGACGCGGACATCGGACGCCTCAAGGCCTTCGCCGCGAAGAACGATCAGGTTCAATGGTGGCTGCAGCCCAAGGGGCCCGACACCGTGCGGTTGCTCGAGGAGGGCGGCACGCCGCTGGCCTACGGGCTGCCCGAGTTCGGCGTGACGATGCCGTTCCGGCCCACCGACTTCACGCAGGTCAATCCGCATATCAACCGCGCGCTCGTGGGCAAGGCGCTGCGCCTGCTCGACGTGCAGTCCGACGAACGCGTGATCGACTGGTTCTGCGGCCTCGGCAACTTCACGCTGCCGCTGGCGAGCCGCGCGCGCGAGGTGCTGGGCATCGAGGGCAGCGACACGCTGGTGGCGCGGGCTACCGACAACTTCCGCAGGAACCAGCCCGCGACATCCACGCGGCGCGCGTTGTCGCCGGCTTCGTTCGTGGCGCGCAACCTGTTCGAGATGACGCCCGAGATGCTGGTCGCCGACGGACAGGCCGACAAGTGGCTGGTCGACCCGCCGCGCGAGGGCGCCTTCGCGCTCGCCAAGGCGATGGCCGATCTGCATCAGCAGCCCGAGCTGCGCACGGGCGGATGGACGCCGCCCAAGCGCATCGTCTACGTGAGCTGCAATCCGTCGACGCTGGCGCGCGATGCGGGCCTGCTGGTGCACCAGGCAGGCTATCGCTGCACGCACGCGGGCGTGGTCAACATGTTCCCGCACACGGCGCACGTGGAGTCGATCGCGGTGTTCGAACGCGAATGAGCCGGTTCCGACGCCGCAACGAGAAAGGGCCCGGAAGGGCCCTTTCTTTTTTACCGATCGATGGCCGTGGAGCCATCGAAAGAGGACGCGTCAGTCGCGTTCGCCGCCCGCGAGACCCAGCAGCGCCAGCAGGCTCTGGAACACGTTGAACAGGTCGAGGTACAGGGCGAGCGTCGCGCTGATGTAGTTGGTTTCGCCGCCGTCGATGATCTGCTTCAGGTCATAGAGCATGTAGGCCGAGAAGATGCCGATGGCCGCGACCGAGATCGCGAACATGCCGGCGGTCGAGCCGACGAACACGTTGATGACAGCGCCGACCATCAGCACCATCGCGCCGACGAACAGCCACTTGCCCATGCCCGACAGGTCGCGCTTGATCACGGTGGCCAGCGAGGCCATCACGAAGAACACGCCGGCGGTGCCGCCGAAGGCCGTCATGATGAGTTCGGGGCCGTTCTTGAAGCCCAGCACCATCGCGATCAGGCGCGAGAGCATCAGGCCCATGAAGAAGGTGAAGCCCAGCAGCACCGGCACGCCGGCGGCCGAGTTCTTGGTCTTCTCGATCGCGAACATGAAACCGAAGGCGCCGCCGAGGAAGACGATGAGGCCGAGGCCGCCGGTCAGCGAACGGGTGATGCCGGTCTGCACGCCCAGCCAGGCACCCAGCACGGTGGGCAACAGGCTCAGCGCCAGCAGCCAGTAGGTGTTGCGCAGCACGCGTTGGCGGTCAGCCTGCGGCAGCACCTGGCCGTAGCCGGTGGAAGTGTCGAGGGTTGTAACGCGGTCGTTCATGGCCGAAGCTCCTGTGGTTGCTGCCTTGGCAGTTGGGCCGATTCTAGAAGTCTGCAAGACCTGGGCCTCCAAAGACCGTATGGGGGGTGTTCCTTAGACGGCGCGCCGTCCGACAGGAGGAGGCCATGCGGCGGGCCGGTATGCTTGGGGGTTCGACGCAACAAGACCTTGATCACCATCATGCAAACGAAATCATTCCTCGAACTCGCCGACGTCAAGCTGATCGCCGCCGCCGCGGAAGCCGAGGCACTCAAGAACAACTGGGCCGTGACCATCGCCATCGCCGACGACGCGGGCAACCTGCTGTGGCTGCAGCGCCTCGACGGCGCGGCCGCGCTGTCCTCGCACATCGCACCGGCCAAGGCCCACACGGCGGCCATGGGTCGCCGCGAGAGCAAGGTCTACGAGGACATCATCAACGGTGGCCGCACCGCTTTCCTGACGGCACCGCTGGTGCACGGCCTGCTCGAAGGCGGCGTGCCGATCGTGAAGGACGGCCACGTGATCGGCGCGGTGGGCGTCAGCGGCGTGAAGTCGAACGAGGACGCGCAGGTCGCCAAGGCCGGCATCGCGGCACTCGGCCTCTGAGATCCGGCGTGGGCGCCTGGGCGCCCCGCACGAACGAAAACGCCGACTCGAGAGTCGGCGTTTTGCATGGAACGTTCAGCGTGAAAAAAAGCTTGGCTAGTCGGCGAACCGTTGGCTAGCAAAAAACGACCCTTCGGAGAAATGAATCTCCTGGAGTCGCCCCACGATGAAACTTGCGCGAGGGGCGGGCTGACCGGGACCTACTTGGTCAGGATCAGCTTGCCCAGTTTGGTGGCCTGCAGGCGGTACAGCGAGCCGTTGTGCATGATGCCGACGGTCTTGCTGCCCTTGAGCAGTTCGGTGCTCTCGACCATCGGAACCGGTCGCTGAGCCTGGATGGTGGCGTGACCGCCGCCCGATTGATCGAGCGAAGGGTGGCTCAGAACAGCAAAGGCGTTGGTGGTGGCTGGCATCTCGAATTCCTCTTATCGAAGCGATGACTGAATGATAATAATTCTCATCAAGAAGTCAATCGCCGCGATGAAAAATTTTGTGAGCCGCGGGGCCGTTATTTCGCGTCGGGCTCGGTGATGAAGCCGATCTTGCGCACGCCGGCTTCGCGGGCCTCGGACATCGCCTTGGCCACGCGCTCGTAGCGCACCGCCTTGTCGCCGCGGATGTGCAGCTCGGGCTGCGGCTCCTTGGCGGCCTCGGCCGCGAGGCGGCCCGGGAGTTCGCTGTCGGCGATCTTCTGGTCGTTCCAGTAGTAGTCGCCCTCGGCCGTCACGCTGAACAGGATGTTCTCGGGCTTCGGCTGCTCGGGCTCGCTGGTGGCGCGCGGCAGGTCGATGTTCACCGCGTGCTTCATCACCGGCACGGTGATGATGAAGATGATCAGGAGCACCAGCATGACGTCGACCAGCGGCGTCATGTTGATCTCGTTCATCACCTCATCGGGTTCGTCTTGGGTACCGAAGGCCATGATGCTCAGCCCTTCTTGAGCGGAACCACGATCGATTCGGCGCCGCTCTGGACGCGGGCACCGGTCACGAAGTAGGCGTGCAGGTCGTGCGCGAAGGCATTGAGCTTGGTCAGCACGAACTTGTTGCCGCGCACCAGGGCGTTGTAGCCGAGCACCGCGGGAATGGCGACCGCGAGGCCCAGGGCCGTCATGATCAGCGCTTCGCCGATCGGGCCCGCGACCTTGTCGATCGTGGCCTGGCCGGCCGAGCCGATGCTCATCAGTGCGTGGTAGATGCCCCAGACGGTACCGAACAGGCCGATGAAGGGCGCGGTCGAGCCGACCGACGCCAGCACGGCCAGGCCGGTCTGCAGGCGAGCGGTGAAGGCGTCGATGCCGTTGCGCAGCGAGCGCGTGATCCAGTCGCTGACGTCGAGCGCGTCATGCAGGTGCGCCTTGGTGTTGCGGTGGTGGGCGGCGGCTTCGCGGCCTTCGAGCGCGAGGGCGCGGAAGGGGTTGCTGTCGTCCTTGCCGAGCTTGTTGAGCGCGGTGGCGAAATCCTCGCTGTGCCAGAAGTCCTGCGACTGCTTGGCGAGACGCTTGTAGCGGATGACGTCGAGCGCCTTGACGATGATCACGATCCACGACGCGAGCGACATGGCGATCAACAGCACCGCGACGGCCTTGGTGACGAAGTCGCCTTGGTGCCAGACATTCATCAAGCCAAATTGGGAATCCATAGGGGTCTCAGTTACTTAGGTTGGTTGAAAACGATGGGCGCGGGCAGCATGAAGAGGGTCTCGTCGCTCGCGTTCGGATAGTTGCTCACGGTCACGGACGACTTCAGCACCGCCTCGCGGGCCGCGCGGTCGAGGCGGTCGTAGCCGCTGGACTTGAGGATCTCGGCGCGGCGCACGATGCCGCTGCGGTTGAAGTACACGGCGATGGTCACCGTGCCCGATTCGCCGAGCCGTGAACTCAGCTGCGGATAGACCACCACCGGCTGGCGCAGCCATTGCGCCTGCGCGGCCGTCACCTCGACCACCCTGGGCGGTGCGGGCGGTGCCGGCGGAGGGGCCGGCGGCGCGGGTGGCGCCGGCGGCGGCGAGGGGGGTGTCGGTGCCGGCGGCGGCGGTTCCGGATCGCCCACGGGGGCTTGCGGCGCCGGCGTGGGCTTGGGCTCGCGGATGGCCTGCGGACGCGGCGGCGGTGGCGCCTTCACGCGCGGCTGGGGCGGCGGCGGAGGTGGGGGCGGCGGAGGCGGCGTGGGCTTCGGCGGCTCGATGAACTGGCTCATGATCTCGACCGGGATCACCACTTCGGCGGCCCGGCGCAGCAGGCCGCTCTGCAGCGCCCAGAGCGCTGCGGCGTGGAAGACGATCACGCCACCGGCGATGGCGGCGTTGCGCGAGAGGCCGAGAAAGGTAGGAGGGGGGGCAAAGCGGTCAGACACGATCAACCATTCGAGTGCGAGCACGTGGGTACGTGCCCCGATTGCAGCAAAACCGCTACGACGACGTCTACTTCTATTTACGAAGGATCCACCAGACGGAGCCCGCCACCAGGATCAGGCTGCCGCCGAGTGCAGAGACGAGTTCCATGCTTTGCTTTCCTTGATGGAGTTGGCAAGCTGGATCGACTTCGGTTCCGATTCGCAGTGCAGGGCCGCGACCGGGTGCGAAGCGCTGCACTGCGCGACGATATCGCGCGCACATCCTTCGCATTGGCCACACTGGGTGGCCACGCCGAGTTCGAATTGCACTTCGTCGAAAGTCATCCCCGCGCGCACGTGGCGTGCGATTTCGCGGTCGGAGACTCGGCGGCAAATGCAAACGATCATGGCTGTGAAGGCGGCAGTTTGGCTGGCTGTTGGATGCAACGATTATAAATAAGAATCCCTCGCATTTGCAATAACTATCGTATTCGCCAGCGCCCGGCGCGACAGCTATTCGCTATGAGGGGGCGGTCGCCTATATCTCCGACCAGAGCCGAAGCAGGTTGTGGTAGTGGCCGGTCAGGGCCACGGTTTCCTCGGATTCGCCCAGCCGGGCGCGCAGTTTCTGGATGTTCTGGTCGAGTTCGAACAGCATCGCGCGCTGCTGGTCGTTGCGCACCATGCTCTGGGCCCAGAAGAAGGCGCACACGCGCGCGCCCCGGGTCACGGGGTGCACGCGGTGCAGGCTGCTCGACGGATAGAGGATCAGGTCGCCGGCCGGCAGCTTGACCTCGTGCGAACCGTAGGTGTCGACCACCTCGAGCTCGCCGCCGTCGTAGTCGTCCGGGTCGCAGAGAAACAAGGTGCACGACAGGTCGGTGCGCAGCGGCTGCTCGCTGCCGGGCACGGCGCGCACCGCGCCATCGACGTGCAGGCCGTAGTGCTCGCCGCCCTCGTAGCGGTTGAACAGCGGCGGCACGAAGCGCGCGGGCAGGGCGGCCGAGAAGAACAGCGGGTTGCGCGCCAGCGCGGCCAGCACGGTCTTGGCGAGCTCGCGTCCGACCGGCGAATGCTCCGACAACTGCCGGTTGCGCTTGACCTGCGCGCCCTGGTCGCCGACGGTCTCGCGCCCGTCGACCCACTGGGTGGCATCGAGCGTGGCGCGCATCCTGCGCACCTGGTCCGGGCTCAGCACTTCGGGCACATGCAGCATCATCTTCGGGAACTCCGGAAGGAAAAAAGCCCCGGCGCGGGCCGGGGCTCGAGTGTCGCACCGCGGCGCACCGGGCTCGGCCGGCGGCGCGCCGTGGCGAACGATCAGAACGCGAAGTTCGCGGTGACCTTGAACGAGCGTGGCGTGCCCGGCGTGTAGCGGTAGCCCGACTTGTTGATGGCCGCCACGTAGTCCTTGTCGAACAGGTTGTAGACGTTCAGCTGCAGGTCCACGTTCTTGTTGATCCGGTAGGACGCCATGGCGTCGACCACCCAGTACGACTCGACGTAGGCCGGCGTGCCGACCGCGCCGTCCGTGCCGCGGTACAGCTTGCCGTTGTAGCGCGCGCCGCCGCCGATCGTCAGTCCGAACGGCAACTGGTAGGTGGTCCACAGCGTGAAGGCGCGCTTGGGCGTGTAGGCCAACGCGGTCGAGCCGTCGGCCAGCACCGAGGGGCCGCTGAGCACGCGGGTGTTCATCGTCGTGAAGCCCGTGGTCACGCCCCAGTTGTCGGTGATCGCGCCCGACACGCCGAGCTCGATGCCCTGCACGCGCTTCTTGCCGGTCTGGTAGTACTGCTGCGAGACCGAGTCCTGCACCACCTCGTTGCTGACGTCGGTGCGGTAGAGCGCGGCCGTCAAGGCGAGGTGCTTGTTGAGCACGTCCCACTTGGTGCCGAGCTCGTAGGTCTTGGCCTTCTGCGGCAGGAAGTCGGTGCGCGCGGCGCTGTTGCCGGTGCCGCCCGCGGCGAGCTGGAAGTTCGAGCCGCCCGGCGGTTGCGCTGCCGTGCCGTAGGCGGCATAGACGCTGCCGTTCTCGGTCGGCTTGTAGACCAGGCCGATCTTGCCCGACCACAGGCTGTCCGACAGCTTGAGGTTGGTCGGGGTCAGCACGCCGCTGGTGGCGTTCAGCGCCGTCGAGTCGAACTTGGTCGAGTAATGGTCGTAGCGCAGGCCGCCGGTCAGCATCCACTGCTCGTTGAACTTGACCGTGTCGAACACGTAGGCGCCGACGGTGGTGGTCTCGCCCGAGGTGGTGGTGCCGTTCGGGATGCGGTTGTAGCCGATCACGTAGGGGTTGGGCGCGTACAGGTTGGCGGCCGGCCAGGCGCCGCTGTTGGAGAAGCCCGGAACGTTGAAGACCTTGGCGTTCTGGCCGTAGTAGCCCACCGAGTCCTGCTTTTCGCGGATCAGTTCCACGCCGGCGTTGAGCGTGTGGCCCACGCTGCCGGTGTTGAACTTCGCGCTCACGTTCGTCTGGTTCGTGAAGATCGTGTTTTCCTGGTCCTTGTTGGTCGGCGAGCTGCGCGCGATGGTCCAGCCCAGGGGGACGAACTGGTTGGGCGTCAGCAGGTTGGCCGTGCTGCCCATGAAGGAGGTCAGCAGGTAGTCCTGCTGCGTCTTGGCATAGCGCGTGGTGTTGCGGATCGTGATGTCCGGCGTCAGGTCATGCTCGACGCGCGCCGTGAACATGTCGGTCGTGACGTGGTCGAAGTCCGAGCTCGTGCCGTAGAAGTTCTTCGAGTTCACGCGCGAGGCGTAGTTGAGGTAGCCGCGCTTGGTGTCGGGCGTCGAGAAGCCGGGCAGGCCGATGGTGGGGACGCCGCCGTCGGGAATGTTGTTCTGCTCGACGTGCACGAAGTCGAAGAAGAAGCGCGTCGGGCTGTTCAGGCCCAGGGCCAGCGAGGGCGCGACCGCCCAGCGCTTGTTCTTCACGAAATCGCGGCCGGCCACGCCGGCGTCCTCGGCCACGGCGTTCAGGCGGAAGGCCGCGCCGATGCCGTTCTCGCCGCTGAGCGACTTGTTCCAGTCGATGCTGCCGCGCTTGAAGTCGGCGCTGCCGAAGCCCAGCGAGCCCGTGAAGCTGTCGTCGAGCTTGGGCTTCTTGGTCACGAGGTTGATGTAGCCGGTGGGCGAGGTGCGGCCCACGTCGGTGCCCGAGGGGCCCTTCACGACTTCAACCTGGTCGATGTTGAAGGTGTCGCGCGAGATCGAGCCGATGTCGCGGATGCCGTCGACGAAGATCGCGCTCGAGCTGTCGAAGCCGCGCATGAACACCGCGTCGCCGGTGTTGGTGTTGCCGTTCTCCCCGAGGAAGAAGGTGCCCACGCCGGGGGTGTTGCGCAGCGCTTCGGTCAGCGTGGTGGCGCCCTGGTCGCGCAGCACCTGCTCCTTGATGACCTGCACGGTCTGCGGCGTGTTCACCAGCGGTGCCGTGAACTTGGGATTGGCCGAGGTGTCGGCCTTGAAGTCGGCGGCGACCGAACCCTCGACGCGAATCTCGGGCAGCACGCGCGAGGGCTGCTGCTGGGCGATGGCAGGGGCAGAGAGGGCGATCAGCGTGGCGGCTGCGGCGCCCGAGACCTGGGGAACGGCGCGCGCGACGGCGTGCTTCCGGCTCTTGATATAGGAGGTGGCCATGAAGGTTCTCGAAAAAGGAAAAAACGCCCTGAGAACTCGACTGGCGATGCCCTGCGCGCGTGCTTGCGGAAGCACTGGCGGGCTGGCTGGGTGAGCGAACTGCGGGAGGGCAGAAGTAAAAACCGTGTCAAATGATAATGTTTATCAATACGAACACTGAGTACTTTTGCTGGAATATTCCTCTGTTGCTTTGTAAAGTAGATACTTTGTTGCAGTGATGCAACTGCTAATTCTGTGGAAATTGTTGACAGGGTTGCAACAATGCTAGGCGGCATCGGCCGCCGAGGGCTTCAGTAGACGTCGCGTCTGTAGCGCCCCGAGCCGACCAGCTCGGCCCACAGCGCCTCGCCGGCCACCTGTCGCAGCGCTGCATCCACGCCCGCGGCCATTCCTTGCAGGCTGCCGCACACGTACACGGCCGCGCCGCGCGCGAGCCATTCGCGCAGCGCATCGGCGCGCTGCAGCAGCCGGTGTTGCACGTAGAGCCGCTCGGCCTGGTCGCGCGAGAACACCATGTCGAGTTCGCTCAGCGCGCCTTCGCGCTGCCAGCCCTCGATCTCGTCGCGGCAGAGGAAGTCGCGCGCCGCGTGGCGCTCGCCGAACACCAGCCAGTTCTCGTGCCGGCCCGCCGCGATGCGCGCGCGCAGGTGGGCGCGCAGGCCGGCCAGTCCGGTGCCGTTGCCGATCAGGATCAGCGGGCGCGAAGCATTGCCCTCGAGGCGGAAGCCGCGGTGCGCGCGCAGGCGCAGCGCCACCGTGTCGCCGATGGCCAGCGTCGAGGTCAGATGGCCCGACGCCATGCCCAACGTGCCGTCGGGATGTTGTTCCTGCCGTACCAGCAACTGCAGCTCGCCATCGGCGGGCAGCGAGGCGATCGAGTAGTCGCGCGGCCGCGATGGATCGCTCGCGACCGCCATCTGCACCAGGTCGCCCGAGTCCCAGGCCGGCATCGCACCGGCCTGCGGCACCAGGCCGAGCAGGAAGACCGGCGCGCCCGCGCTGCCGGGATTGAGCAGCTTGCGATGCGCGAGACGCCACGGAGCGAAGGCGCGGCTTTCTTCCTCGTCGTGCGCGACCTCGGCATCTTCCCATCGCGCATGCCACATGGCCAGCGCCTCGGGATCGCCGTTATCGACCTCGACGCGCGCGAAGGACGGCGTCGCGCCCTGGCCTTGCAGCCAGTCGTCGAGCTGGCGCCCGAAGCCGCAGAAGTTCGCGTACTGGCGGTCGCCCAGGGCCAGCACCGCGTAGCGCAGCGCGGAGAGATCGGTGTGCTCGGCCATCGCCTTTTCGGCGAACAGGCTGGCGCCATCGGGCGCATCGCCTTCGCCATAGGTGCTGGCCACGAACAGCGCCTGCCGCGCGTCGCGCAGGGTGGCGGCGTCGAGCGCATTGAGTTCCATCACGCGCACCGGCGTGCCGGCCGCGCGCAGGCGGCGCGCGGTCTGCCAGGCGATGGCTTCGGCCTGGCCGGTCTGGCTGGCGAACAGCACCAGCGTCGGAGGCACCGTGCCGTCGCCCGCCAGTGCCTGCGCCGCGCGCGCGGTGGCCGCGACAGCGCGGCGTTCGCGCGTGTAGATCGCCAGGCACATCGCGCCGTAGGCGGCCACGGTGGAGCCCGCGGCCAGCGCGCGCAGCAGTGTCTCGTTCATGCCGAGGCGGTCCGTTCGGTCCAGGCCGGCGTCGCGCGCAGGCTCGGCGCTTCGTCGCCCTGCGTCGCATGCGCGACGAACAGCGCCGCGATGCCGCGCGCCTCGGCGAAGACGAAGCCTTCCTCGGCTCCGAGCACCGTCAGCACCGTGGCCAGCGCGTCGGCCTGCATGCACTGCGCGTGCAGCACGGTGACGCTCGCGAGCCCGGCCGGCACGGGCTCGCCGCTGCGCGGATCGATGGTGTGCGACCAGCGGCGGCCTGCGTGCTCGCGCTGGTGCCATCGATCGCCGGAAGTGGCGATCGCGAGGCCGTCGAGCGCCACGTGCACCGGTGCGGGCAGTTCGCCGTCGACCTGCACGCGCCACGGCTGTCCGCCGGGGCGCCGGCCCACGCCGCGCAGTTCGCCGCCGATCTCGAACAGGAAATCCTCGAGGCCGAGCGCCTGCAGGGCCTCGACGCCGTGATCGACCGCGAAGCCCTTGGCGATGCCCGAGAGATCGAGCGCGAAGCCGCCGGGTTGGGTCAGCGTGGCCGTTGCGTCATCGGCCATTTCGAAGGCGAGCTTTCGCCAGCCCGTGCGCTCGCGTGCCGCTTCAAGAGCGTCCGTGTCGATGGGGCCATCGTTTGCATCGGGGCCGAAACCCCAACTGGCCACCAGTGCGCCGACCGTCGGATCGATCGCGCCGCCGCTGTCCTCGGCCCATTGCAGCGCGCAGGCCATCACGCGCGCGAACTCGGCCGGAAGCGTGTACCGCGTGCCCGCCGGCGCGCGGTTGAAGCGCGAGATCCCGGCGTCGGCCTCCCAGTGGCTCATCTGCGCGATCACGCGCGCCAGCGCCGATTCGACCGCCTCGCGCACCTCGGCCAGCGGACGCATGCCGGGGTTGTCGAAGCGCAGCGACCAGGTCGTGCCCATGGTCCGGCCGGCCAGCTGGTGCAGGCGGGCCGGATCGGCGAGGCGCGGCACGGCCGCGTTGGCGTAGCCGCCGTGCCAGGAACCGCGGGAGGCGAAGGAAAGGCCCAAGGCGGTCAGGGCATGACTTCGAGCGTGGCCGCGTAGCTCAGGCGGCGTTCCTTGGCGTTCGGCACGGTGGTCTTGCCGTCGCGCGTGGACACGTCGAGCCAGTACATGCCGGCGCTCGGCCAGGTCACGCTGAACTGGCCCTTGTCGTCGGTCTTGACCTTGAACTCCTCGAGCTTGTCGCGGTACTGCGTGTTGCCCGCGGTCACCGTCACTTCGAGGTCCTTGGCGGGCTGGCCGTCCAGGTGCAGCGTGAAGCTCGCCTTCTCGCCCTTGGCGAGGTCGGTCGGGCTGCCGGCGGAGATCAGCTCCAGCCCCTGGCCGATCGGCTTCAGCGCCGAGGGCTTGCCGACGGTGACGAAGGTCTCGATGCGGCCCGAGGACTGGGTGATGGTCACGTCCTGCGCATCGGCCGGGATCTCCTTGGCGATGGTCTCGGGCGTGCCGCGCGCGCGCTTGTTCTGGCCGGTGGCCTTGTCCTTCCAGCTCGCGAAGGCGCCGCCGTTGATCACGGCGATGCGGTAGGTGCCGGGCTGCGCGACCGGCACGTCGAACACGTTGCGCTGCTTGAGCTTGGCTTCGCTCTCGGGCTTGACGGTGCTGCCGTCGGGCGCGGTGATCTGCAGGCCCTCGAGGCGCAGCGGCGCATGGTTGGCGACGAACAGGTCGTTCGACACCGCGGCATCGACGCTGACCGTGTCGGCCTTCGAGAACACGGTGCCCGAGGGCAGCAGCCAGGCGTTGTGCGCCTGGGACAGCGGGGCGATGGCGACGAAGGCGGCGGCGATGGCGGCGGCGCGCAGGCGGAGGGTGTTCATGGCGATTCCTTGGAGGTGAGCGGCGAAGGTGCGGGGCGATGTGGCGGTCAGGGCTTGAGCTCTAGCTTGATTTCGCCCAGTTCTTCCTTGCCCGAAGCGCTCGGCTGCGAGGCGCTGGCCGGCGGCCACTGGAACGGGATGCTCACGACCTCGCGGCCGCCGACTTCGCGCGCGGCTTCCACCACCAGCTTGTAGCTGCCCGGCGCCAGTTGCGGCATCGGCGCGCTGCCGTCGGTGAAGTTCAGCTGGTGCTTGCCCGCGGGCTTGGTCGCGCCGGTCACGCCGTCGATCGGCACCGACAGGTCGCGGCCGCCGCGGCGCCACCACTGGCGCATGTCCTTGAGCCACTTGGTGCCTTCGCCCTCGGGGTTGTTGGTCTTGGTGCGCACGTCGTACCAGACCGCCAGCGTGCCGGCCACGGTGTTGTCGGCGCGCTCGATCCAGGTCGCGATGTAGGGGCGGTGGTATTCCGACACGTTGAGGCGCGGTACCTCGATGTTGACGCCGAGACTGGCCGAAAAGGCCGGCGCTGCGAAAAGCGCCGACATGGCGAGCGGTGCGAGCGAGTAGCGGATGTGCACGAGAGGGGCCTCTTTCTTCGAAACGGACGAAACCAAAGTCAGTGGATGAAAAGCAGCGCGAGCAGCAGCGGCACCACCAGCCCCATGCCCACCATCGGCCAGGTGAAAGGGCGGTTGCCCGCATGCATCTTGAGAATGAACAGGCCGGTGATCGAGAAGACCAGCGCGGCACCCGCGAAGATGTCGATGAACCAGCTCCAGGCGGTGCCGGTGTTGCGGCCCTTGTGCAGGTCGTTGAAATAGGAGAGCCAGCCGCGGTCGGTGCGCTCGTATTCGGCCTCGCCGTCGGCCAGGCTCAGGCGCAGCCAGGCGTCGCCGCCGGGGCGGGGCAGCGACAGGTAGATCTCGTCGTCCGACCATTCGGCCTCGCGGCCGGCGGTGTCGATGTCCCAGCGCTGGCGCACCCAGGCCTGGAGTTCGGCGGGCAGCGCGGCCTTGCCCTTGGCCGCCGTGTTCGCCTTGACCTCGCCCATGGCCGATTCGAGGCGGGTGCGCAGCGCCTCGTCGACGGTCGCGTGCAGCCGCGTGACCTGCGGCTTGCCCTCGATCTGCCCCGCGTGGTTGAGCGTGAAGCCGGTGACGCTGAACAGCACCATGCCGATCAGGCAGATGGCGGAGCTGACCCAGTGCCATTCGTGCAGGGTCTTGAGCCAGTAGGCGCGGCGGCGATTGTCGGGGGAGGCGGCATTCATTGGCGGCCGGCATTTTAGGCGCGCAAATGAGAATTGATTTCGTTTGGCAATCGGGTTCGACCCTTGCCGAAGGGGGGCGATCCTGTCGAATCTAAGGTAAATCCTTTGTCTTATGCTATTAATTGGATAGCGTGTGAAGTTTGGTAAAGGCCAAACGCACGCCCAAAAAAAAGCGGGACCGAGGTCCCGCAGTTGTCGCGTGCCGTGAAATGCGAAGGAGAGACTTACTCGATCTCGCCCATTTGCGACTGCAGGTAGTTCTGCAGGCCCACGCGGTCGATCAGGTCGATCTGGGTCTCGAGGAAGTCGATGTGCTCCTCGGTGTCGTCGAGGATTTCCTGCAGCAGGTCGCGCGAGACGTAGTCGCGCACCGATTCGCAATGCGCGATGCCGTCCTTGATGGTGGCTTGCGCGCCGGTCTCGGCACCGAGGTCGCAGCGCAGCAGTTCGGGTACGTCCTCGCCGATGTTCAGCTTGCCCAGGTCCTGCAGGTTCGGCAGGCCGTCGAGCATGAAGATGCGGTCCATCAGCTTGTCGGCATGCTTCATCTCGCCGATCGATTCTTCGTATTCCTTCTTGGCCAGCTTGTCGAGGCCCCAGTGCTTGAGCATGCGGTAGTGAAGGAAGTACTGGTTGATCGCAGTCAGCTCGTTCTTGAGCTGCGCCTGCAGATGCTCGATGACCTTGGGATCGCCCTTCATGGTGTTTTTCCTTCTTATGAAAGCAGTAAAGGCCGCGATTGTCGGAGGGCGGGGGAGGGCGGCGCAAGCAAAGCCATGCATTCGCGGTCTGCATGCGTGTGATGGCGATACACGTTCGCATTGAGACGCGGCGAGCCCATCGCAAACATAGCGGCTTCCAATACTTTTAATAGTTCTTGGCTATTAAAAATGCAATATTGGTAGCTATACTCATGGCTCGCACTTATTTTTCCACCCGCAGCATCCAAGGAATCTTCATGTCCCTGATCAACACCCAAGTCCTGCCCTTCAAGACCCAGGCCTACCTCAACGGCAAGTTCATCGATGTGTCCGACGAAACGCTCAAGGGCAAGTGGTCCGTGCTGATCTTCATGCCGGCGGCTTTCACCTTCAACTGCCCGACCGAAGTCGAAGACGCGGCCGACAACTACCCCGAGTTCCAGAAGCTGGGTGCCGAGGTCTACATCGTGACCACCGACACGCACTTCTCGCACAAGGTCTGGCACGACACCTCGCCGGCCGTGGGCAAGGCCAAGTTCCCCCTGGTGGGCGACCCGACCCACACGCTGACCAACAACTTCGGCGTGCACATCCCCGAAGAAGGCCTGGCACTGCGCGGCACCTTCGTGATCAACCCCGAAGGCATCATCAAGACCGCCGAAGTGCACTCCAACGAGATCGCCCGCGACGTCAAGGAAACCCTGCGCAAGCTCAAGGCAGCGGTCTACACCGCCGCCCACCCGAACGAAGTCTGCCCGGCCAAGTGGAATGAAGGCGACAAGACCATCGCCCCGTCGTTCGACCTCGTCGGCAAGATCTAAGGCGCTCCGCGCGAAAGCCCGGGCGCTCACGAGGCCCCCGGGCTTTCTTGTCCCCAGTTGATAGTTTCCAGTTATCGAAAGAGAGTTCCTCATGCTCGACGCCAGCACCAAAGCCCAATTGAAGAGTTACCTCGACCGCGCCACGCAGCCGATCGAGATCGTCGCCTCGCTCGACGACAGCAAGGCCTCGGACGAAGTGCTGTCGTTGCTGAAGGACGTGGCCGAAGCCTCGCCGCTGGTCCGCCTGAGCGAAAGCCGCGACGACAACCACCGCAAGCCCTCGTTCTCGGTCAACCGCCCGAGCGAAAACCATGGCCCGCGCTTCGCCGGCCTGCCGATGGGCCATGAATTCACCTCGCTGATCCTCGCGCTGCTGCAGATCGGCGGCTACCCGCCGAAGGTGGAGCAGGCCGTGCTCGACCAGATCAAGGCGCTCGACGGCGATTTCGAGTTCGAGATCTACGTCTCGCTGACCTGCCACAACTGCCCCGACGTGGTCCAGGCGCTGAACCTGATGGCGGTGCAGAACCCGCGCATCCGCACCACGATGATCGAGGGCGGCACCTTCCAGGAAGAAGTGAAGGAACGCCAGGTGATGGCCGTGCCCACCGTGTTCCTCAACGGCACCGAGTTCGGCCAGGGCCGCATGAGCCTCGAAGAGATCCTCGCGAAGATCGACAACAGCGGCGTCGAGCGCGAAGCCAAGAAGATCGCCGCCAAGGACCCGTTCGACGTGCTGATCGTCGGCGGCGGCCCCGCGGGCGCCGCGGCGGCCGTGTATGCGGCGCGCAAGGGTATCCGCACCGGCGTGGCCTCCGAGCGTTTCGGCGGCCAGGTGCTCGACACCATGGGCATCGAGAACTTCATCTCGATCAAGGAGACCGAGGGACCGAAGTTCGCCCATGCGCTCGAGGAGCACGTGCGCGACTACGAGGTCGACATCATGAACCTGCAGCGCGCCAAGGCGCTGATTCCGGGTGAGGGCCTGATCGAGGTGCAGCTCGAGAGCGGCGCGTCGCTCAAGAGCAAGTCCGTGATCATCTCGACCGGCGCGCGCTGGCGCAACATCAACGTGCCCGGCGAGCACGAGTTCAAGAACAAGGGTGTGGCCTATTGCCCGCACTGCGACGGTCCGCTGTTCAAGGGCAAGCGCGTGGCCGTGATCGGCGGCGGCAACTCGGGCGTCGAGGCGGCGATCGACCTGGCCGGCATCGTGGGCCATGTCACGCTGATCGAGTTCGACACCCAACTGCGCGCCGACGCGGTGCTGCAGCGCAAGCTGCACAGCTTGAAGAACGTCGACGTGTTCACCAACGCGCAGACCACCGAGATCACCGGCGACCAGAAGGTCAACGGCTTGGTCTACAAGGACCGCGCGACCGGCGAAGCCAAGCGCGTCGAACTCGAGGGCGTGTTCATCCAGATCGGCCTGGTGCCCAACACCGACTGGCTCAAGGGCACGATCGAACTGTCGAAGCACGGCGAGATCGTGGTGGACGCGAAGGGCCAGACCTCGGTGCCCGGCGTGTTCGCCGCGGGCGACGCGACCACGGTGCCGTTCAAGCAGATCATCATCGCGGCCGGCGACGGCGCGAAGGCGGCGCTCGGTGCATTCGATCACCTGATCCGCACTTCAGCCCCAGCTTGAGTGGGTCCATCGGCGGTCAGATGAGAATTATTCTCATAAAATAGTTTTCAGAGGCTCGCACGCCGCGCATCGCGGCGAGAACACCAAGAAAAGAGAACCGAGCCTCCCGCCGCCAGCCAGGTCAGCCGCGCAGTTTCCGCTGCGCCGAGGTCCAGCAAGCCGTTGTCCATTCCAACGCTTGCCGGACCTTTTTCGTGGCCGCCACCTCTACCCGTTCCTCGCGCTTCGAGCGCCCGTTTTCCTCTTCTTCCTCTTCCCGACCCGTGCGTGCGCGCCGCGCGCTGCTGCCCTGGCTGATCGCCAGCGGCTTCGGCGCCGCGGCGCCGGCCTGGGCCCAGCAGCCGCCCCCGCAGCAGGTCGCCGCGCTCGGCGAGATCGTGGTCAGCGGCTCGCGCTCCGAACAGGAGAAGGACGCGCTGCCGGTCAGCGTGGAGGTGCTCAACCGCGAGACGATCGAATCGAAGCAGATCAACGACATCCGCGACGCGGTGCGCGACCTGCCGAACGTCTCGGTCAAGCGCTCGCCGGCGCGCTTCGGGCTCGCGCAGGGCAACACCGGGCGCGACAACAACGCCGGCTTCAACATCCGCGGCCTCGACGGCAACCGCGTGCTGCTGCTGACCGACGGCATCCGCACGCCGCGCAGCTACGTCTTCAGCGCCAACGCCTTCGGCCGCGACTACTTCGACATCGGCCTGATCGAGCGCATCGAGATCCTCAAGGGCCCGGCCTCGGCGCTCTACGGCTCCGACGGCCTCGCGGGCCTGGTCAACTTCATCACGCGCGATCCGTCCTCGTTCCTGCGCGACGGCAAGAGCTTCGGCGGCAGCGCCAGCCTGGGCTACAGCGGCGACGACAACGGCCGCCGCGCCGGCGTCACGCTCGCGGGCAAGCCCAGCGACACGCTGCAGTGGCTGCTCTCGGCCAACCTCGGCCGCTCGCACGAGCTCGAGAACCGCGGCAGCTACAACGCGCCCAATGCCGACCGCACCACGCCCAACCCGCAGCGCGACCGCAGCGGGGCGCTGCTGGCCAAGGTCATCCTCACGCCCAATGCCGACCAGCGCCACGGCTTCACCTTCGAGCACATCGAGAAGACCAGCCGCTACGACCTGCTGTCGGGCCTCGCGAAGCCGCCCTATGCCTCGACCTCGGTGGTCGGCCTCAATGCCCGCACCGACCTGCAGCGCGACCGCTTCACCTACGACGGCCGGTTGCGCCTGAATTCGGTCGTGGCCGACAGCCTGCAGGCCACGGTGAGCTACCAGAAATCGAAGTCGCGCGAGTACATCTTCGAGGACCGCTTCAGCGCCGCCGACCGTTCGCGCGACGTCACCTACGACGAGAGCACCTGGCAGTTCGGCCTGCAGGCCGACAAGCTGGTGCGCACCGGGGACTGGGCGCAGAAGATCACCTACGGCTTCGACTACGCGCGCACCAACGTCGAGAACCTGCAGACCGGCCTGGTGCCGCCTGCGGGCGAGAGCTATCCGCTCAAGCGCTTCCCCGACACGCGCGAGACCTCCTCGGCCTTCTATGTGCAGGACGAGTTCATCCATGACCGCTGGAGCATCACGCCCGGCATCCGCTTCGACCGCTTCTCGCTCGACGCCAAGCAGGCCGGCTTCAACGCGCAGGCCGTCTCGCTCTCGGGCTCGGCGGTCTCGCCCAAGCTCGGGGTGCTGTTCCGCGCCACGCCGCAATGGAGCGTCTACGGCAACTACGCCTCGGGCTTCAAGGCGCCCAACGCGCTCCAGGTCAACAACTTCTTCGAGAACACGATCTCGGGCTACCGCACGATCCCGAACCCCAACCTCAAGCCCGAGAAGAGCCAGAACGTGGAGCTCGGCGTGCGCGGGCGCACCGGCCTGCTGAACTTCGACGTCGCCGCCTTCAGCGGCAACTACAAGGACCTGATCGAGAACGACCGCCAGGTCGGCGGCGTGTTCGGCTCGCGCGTGAACCCGGCCACCTTCCAGTCGGTCAACATCGGCCGCGCGCGCATCAGCGGCTTCGAGGTCAAGGGCGAGCTCGACTTCACCGACAACGGCAATGGCTTCTCGGTGCCCTTCGCCTGGGGCCAGACGCGCGGGCGCGACCGCAGCAACAACCGGCCGCTGAACTCCATCGATCCGCGCAAGCTCAACCTCGGCCTGGCCTACAAGGCGCCGGCCTGGTCGGTGCGGCTAGACGCGGTGCACCATGCGGCCAAGAAGCGCTCCGACGTGGATGGGGCCGAGATCACCACCGGCGGCGTGCAGTTCCTCACGCCCTCGGCGACCACGCTGGACCTGAGCGCGCAGTGGCGCATCAACCGCGACCTGCGCCTCAACGCCTCGATCACGAACCTCACGAACAAGCGCTACTGGATGTGGAGCGACGTGCGCGGCCTGACCTCCACCGCGCTGATCCGCGACGCCTACACGCAGCCGGGACGCAGCTTCAACGTCTCGCTCGTGGCCGACTTCTGAGCCACCGACTTCAACACAGGAAGGACCACCGACGATGAATGCCGACGACATCCGCCTCCGTTTCGCCGAGCTGCGCGCCAAGGGCATGCGCCACAAGGACGCCGCGGCCGCCATAGGGCTGGCCGAGGGCGCCGCGATCGCGGCCCATGCGGGCGCGCACGACCAGGCCCTGCGCGCCACGCCGCTGCGCGGGCCGTGGCTGGCGCTGCTGCAGTCGCTCGAGGCCTGCGGGCCGCTGCTGGCGCTCACGCGCAACGAGACCACGGTGCACGAGAAGACCGGCATCTACGAGAAGCTCTCGGGCGGCGAGGCCATGGGGCTCGCGCTCGGCGAGGCGATCGACCTGCGGCTGTTCTTCAGCCGCTGGCACGCGGGCTTCGCGGTGGACGAGGCGGCCGCCAATCCCGGCGTGCCGTCCTCGCTGAGCCTGCAGTTCTTCGACGCGCACGGCCTGGCGGTACACAAGATCTTCGTGCGCGAGGCCACCGACCGCGGCGCGCTGCAGGCGGTGATCGATGCGCATGCGGCGCCGGAGCTGCAGGTGGCGTTCAAGCCGGCCGAGCCCAAGCCCGCACCGCGCGCCGACGCCGCCATCGATGCCGGCGCGCTGGTCGAGGCCTGGCGCGGCATGCAGGACACGCACGAGTTCTTCGGCCTGCTCAAGAAGTTCGATGCCGAGCGCCAGCAGAGCTTCCGGCTCGCCGAGGGCGAGTTCACGCGGCGCGCCGCGCTGCATGCGGTGGGCGACCTGCTACAGGAAGCGGCCTTCAGCGGCACGCCGATCATGGTCTTCGTGGGCAGCCCCGGCTGCATCCAGATCCACACCGGGCCGGTGGTGCGCGTCGAGCCGATGGAGATGCCGGCGCGTGGCGACGCCGCGCCGATGCGCTGGCTCAACGTGCTCGATCCCGGCTTCAACCTGCACCTGCGCGAGGACCGCATCGCGAGCGTGTGGATCGTCGAGAAGCCCACCAGCGACGGCCACGTGACCTCGGTCGAGGCCTTCGACGGCGAGGGCGAGCTGATGGCGATGTTCTTCGGCGCGCGCAAGCCCGGCGTGCCCGAGCGCGAGGACTGGCGCACGCTGGTGCGCGGGCTCGCGCGGCTGCCCGCGGCGGCACCGGCCGCCTGATCGCGCGGACGTCTTTCTCCTTGCCCCACGTTTTTTCTCCATGACCGAAGAACGCATCTCCTCCTCCCTCGTCCGCCGCCGCGACGCACTGCGCCTCGCCGCAGCTGCCTCGCTCGGCGCCGCCGCGCTGCCCTTGTTCGCCCAGTCGCCCGAGGCGAAGAAACTGCCGCGGCTCATCACCGTGAGCGGCGCGATCACCGAGGTGGTGTACCTGCTCGGCGCCGAAGGCCAGCTCGTCGGTACCGACACCACCAGCCTTTATCCGGCCGCGGCGCGCGGCACGCCCAAGGTCGGCTACATGCGGCAGCTCTCGGCCGAGGGGCTGCTGTCGCTCAAGCCCGATGCCGTGATCGCCACCGATGAGTCGGGCCCGCCGGTGGTGCTCGACCAGGTGCGCTCGGCCGGCGTCAAGGTCGAGATCGTGCAGGCCGACCACAGCTGGGGCGAGGTGCAGCGCAAGATCCAGGTGGTGGGACGCGCCGCGGCCCGTGAGGCGCAGGCGCGCGCGCTGCAGGTGAAGCTCGATGCCGAGTGGGCCCAGGTGCAGCAGCGCGTGGCCGCCGCGCAGGGCCGCAAGCCGCGCGTGCTGTTCGTGCTCTCGCACAGCGCGAGCCCGCAGGTGTCGGGCGAGAAGACCGCGGCGCACGCGGTGATCGGCTATGCGGGCGGCGTCAATGCGCTCGGCGGCTTCGAGGGCTACCGGCCGATGACGGCCGAGGCCATGGCCACGGCCGCGCCCGACATCGTCATGACCAGCGACCAGAGCATCGAGGCCCATGGCGGCGTCGAGCGCTTCTGGCAGCGGCCCGAACTGGCGCTCACGCCGGCGTTCAGGAAGCGCTCGCTGGTCACGCTCGACGCCTTGCTGCTGCTGGGCTTCGGCCCGCGCATGCCGGCGGCGATCGCCGAGCTGCATCCGAGGTTCTTGGCCGCGGTGGCATGAACCAGCGCTTCCCGCCGCGGGCCGTGCTGGCCGGCTGCGCGCTGCTGCTCGCCGTCGCGCTGGCGCTCGGCGCGGTGTCGGGCGCCTACGCGATCAGCCTGCCGCAACTGTGGAAGGTGCTGGCCTCGCTGGGGCAGGGCGCCGGGGCCGACAAGTCGCCCGAATACCTGGTGTTCTTCAACATCCGCCTGCCGCGCCTGGTGCTCGGCGTGGCGGCCGGCGCGGGCCTGGGCATGGCGGGCACGCTGATGCAGGGGCTGTTCCGCAACCCGCTGGCCGATCCCGGCCTGGTGGGCATCAGCAGCGGCGCCGCGCTGGCGGCCGGCGTGACCATCGTGCTGGGTGCCTGGTTCATGCCGCTGCTGCCGCGCACGCTCGGCAGCTGGACGCTGGTGGTCATGGCCTTCGGCGGCGGCCTCTCGGTCACCTTGCTGATCTACGCGCTGTCGCGCAGCGAGGGCGGCACGCGCATGGCGCTGATGCTGCTCGCGGGCATCGCGGTCAATGCGCTGGCGGGCGCCGGGCTCGGCTTCCTCAGCGTGATGGCCACCGACGAGCAGCTGCGCAGCCTGCAGTTCTGGCTGCTCGGCAGCCTGGGCGGCGCGCGCTGGAGCGCGGTGATCCTGGTCGGCGTGGCGGTGCTGCTGGCCTGCTTGGCGGCCGCCTCGCTGGCCGCGCCGCTCAACGCGATCGCGCTGGGCGAATCGCAGGCGGCGCTGCTGGGCGTGGACGTGGAGCGCATCAAGCGGCGCGCCATCGTCGTCACGGCGGTGGCGGTGGGCGCCGTGACGGCCACCACCGGGATCATCGGCTTCATCGGCCTGATCGCGCCGCACTGGGTGCGCATGGTGGCCGGGCCCGACCACCGCGTGGTGCTGCCCGCCTCGGCGCTGCTGGGCGCGGCGCTGGTGCTGGTGGCCGACACGGTGGCGCGCACCGCGATGGCGCCGGCCGAGCTGCCGCTGGGCGTGCTCACGGCCTTCATCGGCGTGCCGATGTTCCTGCTGATGCTGCGGCACTTCCGGGGGCGCATATGAAGGCGCCGGACCTGAACCAGGGGCTGCGTTGCGAGGATGCCGAGGTGCGCATCGGCGCCAAGGCGCTGCTCTCGCGGGCCTCGGTGCAGCTGGCGCCCGGCCGGGTGACGGCGATCCTCGGTCCCAACGGCGCGGGCAAGTCGACCTTGCTGTCGGTGCTGTCGGGACAGCGCGAGCCCACGGCGGGCCGGGTGCTGCTCGACGGCCGGCCGCTGCGCGCCCACGGCATGCCGGCGCTCGCGCTGCGGCGCGCGCTGATGCCGCAGGAAAGCGCGGTGGCCTTCGACTTCAGCGCGCGCGACGTGGTCGCGCTGGGCCGCTATCCGCACCGGCTGGCGCCCGCGCCCGACGAGGACGCGATCGTCGCCGCGGCCATGGCGCTGACCGACGTGTCGGCGCTCGCGCCGCGCGTCCTCAACACGCTGTCGGGCGGCGAGAAGGCGCGCGTGCACATGGCGCGGGTACTGGCGCAGCTGTGGCATCCGCGCGCCGACGGGGCCGCGCGCTGGCTGCTGCTCGACGAGCCGACGGCCGCGCTCGACCTGGCCCACCAGCATGCCGCGATGCGGCTGCTGCGCGGCTGGGCCGGACAGGGCGTCGGCGTGGTGGTGGTGCTGCACGACCTGAACCTGGCGCGGCGCTATGCCGACGAGGTGGTGGTGCTGGGCGTGCCGGATATCCCTGGCGGGCTGCGCCAGGGGCCGACCGCCGAGGTGCTGGCGCCGCCGCTGATCGAGGCGGTCTGGCGCATGCCGTGCCAGGGCGTGGTCGGCGCGGACGGGACGGTGCAGTACCTGTTCGGTTAGGAGCCGCCGCCCGGGGCGCTCAGTAGGTCAGCCGCTCCGGCCGCAGCTCCTGCAGGATCGTGGTCGCGATCTCCTCGATCGACTTGGTGGTGGTCGAGAGCCAGCGGATGCCGGCGCGCCGCATCATGGCCTCGGCCTCGCTGACCTCGTGGCGGCAGTTCTCGATGCTGGCGTAGCGCGAATTCGGCCGGCGCTCGTTGCGGATCTCGCTGAGCCGCTCGGGCTGGATGGTCAGGCCGAAGATCTTCTTGCGGTGCGGCATGAGCGCCGGCGGCAGCTGGCGGCGGTCGAAGTCTTCCGGAATCAGCGGGTAGTTGGCCGCCTTCAGGCCATGCTGCATCGCCAGGTAGAGCGAGGTGGGCGTCTTGCCGCTGCGGCTCACGCCCACCAGGATGACGTCGGCGCCCTGCAGGTCGCGGTTGCTCTGGCCGTCGTCGTGCTGCAGGCTGAAGTCGATCGCGGCGATGCGGTCGTTGTATTCCTTGCTCTTGCTGACGTCGCTGAAGCGGCCGATGCGGTGGTTGGACTTCATCGCCAGCTCGATCTCGAGCGGGCGCACGAAGGTGCCGAACATGTCCAGCAGCATGCCCTTGCAGCCGGTTTCGATCACTTCCAGCACGTCCATGTTGGCCAGCGTGGTGAAGACGATCGGGCGCACGCCCTCGAGTTCGGCCGTGTGGTTGATCTGCCGCACCGCCTGGTGGGCCTTGTCGACCGTGTCGGTGAAGGGCAGCCGCACGTGGCGCGGTTTCATCTCGAACTGGGCGAGCACGGCGTTGCCGAAAGTCTCGGCCGTGATGCCCGTGCCGTCGGAAACGAAGAAGACAGTTCGTGTGTGCATGGTCTGGCGGTGTTGTCCTGCGACGCGCGCGGCCCCGGCGCGCCTACAATCCGCCCCATTATCGGGATTCCGCCCCTCGGCACCCACCGTATCTTTCCTTCCATGCCCACCGCGTCCGCACCCAGAGCAACGACAACGATCGTGCCGCGCCGTCCGCATGGAATGCAGCAGGTTTCAACTTCTGGAGCTTTCCCATGTCTGCACTTTTCGACGCGACCGCCCTGGTCGTACCGTTTGAAAACCTGAGAATGACCGACGTCGAGGCGGTTGGCGGCAAGAACGCCAGCCTCGGCGAGATGATCTCGCAGCTGCCCCAGGGCGTGCGCGTGCCCACGGGCTTCGCGACCACCGCCCATGGCTTCCGCCAGTTCCTGGCCCACGACGGCCTGGCCGACAAGATCAGCAAGCGCCTGGCCGCGCTCGACACCGAGGACGTGCGCGCGCTGGCCACCGCCGGCGCCGAGATTCGCGCCATGGTCGAGGCCCAGCCCTTCCCGGCTGACCTCGAGAAGGCCATCCGCGATGCCTTCGCCGCCCTGAGCGCCGGCAACCCGCAGGCCTCGTTCGCCGTGCGTTCCTCGGCCACCGCCGAAGACCTACCCGACGCCTCCTTCGCCGGCCAGCAGGAAACCTTCCTGAACGTCGTCGGCATCGAGGACGTGCTGCACAAGATGAAGGAGGTGTTCGCCTCCCTCTACAACGACCGCGCCATCAGCTACCGCGTGCACAAGGGCTTCGCCCACGACGTGGTGGCGCTGTCGGCCGGCGTGCAGCGCATGGTGCGCTCCGACCTCGGCGCGGCCGGCGTGATGTTCACCATCGACACCGAGTCGGGCTTCGAGGACGTGGTGTTCATCACCTCGAGCTACGGCCTGGGCGAGACCGTGGTGCAGGGTGCCGTGAACCCCGACGAGTTCTACGTCCACAAGCCCACCCTGAGTGCCGGCAAGCGCGCGGTGATCCGCCGCAACCTGGGCTCCAAGCTGATCCAGATGGAGTTCGCCACGCCCGAGGAGAAGAAGGCCTCGGGCAAGCTGGTCAAGACCACCGACGTGAAGGCCGAGCAGCGCAACCGCTATTCGCTGACCGACGACGAGGTCGAGCAGCTCGCCAAGTACGCGCTGGTGATCGAGCAGCACTACGGCCGCCCGATGGACATCGAATGGGGCAAGGACGGCACCGACGGCCAGATCTACATCCTGCAGGCCCGTCCCGAGACCGTGAAGAGCCAGCAGCAGGGCAAGGCCGAGCAGCGCTTCAAGCTGCTGGGCCGCGGCGCCGTGCTGGCGGAAGGCCGCGCGATCGGCCAGAAGATCGGCACCGGCCCGGTGCGGCTGGTCCACAGCATCAGCGAGATGGACAAGGTGCAGGCCGGCGACGTGCTGGTCACCGACATGACCGACCCGAACTGGGAGCCGGTGATGAAGCGCGCCGCGGCCATCGTCACCAACCGCGGCGGGCGCACCTGCCACGCGGCCATCATCGCGCGCGAGCTGGGCATCCCGGCCGTGGTCGGTTGCGGCGACGCCACCGACCTGCTGAAGGACGGCACCCTGGTCACCGTGAGCTGCGCCGAGGGCGACACCGGCTACATCTACGACGGCCTGCTCGAGACCGAGGTCACCGAGGTCCAGCGCGGCGTGATGCCCGAGATCGACATCCAGCTGATGATGAACGTCGGCAACCCGCAGCTGGCCTTCGACTTCGCGCAACTGCCCAACCACGGCGTGGGCCTCGCGCGGCTCGAGTTCATCATCAACAACAACATCGGCGTGCACCCGAAGGCGATCCTCGACTACCCGAACGTCGACAACGACCTCAAGAAGGCCGTCGAGTCGGTGGCCCGCGGCCATGCCTCGCCGCGCGCCTTCTACGTCGACAAGGTGGCCGAGGGCATCGCCACCATCGCCGCGGCCTTCTGGCCCAAGAAGGTGATCGTGCGCCTGTCGGACTTCAAGTCGAACGAGTACCGCAAGCTGATCGGCGGCAGCCGCTACGAGCCCGAGGAAGAGAACCCGATGCTGGGCTTCCGCGGCGCGGCGCGCTACCTCAGCGAGGACTTCGGCCAGGCCTTCGCCATGGAATGCGAGGCGCTCAAGCGCGTGCGCAACGACATGGGCCTGACCAACGTGCAGATCATGGTGCCCTTCGTGCGCACGCTGGGCCAGGCCGAGCGCGTGACCGGCCTGCTGGCCAAGTACGGCCTCAAGCGCGGCGACAACGATCTCAAGCTGATCATGATGTGCGAGGTGCCGAGCAACGCCATCCTGGCCGACGAGTTCCTCGAGTACTTCGACGGCTTCTCGATCGGCTCGAACGACCTGACCCAGCTCACCTTGGGCCTGGACCGCGATTCGGGCCTCGAGCTGCTGGCGGCCGACTTCGACGAGCGCGACCCGGCCGTGAAAGCCATGCTGAGCCGCGCCATCAAGGCCTGCAAGGACAAGGGCAAGTACGTCGGCATCTGCGGCCAGGGCCCGTCGGACCATCCCGACTTCGCGCTGTGGCTGGCGGAGCAGGGCATCGAGTCGATCTCGCTCAATCCCGACAGCGTGATCGACACCTGGCAGCAGCTCGCCCAGCGCTGAGCCGGCGCGACCTGCGGGAATCCCCATGCGGGGATTCCCGTGTCAGGCTGGTGTCAATCTCTTGGATTGGCGTTTCCGGTGTCAGACTCGTGACATTCATCACGAGGCGGCGGTGATCGACCCAAGCTTCCGTGGCGTGCGGCGATCCCGCTCGCGGCGGCGGTCGGCCGGCATTCCGTCGGGAGACACGCATGATTCTTGTCAAGACGGAGGCCGGCCAGCAGGTCCTCAAGGACCGCTCGGTCCCGCTGTCGCCGCGGCAGCGCACCGCTTTCATCCTGTTCGACGGCAAGCGTTCGGTCGACGACGTGATCGCCGCTGGCGCGGGCATCGCGCGCGAGGACATCGACCAGATGGTGTCGCTGGGCCTGCTGAGTCCGCCAGGCGGCGCCGCGGCGGAGGCGCCGGCGGCGGATTCCGCCGAGGTGGCGCCCAAGGCGTCTTCCGGCCGCAGCAGCCAGCAGCGCTACACCGACGCCTATCCCATCGCCACGCGGCTCACGGCCAGCCTCGGGCTCAAGGGGGTGCGGCTCAACCTGCAGGTCGAAGCGGCAGGGGGCTACGAGGACCTCGTGGCGCTGGCGCCGAAGATCCGCGCGGCGGTCGGGCCCGAGAAAGCCGAGCCGCTGGACCGGGCGCTCTACGACTGAACCCGCCCGTCGTCGGTGCCGTGCCGGCACCCGATTTGGCGTTTTCCCGAAGTTATGGCTACAATAGCCGGCTTTGCCTTGCCACACCGCGCCGACGCTGCGGGTGGCTTCAACCCCTTCTTCCGGTCTGCCGGGGGAGAAACCCACAAGGAGTGCCATGCGTCACTACGAAATCATCCTGCTGATCCACCCGGATCAAAGCGAGCAAGTTCCGGCCATGCTGGAGCGTTACAAGGGCCTGATCACGACCGGCGGCGGCAAGATCCACCGCGTCGAGGACTGGGGCCGTCGTCAACTGGCCTACCAGATCAACAAGCTCAACAAGGCGCACTACCTGTGCGTCAACATCGAAGCCGAACAGGCCGTGATGAGCGAACTGGAACACGCCTTCAAGTTCAACGACGCCGTGCTGCGCCACCTGACCGTTCAGAAGAAGAAGGCCGACACCGGTCCTTCGTCGATGATGAAGACGGTCGAGCGCGAAGAAGCCCGCAAGGCTCAGCAGGCCGAATACGCCGCCGCCAACAACAACAACTGATGTCGGCGTGAGTGCTGCCGTTGCGGCGGCAACCGGGGTCAACCAGCTTCTGCTGTCCGCCCATGTTGCCGAACTCGGTACCTTGCGATTCACCCCGGCCGGCTTGCCCGCCATCGACCTGAAGCTCGAACACGAGTCGACCCTTCAGGTGGCGGGACAGTCCAGGCAGGTGAAGACGGCCCTCAAGGCCGTTGCCTTCGGCGCCATCGCCGAGCGGCTCGCAAAGCAGTCGATGGGAAGTCTCTGGCGATTCCAGGGGTTCCTCTCGACACCGGCCAACGGCAAGCTCCCGGTCCTGCACATCCAGGATTTTCAGCAAGATTAATTTTCGACAAGAGGTCCCTCCATGGCCACGTTCAAGAAATTCAACAAAGACAAGCGCCCGAAGCGCAACACCCAGTCGCTGCTGTTCAAGCGCAAGCGTTTCTGCCGCTTCACCGTCGCTGGCGTCGAGGAAATCGACTACAAGGACATCGACACGCTGCGTGACTTCATCAGCGAAAACGGCAAGATCATCCCGGCCCGCCTGACCGGCACCCGCGCGATCTACCAGCGTCAGCTCAACACCGCGATCAAGCGCGCCCGCTTCCTCGCCATGGTCCCGTACAGCGACCAGCACCGCGTCTAAGAAGGAGACACAGCATGCAAGTCATTCTTCTGGACAAGGTCATCAACCTCGGCACCCTCGGTGAAATCGTCAAGGTCAAGGACGGTTACGCCCGCAACTTCCTGATCCCGTCGGGCCGCGCCCGCCGCGCCACCGCCGCCAACAAGGCCGAGTTCGAAGCCAAGCGCGCCGAACTCGAGAAGGCCGCCGCCGCCAAGCTGGCCGAGTCGCAAGCCCAGGGCGAAAAGCTCTCCGGCACGACCGTCAAGCTGACGCAGAAGGCTGGCGTCGACGGCCGCCTGTTCGGCTCGGTCACCAACAGCGACATCGCTGAAGAACTGGGCAAGCAAGGTTACAAGGTCGCGAAGTCGCAGGTTCGCCTGCCGAACGGCCCGATCAAGACCGTGGGCGACACCACCGTCAGCGTCTCGCTGCACACCGACGTGGTGGTCGACATCAACGTGACGGTCTACGGCGAAACCGCCTGATCGTTTCGGCGCGTCCTTGATGCGCTGCCAGAAGCCGCCCTCGGGCGGCTTTTGTTTTTTGTGCCCGCCAGCGGAAGTTGTCCCGCCGGCTGCACCGGAAGTTCACCTGTTATTCACAACCTTGTCCACGTGACGCCGCGGGGTGCGCGGCTTAGCATGGAGGGTTGCAAGGAAGCCCATGTCCGCCGTCTTTTCCTACGCCGACAACGATCCCTCCGACCGCCAGGTCGCGCAGCTGCGCATCCCGCCGCATTCGATCGAGGCCGAATCGAGCGTGCTGGGCGGCCTGCTGCTCGACAACACGGCCTGGGACCGCATGGGTGACCTGCTGGTCGACGGCGACTTCTACCGCCATGAGCACAAGCTGATCTTTGCCGCCATCGGCGGCCTGATCAACGGCAGCAAGCCGGCCGACGTGATCACGGTCTACGAGCAGCTGCAGACGCTCGGCAAGGCCGACGAGAGCGGCGGGCTGGTCTACCTGAACTCGCTCGCGCAGTACGTGCCGAGCGCGAGCAACATCCGGCGCTACGCCGAGATCGTTCGCGAGCGCTCGATCCTGCGCAAGCTGGTCTCGGCCAGCGACGAGATCGCGACCAACGCCTTCAATCCGCAGGGCAAGACGGTCGACAAGATCCTCGACGAGGCCGAGCAGAAGATCTTCAACATCGGCGAGGAAGGCACGCGGATGAAGCAGGGTTTCCAGAGCATGGATTCCCTGGTGGTCGAGCTGCTCGACCGCGTGACCGAGATGGCCGACAACCCGAACGACATCACGGGCGTTCGCACCGGCTTCTACGAGTTCGACAAGATGACCTCGGGCCTGCAGCCCGGCGACATGATCGTGCTGGCCGCGCGCCCCTCGATGGGGAAGACCTCGCTGGCGATCAACATCGCCGAGCACGTGGCGCTCAACGAGGGGCTGCCGGTGGCGGTGTTCTCGATGGAAATGGGTGCCTCCCAGCTCGCGGTGCGTATCGTCGGCTCGATCGGCCGCATCGACCAGGGCCACCTGCGCACCGGCAAGCTCACCGACGAGGAATGGCCGCGCCTGACCGAAGCCATCGAGAAGCTGCGCACCGTGTCGCTGCACATCGACGAGACGCCGGGCCTGTCGACCAGCGAGCTGCGCGCCAACGCGCGCCGGCTGGCGCGCCAGTACGGCCGCCTCGGCCTGATCGTGGTCGACTACCTGCAGCTGATGTCGACCAGCATGTCGGGCGACGAGAACCGGGCCACGGCCGTGGGCGAAATCTCGCGCGGCCTGAAGATGCTGGCCAAGGAGCTCAAGTGCCCGGTGATCGCGCTGTCGCAGCTCAGCCGCGGCGTCGAGAGCCGCACCGACAAGCGTCCCATGATGAGCGACCTGCGCGAATCGGGCGCCATCGAGCAGGACGCGGACATCATCATGTTCATCTACCGCGACGACTACTACAACAAGGAGTCGAAGGAGCCGGGCGTGGCCGAGGTGATCATCAGCAAGCACCGGAACGGCCCCACGGGCACCGTCAAGCTGGCCTTCCTCAAGCCCCTCACCAAGTTCGAGAACCTGGCGATGGGCAGCGACGACTTCTGAACTCGCGTCTTCAACGCGGTTCGGTGGAGCGCGCGAGCGCGACGCCCGCATCGGACGCGGTCGGCGCGCCCTCGGGCCAGCGCTTCTGCAGCCGCCTGGCCTCGGCGGCCTCGGCTTTCACCTGGCGCAGCATGTCGGCCATCGTCTTGCCGGGTTCGTCGCGAAAGCGCTCGGCCAGCACCTCGACCGCGTCGATGCGGTCGATGCGAAAACCGCGGAAGTCCTCGCGCAGCTCGCACCAGGTCGACAGCGTCCAGACCTTCCCCCAGTAGAAGCAGCCCAGCGGCCGTACCGTGCGCTCGCTGGGTTCGCCCGCCACGTCGCGGTAGACCAGGTGCAGCTTGTGGCGCGACTGCACCGCTTCGCGCAGCGTCTGCAGCCGCTCGCGCAGCAGGTCGCTCAGGCCCAGCGCGGGCGCGTAGAGCGCCAGCGCCTCGGCCGACACGCGCGCCGAGGGCGGCAGCACCGAGAGGATCTTGCCCAGCCCGGTCTCGATGTCGCGCGCCATCGCCGGGTCGACCCAGCTCTGCGCGAGCCGGGCCGCGGCCACCAGCGCCGAGGCCTCGTCCTGGGTGAACATCAAGGGCGGCAGTTCGAAGCCCGCGCCGAGCCGGTAGCCCACGCCGGCCTCGCCCTCGATCGGCACGCCCTGGTGCTGCAGGTCGGCGATGTCGCGGTAGACCGTGCGCTCCGAGACCTCGAGCCGTTCGGCCAGGAAGGCGGCCGTGGTCAGGCGCCGGCCACGGATCAGCTGGACGATCTGGAACAGGCGATCGGCGCGGCGCATCAGCGCTCGCTCTTCGGGATGCTCATGCCACTCCGATGTGGATCTCTACCTTGTCCGGCCCCTCGTAGGCTTCGAAATCGCTGCGGTAGCGGCGCGCGATCTCCGGGTGCGCCTCGAAATACTGCCAGATGCGCTGCCAGGTGGCGATCACCATCTGCGGCATCTCGCCCTGGCCGGTGAAGACCAGGTAGTCGCCGGCCTCGATGGCCACGCTGTCCGCGCCGCCCGAGACGGCCACGCCCACGCTCAGGTCGAAGGGGCCGTGGGCATCGGATTCGTAGGCGGAATAGACACCGAAGATGCGCGTGTCGCCCGTGCGATGGGGCGTGGCTTCGTAGGTCTGCTCGCCGAAGAAGCGTCCCCACAGCGCGCCGATGCGGGCGGTCGCGGGGTTGCTCTCTTCGCGGTTGGTGGTGCGGACCGTGAGGCCCGCGACCCGGAAGGCGTCGTGGTGGAGTCGCTCGGGTTCCATGGTGTTCTTCTCCTGCAGAGGTGATCTCGGTTCTCGTCGTTCAGAGGGCCAGCGTTTTCAGGTCCGCCTTCATGCTGCGTGCGATCAGTGCCATGTCGGCATCGCCGACGTCGAACAGGCCGAAGCGGAACTTGTAGCCCCATTGCTTCGGGTTCTCGATGAAGGCGAGGCGTTCGATCATCGGCGCGATCGGTGTCTCCAGCGCGTCGGCATAGCGCACGTCGCGGCGCCAGGGCACGAAGCCGCCGCCCATGTCGAACTCGTAGGCCTCGCCAGGCTGCACGATGCCGATCGACACGAAGCTCTGCAGCCTGTCCGTGCCGCCGAACACCGTGGCCGGCGAATAGTAGGCCACGCGATCGCCCGCGCCGACCCGCCGGAGCGGGCCCGGCTTGCCGTGGCAGGTCTGCATGAAGCCCAGCGGTCGGTGGTCGCGTCCGCGCCGGGCATGCTCGGCGCTCGCGACCGCAATCCAGTTGCGCTGCGGCATGGCGCTTCAGGCGAGGGCGTGCAGGCCGACTTCGTTGCCTTCGGTGTCACGCAGGTGGGCAATGAAGCCCATGCCGGGCGGCAGCGCCGACTTGGGCGCCACGATCTGTCCGCCGGCCGCTTCGATGCGCGACAGCACGGCGTCGATGCTGGGCATGCAATCCAGGTAGATGCGGATGCCGGTGCCCGCATTCGCCGCGCCCTTCGCGCCGGCTTGCAGGGCGCCGCCGGTCGCGGGATTGTCGTAAGGGAACACGGCCAGCGCGCCGCCGCCGAGATTTTCGCGGCGCAGCTTGCGGTCGAGCACGGTTTCGTAGAAGGCCTGGGCACGGTCCAGGTCGATGACGGGGATCTCGAACCAGCTGATGGCGTTGGTCATGAGGGGCTCTCTTTCATGGGTGTTGAGGAGCCTCGATGGTGCGGACCGGCTCCTGACAACGTCTTGTCAGGAGCCTGTCATCGCGGGACGAAGAAAAGCCCGCGCTGCTCCGGGGAGCGGGCGCGGGCCCGAGGTTGGCGCGGCGGCGCGTTAAAGCACGTCGCTCGCGAAATCGGCCAGTCGCGAGCGTTCGCCGCGCGCCAGCGTGATGTGGCCACCGTGCGGCCAGCCCTTGAACTTGTCGACCGCGAAGGTCAGGCCCGATGAGCCTTCGGTGAGGTAGGGCGTGTCGATCTGCGCGAGGTTGCCCATGCAGATGATCTTGGTGCCCGGACCCGCGCGCGTGATCAGCGTCTTCATCTGCTTGGGCGTGAGGTTCTGCGCCTCGTCGATGATCACGTACTTGTTGAGGAAGGTGCGCCCGCGCATGAAGTTCATGCTCTTGACCTTGATGCGGCTGCGGATCAGCTCGTTGGTGGCGGCGCGCCCCCATTCGCCGGCACCGCCGCCGTCGCCCTTGGCCAGGAACTCGAGGTTGTCGTCGAGCGCGCCCATCCAGGGGCCCATCTTCTCTTCCTCGGTGCCGGGCAGGAAGCCGATGTCCTCGCCCACGCTCACGGTGGCGCGCGTCATGATGATCTCGGTGTAGCGGCGGTCGTCGAGCACCTGCGTGAGGCCCGAGGCCAGCGCCATCAGCGTCTTGCCGGTGCCGGCCGTGCCGGTCAGCGTGACGAAGTCGATCTCGGGGTCCATCAGCAGGTTCATCGCGAAGTTCTGCTCGCGGTTGCGCGTGTTCACGCCCCACACCGCGTTCTTGCCCGAGCTGTAGTCCTTGAGCGTCTTGAGCACCGCGGTCTTCTCGCGGATCTCGGTGACGCGCGCGTACATGCTCGGCTCGCCGGGCGCCTCGAAATACACGAACTGGTTGATGTACATGTTCGGCACGATCGGGCCGCTGACGCGGTAGAAGGTGCTGCTGCCGCTCTGCCAGCTCTCCACCGTCTTGCTCTGGCGGGTCCAGAAGTCGGGCGGCAGGGCGAGCGAGCCCGAATAGAGCAGGTCGCCGTCTTCGAGTGTCTTGTCGTTCTGGTAGTCCTCGGCGTCCAGGCCCAGCGCGCGCGCCTTGACGCGCATGTTGATGTCCTTCGACACCAGCACCACCTCGCGCTTCGCGCGATCGGGCGACTCCTTGGCGTAGAAGTCGCGCAGCGCATGCACCACGCCGAGGATCTGGTTGTCGGCCTTGCCCTGCGGCAGGCTCAGCGGCAGCGCGTAATCGAGCGGATCGGTCTGGAAGAACAGCTTGCCCCCGGCTTCGCGGTGGCCGGTGGTGTCGAGCTTCAGGCCCTTGGCGATGTCGGCGTCCTGCGCGGCGGCCAGCGCGTCGAGCGTGCGGCTGGTCTGGCGGCCGTTGCGCGCGACCTCGGTCGTGCCCTTCTTGTGGCCGTCGAGCTCCTCGAGCACGATCATCGGCAGGTAGATGTCGTGTTCCTCGAAGCGGAACAGGCACATCGGATCGTGCAGCAGCACGTTGGTGTCGAGCACGAAGAGCTTGGCGGGGCCGCTCGAGCGGCTGCGCTTGGGCTTCGGTGCCGGTTGCGGCGCGGGAGCTTCGGCACGCGGGGCTTCGGCCGGCGCCGAACGCGTCAGGGCTTGCTGCTGCTGCGGCGCCGGGGCGGCGGCGGGCGTCGACCGGGGTTTGCGACGGGGGCGGGCGGCGGGTGCCGGCGCGGTCTCGAGGCCGCCACCGGGGACTTCGGCCGAATGCCGGTCGAACAGCTCCAGCGCTTGCGGTCCGCTCGGCGCCTCGGTCTCGGCGCGCGCGTCGCCGGACCGGCGGGACCCCCTGTGCGAAGAACGGGCGGGCGCGTCAAGCGCGTCCGGAGAAAGCAAAGCGGCACGTTTCGTGGGGGCGGGGGGCAGTGGCATGTGTCAGGTCGCTCGCAAAAAAGTGGGTACCAGAAAACGAAAAAGCCGCCTGTAGACCCAGGCGGCTTTGTTCGGAGGATGCGGTCGTGGAGCTCAACAGCATGCGGCCATTATGCACACCGCCTCTGGGGCGTCGGCGCCACTTTACGCCGTTCGTTGGACATTCCCCACGCGAGAGCGCAATTGCGCACGCCTGACACGCGGCTGAAACCTTCGATCGGGCAGGCCCGGAAGCCTCAGGCCGGCTTCTTCAGGGTCTTGACGGCCTTGAGGACTTCGTCGACGTGGCCCGGCACCTTGAGGCCGCGCCATTCGGCCTTCAGGATGCCGTCGGCGCCGATCAGGAAGGTGCTGCGCTCGATGCCCTTGACCTTCTTGCCGTACATGATCTTGTTCTTGACCACGCCGAACATGTGGCACATCTTCTCTTCGGTGTCGGCGATCAGTTCGAACGGCAGTTCGAGCTTGGCCTTGAATTCGTCGTGCGACTTCATGTTGTCGCGCGAGACGCCGAACACCGTGGCACCGGCCTTTTCGAAGTCCTTGTAGCGATCGCGGAATTGCATGGCTTCGGTCGTGCACCCCGGAGTGTTATCTTTCGGGTAAAAATACAGGACCAGGACGTGGCCGAGGTGCGAAGTATTCGAGACCTTGAGGCCACCGGTGGCGTTGGCGTCGAATTCGGGAATGGGTTTGTTGACAACGATCGCCATGAAACTTGTTTTCTCCGTTTGTTTCCACTACCCGAGCCTGCCTGTGTCGAGCGCAAGGCGCCTTTCGGTGCCGCTCGCCAAAATCTCGGGTCCTCGGTTGATGGAAGATTGGTCGTTGCTAACTCTGGGTGCCCGGTAGGCCCCAAAAGGAGCGCGCCAGGCGGTTCGCAACCCGAGATTTTACCCCGAAAACCCCTCTCTCAGCCACCCTCGGGCCGCTCGACCAGCAGGGCAGCGACCACGTGCCGGCCTTCGCCGGCCAGGATGTTGTAGGTGCGGCAGGCCGCGGGGGTGTCCATGGTCTCCACGCCGGTGCGCTGGGCCATCAGGGGCTTGATCCAGGCGGGCTGCGGGAAGCGGATGCGCCCCCCGCTGCCGAAGATGATCAGTTCGGCGCCCAGCGCGGCCAGCTGGGCGAAGTGCTCGGGGCCCAGTTCGTCGAAGCGGCTGCAGTTCCATTCGAAGCGCTCGCCGCGCGAGCCGACGACCACGCTGCCCTCGACCTTTTCGTTGTTGATCGCGACCCAGCCCGGGCCGTGCGCGGTGAGGGTCTGGGTGTCGGATTTGTCGGGCTGGAGCTTCATCGGGGCACTGGGAACTGTGGTCAAATTATAGGTTTTCCCTAGTGACACGAGGCTCGCCAGGGCCTTTGCGGGCCGCACGGCGTTTCCCGCAGTCTTCGCAACTTTCTTGCATGAACCGCGCCCGGGAGGGCCCTTTGAAGCAGCTCAAGAAATCGGCCAAGCTGGCCAACGTGCTCTATGACATTCGCGGTCCGATCATGGACGCGGCGAAGCAGATGGAGGAGGACGGCCAGAAGATCATCAAGCTCAACATCGGCAATCTCGCCGTGTTCGGCTTCGATGCGCCCGAGGAAATCCAGCAGGACATGATCCGCAACCTGCCCACCTCGGCCGGCTATTCGGACAGCAAGGGCGTCTTCGCCGCGCGCAAGGCGGTGATGCACGAGACGCAGAAGCAGGGCATCACGGGCGTCACCCTCGACGATATCTACCTGGGCAACGGCGCCAGCGAGCTGATCGCCATGTCGACCAACGCGCTGCTCGACGACGGCGACGAGCTGCTGCTGCCGGCCCCCGACTATCCGCTGTGGACCGCCTCCACCAGCCTGTCGGGCGGCACGCCGGTGCACTACCTGTGCGACGAGGCCAACGGCTGGATGCCCGACCTGGCGGACATCCGCGCCAAGATCACGCCGCGCACCAAGGGCATCGTGGTCATCAACCCGAACAACCCCACCGGCGCGCTGTATTCCGACGCGCTGCTCAAGAGCATCGTCGAGATCGCGCGGGAGCACGGCCTCGTGATCTTCGCCGACGAGGTCTACGACAAGGTGCTCTACGACGACGTCAAGCACACGGCGATCGCCAGCCTGTCGACCGACGTGCTCACGCTGACCTTCAACTCGCTGTCCAAGAGCTACCGTTCCTGCGGCTACCGCGCCGGCTGGCTCGTGGTGTCGGGCGACAAGCGCGCCGCGCGCGACTACATCGAGGGCCTGAACATGCTCTCGAACATGCGGCTGTGCGCCAACGTGCCCGGCCAGTGGGCGATCCAGACCGCGCTCGGCGGCTACCAGAGCATCAACGAACTGGTGGGCGAGGGCGGCCGGCTGCGCCGCCAGCGCGACCTGGCCTACGAGCTGATCACCGCGATCCCCGGCGTGAGCTGCGTCAAGCCCAGCGCCGCGCTCTACATGTTCCCGAAGCTCGACCCGAAGGTCTACCCGATCGCGGACGACCGCCAGTTCTTCCTCGAGCTGCTGAAGGAAACCCGCGTGATGCTGGTGCAGGGCACCGGCTTCAACTGGGCCACGCCCGACCACTTCCGGATCGTGTTCCTGCCCCACGAGGACGACCTGCGCGAGGCGATCAACCGCATCGCGAAGTTCCTGGAGCAGTACCGCCTGCGCCGCAAGACGGAGTCATGAAAGCCGCCTGCGCCGCCGCGGCCCTGTCGCTCGCCGCGTTGTCCGCCTCGGCCGCCGGGCTCGCCGCCAAGGCGCCGGTGTCCTTCACGCACAACGACTGGGAACTGGCCTGCGACAACACGCGCACCTGCCGCGCGGCCGGTTACCAGTCCGAGACCGGCGCCAACGAACCGGTCTCGATGCGCATCACGCGTGCCGCCGGGCCGGGCACCGCGCTCGAGATCGACCTGCAGATCGGCGCCGACGACGTCAAGGGTCCGCTGCGCCTGACGGTCGGCAAGGCCGTGGTGCCGGGCCTGAAAAACGATGCCCCGAGCCTCGACGCCGCCCAGATCCGCACCGTGCTGCCCGAGCTGCTCAAGGCCGACAGCGCCAGGCTCACGGCCGGCGGCGGCCGCGAATGGCAGCTCTCGCTCTCGGGCCTGAACGCCGTGCTGCTCAAGATGGACGAGGCCCAGGGTCGTATCGACACCCCCGGCGCGCTGGTGCGCCCCGGCGGCAAGGCCGAATCGACGGTGCCAGCGGCCGTGCCCGCGCCGGTCGTGCGCGCGGTCCAGCCCGCGAAGCCGAAGCCGGGCGACGATGCGCTGGCCGCGCGGATCTTTCCCTCGCTCGACCTCAAGAAGGCCATCGAGTACTGCAACAACAGCGACAAGGTCGACCCGAAGTCGCTCGAGGTGCATCGCCTCACCGGCTCCAGGGTGCTGCTGTCGCTGGGCTGCGGCATGGGTGCCTACAACTACTCCAGCCTGCAATGGCTCGCCAACGACAAGCCGCCCTATGCGCCGGTCGCGCTCGAGGCCAACGGCGAGTACGACGACAAGGACGCCAGCATCACCTCCAGCTTCAAGGGCCGCGGCATCGGCGACTGCTGGTCCAGCGAGACCTGGCATTTCGACGGTCAGGGCTTCGTGCGCACGGCCGCCGAGAGCGACCAGATGTGCCGCGGCTTCGCCGGCGGCGCCTGGTCGCTGCCGCGCTACGTCAGCCGCGTCGTGAGCGCCGCGCCGTCCACCACCCCATCCAAACCATGAACGCGACTCTCCCTATGAAACCCATCCAAGTAGGCCTGCTCGGCGCAGGCACGGTCGGCAGCGGTACCTTCAAGGTGCTCCAGCGCAACCAGGAGGAAATCAAGCGCCGCGCCGGCCGCGGCATCGAGATCACCATGGTGGCCGACCTCGACACCGCGCGCGCCCGCGAAGTGGCCGGCGACGGCGTCAAGGTGGTCGGCGACGCGCGCGAGGTCATCGCCAATCCCGACATCGACATCGTGATCGAGCTGATCGGCGGCTACGGCATCGCGAAGCAACTCGTGCTCGAGGCCATCGCGGCCGGCAAGCATGTGGTCACGGCCAACAAGGCACTGCTCGCGGTGCACGGCACCGAGATCTTCGCGGCCGCGCATGCCAAGGGCGTGATGGTGGCCTTCGAGGCCGCGGTGGCCGGCGGCATCCCGATCATCAAGGCGCTGCGCGAAGGCCTCACGGCCAACAGCATCCAGTGGCTGGCCGGCATCATCAACGGCACCACCAACTTCATCCTCTCGGAGATGCGCGACAAGGGCCTGGACTTCGCGACCGTGCTCAAGGAAGCGCAGCGCCTGGGCTACGCCGAAGCCGATCCCACCTTCGACATCGAGGGCGTCGACGCCGGCCACAAGGTCACGCTGATGAGCGCGCTGGCCTTCGGCATCCCGGTGCAGTTCGACAAGGCCCACATCGAGGGCATCACCAAGCTGGCCGCGCAGGACATCAAGTACGCCGAGCAGCTCGGCTACCGCATCAAGCTGCTGGGCGTCACCAGGCGCACGGCCAAGGGCATCGAGCTGCGCGTGCATCCCTCGCTGGTGCCGAGCAAGCGCCTGCTGGCCAACGTCGAGGGCGCGATGAACGCCGTGGTGGTGCACGGCGATGCCGTCGGCACCACGCTCTACTACGGCAAGGGCGCGGGCAGCGAGCCCACCGCGAGCGCGGTGATCGCCGACCTGGTCGACATCACGCGCCTGCACACGGCCGATGCCGCGCACCGCGTGCCGCACCTGGCCTTCCATCCCGATGCGTTGAGCGACCTGCAGGTGCTGCCGATGGCCGAGGTGGTCACCAGCTACTACCTGCGCCTGCGCGTGGCCGACCAGGCCGGCGTGCTGGCCAAGGTCACGGGCCTGCTCGCGACCGCCGGCATCAGCATCGACGCCGTGCTGCAGCGCGAAGCCGACGAGGTCGGCGGCGAGGGCTCGACCCAGACCGACCTGATCATCCTCACGCACGACGCGCGCGAAGGCACGGTCGACGAAGTCATGGCCGAGCTGCAGGCGCTGCCGACGGTGCTCGAGCCCATCGTGCGGATCCGCAAGGAAGAGTTGAAGTGAACTACCTGAGCACCCGCGGCCATCCCGACCGCAAGCGCTTCTGCGAAATCCTGCTCGAGGGCCTCGCGCCCGACGGCGGCCTCTACCTGCCCGAGCGCTATCCGCAGGTTGATGCCGCCACGCTCGCGAAGTGGCGTTCGCTGTCCTATGCCGAGCTGGCCTTCGAGATCCTGTCGCTCTACATCGACGACATTCCGCCGGCCGACCTGAAGGCGCTCTGCGCGAAGACCTACACCGCCGAGGTCTTCGGCAGCGACGAGATCGTGCCGCTGCGCGAGCTCGAGGACGGCGTCTACCTCGAAGCCCTGTCCAACGGCCCCACGCTGGCCTTCAAGGACATGGCGATGCAGCTGCTGGGCAACCTGTTCGAGTACGAGCTCGCCCGCCGCGGCGCCGAACTCAACATCCTGGGCGCCACCAGCGGCGACACCGGCAGCGCGGCCGAGTACGCCATGCGCGGCAAGAAGGGCGTGCGCGTCTTCATGACCTCGCCCGACGGCCGCATGAGCCCGTTCCAGCAGGCGCAGATGTTCAGCCTGCAGGACGCGAACATCCACAACATCGCCATCACCGGCGTGTTCGACGACTGCCAGGACATCGTCAAGGCGGTGTCGAACGACCTGGCGTTCAAGCGCAAGTACCGCATCGGCACGGTCAACTCGATCAACTGGGCGCGCCTGCTGGCGCAGGTCGTCTACTACTTCGCCGGCTACTTCCAGGCCACCGCGAGCAACGACAAGCCCGTGAGCTTCACCGTGCCCTCGGGCAACTTCGGCAACGTCTGCGCGGGCCACGTGGCGCGTTCGATGGGCCTGCCGATCCACACGCTGGTGGTCGCCACCAACGAGAACGACGTGCTCGACGAGTTCTTCCGCACCGGCGTGTACCGCGTGCGCGGCGCCGTCGACACGCACGAGACCTCCAGCCCGTCGATGGACATCAGCAAGGCCAGCAACTTCGAGCGCTTCGTGTTCGACCTGGTCGGCCGCGACAGCGACAAGCTGCGCCGCCTGTTCGTCGACGACCTGAACCGCCAGGGCTTCTTCGACCTGAGCGCCGATCCCGCCTTCGCGCAGGCCGCGTCGCGCTTCGGCTTCCGCAGCGGCCGCAGCACGCACGCCGACCGCCTCGCGACCATCCGCGACACCGAGAAGCGCTTCGCCACGCTGGTCGACCCGCACACCGCCGACGGCCTCAAGGCCGCGCGCGCGCACCTGGCGCCGGGCGTGCCGATGGTGGTGCTCGAGACCGCGCTGCCGATCAAGTTCGCGGCCACGCTGGTCGAGGCCCTGGGCGAGGAGCCCGCGCGGCCCGCGAAGTTCGAGGGCATCGAGGCGCTGCCCAAGCGCGTGGTCAAGCTGCCGGCCGATGCCGAAGCGGTGAAGGCCTACATCGCTGAACACTGCGACTGAGCGATCGACACGAAAGGGTGGCCGAGCGGCCGCCCCGCTCGGTATTCAAAGCTATCCCCTGAATAGCATCGGAGACATCGGATGAAAGTGGTCGGCTTCGCCGGTTACTCGGGCGCCGGCAAGACCACGCTGGTCGAGCGGCTGATTCCCGTGCTCAAGCGCGCCGGACTGCGCGTGTCGGTGGTCAAGCACGCGCACCACAAGTTCGACATCGACCACCCAGGCAAGGACACCTGGCGCCACCGCGAGGCCGGTGCCTTCGAGGTGGTGGTCGCCTCCGACCGGCGGCTGGCGCTGATGCGCGAGTTCGAGACGCCGGTCGAGCTCGACGTGCACCAGCTGATCGCCGAGCTCTACAGCGGCGCCGACTGGGTGCTGGTCGAGGGCTTCCGCCACAGCGACCTGCTCAAGATCGAGGTCTGGCGCCCCACCGCGCAGGACGAGGCGCCGCGGCCCTCGCTCTATCCCGAGGATCCCTTCGTCGTCGCGATCGCCGCCAAGGGCGCGCTGCCGGTGCCCACCGAGCGGCCGGTGTTCGACCTCGACGACGCCGAGGCCATCGCGCGCTGGCTGGTCGACAGCGGCGAGCGCTTCGACTACAACCCCGAGCACCATGGCTGACTCTCCCGCTGTTCCCTTCGCCGCCTCCTCGCGCCGGCCGCCGCTGCTGCCGCTCGACGACGCGATCGCCCAATTGCTCGCCAAGGCCCGGCCGGCGCTGCCGTCCGAGCTGGTCAGCACCTTCGATGCCGACGGCCGCGTGCTGGCCGAGGATCTCGTGGCCGGCCTCACCGTGCCGCCGCGCGACAACAGCGCGATGGACGGTTACGCGCTGCGCGTGGCCGACTGCGCCGCGCCCGGTGCGCTGCTGAAGGTGGCGCAGCGCATTCCCGCCGGCACGGTCGGCACGCCGCTCCTGCCCGGCACCGCGGCACGGATCTTCACCGGCGCGCAGATTCCCGAGGGCGCCGACGCGGTCGTGATGCAGGAAGACACCGCCGCCATCGCGGAGGAGGGCGGCCTGGGCAGCGTGCGCGTCGAGATCGTGCCCGCGGCCGGCCAGTGGATCCGCCGCGCCGGCGAGGACGTGGCGTCCGGCGACGTGGTGCTGCGCAAGGGCGAGCGCCTCACGCCCGCCGCGCTGGGGCTGGCGGCCAGCATCGGCTTCGACCGGCTGCCGGTGGCGCGCAAGCCGCGCGTGGCGCTGCTGTCCACCGGCGACGAACTCGTGATGCCCGGCGAGGTCGCGCCCGCGGCGATGAAGCCCGGCGCGATCTACAACTCCAACCGCTTCTTCATGCGCGCGCTGCTGCACCGGCTGGGCTGCGAGGTGCACGACCTCGGCATCGTGCCCGACCGGCGCGAGGCCACTGTCGAGGCGCTGCGCGAGGCGGCCGAGCATAACGACCTGATCATCACCACCGGCGGCGTGTCGGTCGGCGAGGAGGACCACATCCGCGCCGCGCTGCAGGCGCTCGGCGAGATCGATCTCTGGTCGCTCTCGATGAAGCCCGGCAAGCCCTTCGCCTACGGTTCGATCCCGCGCTCGGGCCGGGGCGACGCGCAGGGCCACTGCCACGTCACCGGGCTGCCCGGCAACCCGGTGTCGAGCTTCCTGACCTTCCTGATGCTGGTGCGGCCCTTCCTGCTGACCCTGCAGGGCGCCAGCCGGGTCACGCCCGAGCCGGTGCGCATGCGCGCCGATTTCGACTGGCCGCGCGCCGACAAGCGCCGCGAGTTCCTGCGCGCGCGCCGCAATGCCCAGGGCGGGCTCGACCTGTTTGGCAACCAGAGCTCGGGCGTGCTGACCTCGATGGTCTGGGGCGACGGGCTGGTCGACAACCCCTCGGGCCAGACCATCCGGGCCGGCGATCCGGTCGAATTCATTCCCCTCGCAGCCCTGCTGTCCTGACGCGCATGAAGGTCCATCTCCGTTATTTCGCCTCGGTGCGCGAAGCGCTCGGCAAGAGCGACGAAACCATCGACACCGCGGCGCCCACGCTGGCCGCGCTGCGCGACGAGCTGATCGCGCGCGGCGGCGCCTACGCCACGGTGCTCGCGCGCGGCCGCGCGCTGCGCATGGCGCTCGACCACACCATGAGCGACGAGGCCGCGGCCCCGCACGAAGGCTGCGAGGTCGCGTTCTTCCCGCCCGTCACGGGCGGCTGAGGGCCGCGTCGAGCGCCACCAGGCGCTCGCGCAGCGCGTCCGAGGCGCGCGTCATCGGCGAGCGCAACTCGTCGCGCAGCGCGCCCTGGTGCGCCAGCAGGGCCTTCAGCGGGCCCGGATTGGCCTCCGCGAACAGGCCCTCGATGAGCGGCTGCAGCGGCTGCCACAGCGCGCGCGCCTCGGCCAGCTGGCCCTCGCGCAGCAGCGCGATCAGCCGCACGAAGCGCGCCGTCTGCACGTGGCCGCTGGCCGCGATCGCGCCCACGCCGCCCTCGGCCACGGTGCCGAAGATCTGGCCGTCCTCGCCCGCGAGCACCTGCAGCCGGCCGTCGGCGATCACGGCGCGGGTCTTGCCCGCGTCGCCGCCGCAGTCCTTGATGCCGCGGATGCGCGGGTTGGCGGCCAGCGTCAGCAGGGTGTCGCGCGCGATCGTGGCGCCGGTGCGGTAGGGGATGTCGTAGATCAGCAGCGGCGCGGCGCTGGCCTCGGCGATGGCGCCGAACCATTCGAGCAGGCCGGCCTGCGAGGGCCGGATGTAGTGCGGCGCCGGCACCAGCAGGCCCGCGAGCGGGCGCTGCGCGAGCCGGCGCACCCAGGCCGTGGTCTTGCCCAGGTGGTAGCCCGAGAGGCCCATGACCAGCGGCAGGCCGCCCGCGGCCTCGGCCACCGTGTCGAGCGCGGCGAGCTGCTCGGCCTCGTCGAGCGCCGCGGCCTCGCCGGTGGAGCCGCAGACCACGAAGCCGGCCACGCCATCGGCGGCCAGGCGGCGCGTGAGCGCGGCCAGCGCCGCATGGTCGAGCGCGCCGTCGCGAAACGGCGTCACGAGGGGAATCCACAGGCCCGAGAAATCGGGAGCGGCAGTGGCGGAGGAGGAATGGTTGGCGGGCACGCGGGCGTCCTTTCGACGATCGACCGATGGAAGGAACCATCGTCCGATGCGCGCGCAACCCATGCGGGGCCAGTGCCTGTGCCGGTTCCGTCGCTCATCCGACGACGGAACCGAAGCTCCGGTCAGACGAGCTTTGGTTTTTTGGCCTTGCCGCCCAGGCGCGCACCGTTCGTGCCTTCGGTCGAAGGCGCGGGCGAACATGCGGTCAGGGCAAACATGGGGCTGGAGTTTAGCCGCGCGCGCCGCGGTGCCACAATTTGCGCATGGCATTTCCGCAACGCGTCACCATCCAGACGGCCGATTTCGATCTCGGCGCCGAAGTCGCAGCCCTGCGCGCGAGCGATGCGCGCATCGGCGCCGTCTGCAGCTTCATCGGCACCGTGCGTGATCGCAACGATGGCGCGGACGTTGCATCGATGGAGCTAGAGCACTACCCCGGCATGACCGAGAAATCGATCGAGGCCATGGTCGACGAAGCCCACGAGCGCTTCGACATCCTCGGCGTGCGCGTGGTCCACCGTGTGGGCCTGCTGCAGCCGCTCGATCAGATCATGATGGTGGCGGTGGCCTCGGCGCACCGCGGCGAGAGCTTCCAGGCCTGCGAGTTCCTGATGGACTACCTCAAGACCCAGGCGCCGTTCTGGAAGAAGGAGCAGACGCCCGAGGGCGCCCGCTGGGTCGATGCGCGCGTCGCGGACGACGCGGCACTCGCGCGCTGGGGCATCAGCGCGTCGAACGCCTGAGCGCGCTCACAGCGGCTTGAAGCCGCTCGACTGGATGATCCGCTCCCAGGTCTGGGTGTAGCTGCGCACGCGGCCCGCGAACTGGCCCTGCGGCTCGTAGCCGACGGTCAGGCCCAGCGTGGTGAGCTTCTGCTTCACGTCGGGCATGGCCAGCACCTTCTGCAGCGCCGCACCGTACTTGTCGATGATCGGCTGCGGCGTGCCCACGGGCGCGAAGATGCCGTAGTAGGGCAGGTCCTCGAGGTTCGCGAAGCCCAGCTCGGTGAAGGTCGGCACGTTGGGCAGCAGCGCCTGGCGCTTGGCGCCGATCGAGGCCACGATGCGCAGCTTGCCGGCCTTGTGGTTCTCGATGAAGTCGGGCACCGAGGCGATGCCGGCCGTGATCTGGTTGCCCAGCATGTCGGCCGTCATCGGCGCGCTGCCGCGGTAGGGCGCGGGCTGCACGTCGATCTTGTACTTGTCCGAGATCATCTTCACGAGGAACTCGGGGATCGAGGCCGGCGCCGGGATGCCGATGGTCTCCTTGCCGCCCTTCTGCGTGCGCACCCACTTGACGTACTCGTCGATGCTCTTGGCCGGCGTGCCGCCCGAGACCGCCAGCACGTTGGCGAAGGTCGCGAAGCCGGCCACGGGCACGAAGTCGGTGGCGGGATTGAAGCCCGGGTTCTTGACCACCTGCGGCAGGATCGAGATCGTGTGATCGTGCGAGAGGAACAGCGTGTGGCCGTCGGCCGGCGAGGACTTCAGCACCTGCGCCGCGATCTGGCCGCCCGCGCCCGCGCGGTTCTCGACCACCACCGGCGCGCCGAGCTCGTCCTTGAGCTTCTCGCCCAGCGTGCGCGCGATCGCGTCGGTGCCGGCGCCGGCCGGGAAGCCGACCAGGATGCGGATCGGCGTGCCGCTCTGGGCCTGTGCCAGCCCGGCCATGCCCAGGGCAGCCGCGAAGAGGCCCACGCCTAGCGCGCGGCGCACCGGTTGGACGCGCTGCATTGAAAAAACCATGATCGACTCCATTCGAGAAGAGAGAAATGCCTACGGGCGGGAGGGTGCGGGCATCGTGCAATAGCCGTGCCCGTCGCGCGGGCCCGGCCCGCAACCTTGAATCGTGCCCGAACAGCCCTATTTTGGATGCAGGAATACCACCATGCGACAAGACAAACTCACCACCAAGTTCCAGGAAGCACTGGGCGACGCCCAGTCGCTCGCCCTCGGCAGCGACAACGCCTATATCGAGCCGGCCCACCTGCTGGCCGCGATGCTGCGCCAGGACGACGGCCCGCGCGCGCTGCTCGAGCGCGCCGGGGTCAACGTGCCCGGCCTCGCACAAGCCGCCGAGGCGGCCATCAAGAAGCTGCCCCAGGTGCAGGGCCATGACATCGTGCAGGTCGGCCCCGAGCTCGGCAAGCTGCTGCAGGCGACCGAGAAGGAAGCCCTCAAGCGCAACGACCAGTTCATCGCGGGCGAACTCTTCCTTTTGGCCGTGGCCGACAGCAAGAGCGACATCGGCCGGATCGCCAAGGAGAACGGCCTCTCGCGCAAGTCGCTCGAGTCCGCGATCGACGCGGTGCGCGGCGGCCAGGGCGTGAACAGCGCCGATGCCGAAGGCCAGCGCGAGGCACTCAAGAAATACACGCTCGACCTCACCGAGCGCGCGCGCCTGGGCAAGCTCGACCCGGTCATCGGCCGCGACGAGGAGATCCGCCGCGCGATCCAGGTGCTGCAGCGCCGCACCAAGAACAACCCCGTGCTGATCGGTGAACCCGGCGTGGGCAAGACCGCCATCGTCGAGGGCCTCGCGCAGCGCATCGTCGCGGGCGAGGTGCCCGATTCGCTCAAGGGCAAGCGCGTGCTGTCGCTCGACATGGCCGCGCTGCTCGCGGGCGCCAAGTTCCGCGGCGAGTTCGAGGAGCGGCTCAAGACCGTGCTCAACGAACTCGCGAAGGACGAGGGCCAGACCATCGTCTTCATCGACGAGCTCCACACCATGGTCGGCGCCGGCAAGGCCGAGGGCGCGATGGACGCCGGCAACATGCTCAAGCCCGCGCTCGCGCGCGGCGAACTGCACTGCGTGGGCGCCACCACGCTCGACGAATACCGCAAGTACATCGAGAAGGACGCCGCGCTCGAGCGCCGCTTCCAGAAGATCCTCGTGGGCGAGCCCAGCGTCGAGGCCACCATCGCGATCCTGCGCGGCCTGCAGGAGAAGTACGAGGTGCACCACGGCGTGCAGATCACCGACCCGGCCATCGTGGCCGCGGCCGAGCTCTCCGACCGCTACGTCACCGACCGCTTCCTGCCCGACAAGGCGATCGACCTGATCGACGAGGCCGCGGCCAAGATCAAGATCGAGATGGACTCCAAGCCCGAGGTGATGGACCGCCTCGACCGCCGGCTGATCCAGCTGCAGATCGAGCGCGAGGCCGTGCGTCGCGAGAAGGACGAGGCCTCGCAGAAGCGCTTCGGCCTGATCGAGGACGAGATCGCCAAGCTGCAGAAGGAGATCGCCGACTACGACGAGATCTGGCAGGCCGAGAAGGCCCAGGCCCAGGGCAGCGCGCACGTGCGCGAGGAGGTCGACAAGATCAAGTTCCAGATCGAGGAATGGAAGCGCAAGGGCGACTTCAACAAGGTCGCCGAGCTGCAGTACGGCCAGTTGCCGGCGCTCGAGAAGCGCCTGAAGGAAGCTGAGGACAGCGAAGCCAACAAGGGCAAGTCGAGCGCGCCCACGCTGCTGCGCACCCAGGTCGGCGCGGAAGAGATCGCCGAGGTCGTGGCGCGCGCCACCGGCATCCCGGTCGCCAAGCTGATGCAGGGCGAGCGCGACAAGCTGCTCGTGATGGAAGACAAGCTGCATGAGCGCGTGGTCGGCCAGGACGAGGCCATCGGCGCGGTCGCGAATGCGATCCGCCGCTCGCGCTCGGGCCTGTCCGATCCGAACCGGCCCACGGGCTCGTTCCTGTTCCTCGGCCCCACGGGCGTGGGCAAGACCGAGCTCTGCAAGGCGCTCGCGGGCTTCCTGTTCGACAGCGAGGATCACCTGATCCGCATCGACATGAGCGAGTTCATGGAGAAGCACTCGGTGGCCCGCCTGATCGGCGCGCCGCCCGGCTACGTGGGCTACGAGGAGGGCGGCTACCTGACGGAAGCCGTGCGCCGCAAGCCCTACAGCGTGGTGCTGCTCGACGAGGTCGAGAAGGCGCACCCGGACGTGTTCAACGTGCTGCTGCAGGTGCTCGACGATGGCCGCCTGACCGATGGCCAGGGCCGCACCGTGGACTTCAAGAACACGGTGATCGTGATGACCAGCAACATCGGGTCGCCGATCATCCAGGCCATGGTGGGCAAGCCGGGCGAGGAGATCAAGGAAGCGGTGTGGGACGAGCTGAAGAACTACTTCCGCCCCGAGTTCCTCAACCGCATCGACGAGACGGTCGTGTTCCATGCGCTCGACGCGAAGAACATCGAGGCCATCGCGGCGATCCAGCTCAAGGTGCTGCAGTCGCGGCTCGCGAAGATGGACCTGGGCCTCGAGGTGTCGCCCGCGGCGCTGGCAGAGATCGCCAAGGTCGGCTTCGACCCGGTGTTCGGTGCTCGTCCGCTGAAGCGTGCGATCCAGCAGCGCATCGAGAATCCGCTCTCGAAGCTGCTGCTCGACGGCAGCTTCGGGCCGAAGGACACGATCGAGGTCACGACCGACCCGATCCGCTCGCCGGGCCAGTTCGACTTCGCAAAAGCAGGAAATCCCGGAAAAACCGGGGAACCTGCGGCCGAAGCCTCGGCCTAAGATGGAATGATGAACTTCATTCTTCGCGTGATCCTCGTGATGCTGGGCCTGGTCTTCGCGGCCAGCCTGGCGGTTGCCGTGATGCTGCTGGCCGCGGTGTGGGGCGTTCGCTACGCCTGGGCGCGGCTCACGGGCAAGCCCGTGACGCCCTGGGTGATGCGTTTCAACCCGCGTTCGGGCTTCGACCGCTTTCGCAGCGCCGCCCGGCCGGCCGAACCCTCGGCCGCCGACGTGGCCAATGCGCGTGCGCGGGGCGAGTCGGTGCGCAGCCCGCTGCTGCGCGAGCGCGGCGGCAACGTGACGGACGTGCAGGCACGGCCCGCCACGCGCGGCGAGTAAGCAGCCGCAACACGGCTGCAGTTTTTTCAGATCACGAAAGGCCGGCCTCGCGCCGGCCTTTTCCTTTCTGGCGATCCTCAGGCGTACAGCGCCTCGATCTCCCCCGCATAGGTCTTGTAGATGCTCGAGCGTCGCACCTTCATGGTGGCGGTGACCTCGCCATCGTCGTGGTCGAGTTCCTTCGTCAGCAGGTGGAAGCGCCGCACCTGCGCCACCTGCGCGAGGCGCGCATTGCCGCGCTGCAGCTCGGCATCGATCAGCTCGCGCACGCGCGGCAGCTCGACCAGCGAACGGAAGTGGGTGAAGGCCAGGCGCTGCGCCTCGGCCCATTTGCCCACGGTCTCGTAGTCGATCTGCACCAGCGCCGAGACGAACTTGCGCCCCTCGGCGATCACGATGCATTCCTTGACGTAGGGGCTGGCCTTCATCGTGTTCTCGATCTCCGAGGGCGTGAGGTTCTTGCCGCCCGCGGTGATCATGATGTCCTTGAGCCGGTCGACGATGCGCAACTGGCCGCCTTCCTCGGCCACCACGTCGCCGGTGTGCAGCCAGCCGTCGCGTATCGAGGCGGCCGTGGCCTCGGGGTTCTTGTAATAGCCACGGAACACCATCTCGCCGCGGATCTGCAGCTCGCCCTGGTCGCCCACGCGGTGCTCCACGCCCTCGGTGGCCGGCCCCACCGTGCCCACCTTCACCTGGTCGAGCCGGTGGCCGCTGACCATGCCGGTCGATTCGGTGAGGCCGTAGACCTCGACCAGCGGCACGCCCAGCGTGCGGAAGAAGCGCACCACGTCGGGCGGGATCGGCGCGGCGCCGGTCAGCGCGACGCGCGCGTTGCGCAGGCCGATGAAGTTCTGCAGCGCGCGCAGCACGCTCCAGTAGGCCAGGCCGAAGCGCAGCCGTTCGCCCGGGGTCCACCGCGCGCGCGGCTTCTCGGCCAGCGGTGCGCAGGCGACCAGTGCGCGTTCGTAGAGAGCGCGGCGCAGCCGGCCGGTGTCCTGCATCTTGATGCTGATGGAGGCGTGCAGCTTCTCCCAGATGCGCGGCACGCCGAGGAACATGGTCGGCGCGACCTCGCGCAGGTCCTCCTGCACGGTGCGTATCGACTCGCCGAAGTTGACCTGCGAGCCCAGGTACAGCGGCACGAAGCTGGTCAGCATCTGCTCGGCCACATGGCACAGCGGCAGGTACGACAGGTGGGTGGTGCGCGCATCGAGTTGCAGCCGCTCGACGATGCCCGGCACCACGCCGCGGATGTTGCGCCACGAGATCATGGCGCCCTTGGGCGCGCCGGTGGAGCCCGAGGTGTAGATCATGAGGCCGATGTCGTCGAGCGACTGCGCGGCCAGCGCGGCGTCGACGCGCGCATCGCCCTCGCGCGCCTGCAGCGCGGCGCCGGCCGCCTCGAGTTCGGCGAAGCTCAGGATGCGCTCGCGCGCCTCGGCACCGTAGCTCGCGAGGCCCTTGGTCTCGATCACGACGATGCGGCGCAGCCGCGGCAGCGCGTCGATGGCCTCGAGCACCTTGTCGGCCTGCTCCTGGTCCTCGCAGACCACGATCTCGATGTCGGCATGGCCGACCACGTAGGCCACCTCGTTGGTCGGGCTGGTGGGATAGACGCCCACGGTCACGGCGCCGACCAGGCCCGCGCCCATCTGCGCCAGCACCCATTCGACGCGGTTCTCCGAGATCACGCCCACATGGCCGCCGCGCGCCAGGCCCAGCGCCGCGAAGCCCAGGCCGACGTGGACCGCGCGCCGGTGGTAGTCGGCCCAGCTCAGCGGATGCCAGATGCCGAAGTCCTTCTGGCGGATCGCGATGCGCGCACCCTGGGCGCGTGCCTGCTCGCGCAGCATCTGCGGCAAGCTTCGTTCGGGGAGGGGATGCGTCATGACAACCAGCGCTTGCGCCGCTTGTAGTGCTTCAACTCGCGAAAGCTCCTCGATTCGCCGGCACCGCCGACGCCCAGGTAGAACTCGCGCACGTCGGGGTCGGCCGCGAGCCGCTCGGCGCTGCCGTCGATCACGATCTTTCCGTTCTCCATGATGTAGCCGCTGTCGGCCACGGCCAGCGCGAGGCTGGCGTTCTGCTCCACCAGCAGCATCGACACGCCGCGCTCGGCGTTGATGCGCGCGATGATGCCGAAGATCTCCTCCACCAGCTTGGGCGAGAGCCCGAGAGAGGGCTCGTCGAGCAGGATCAGCTGGGGCTCGGCCACCAGCGCGCGGCCGATCGCGAGCATCTGCTGCTCGCCGCCCGAGAGGTAGCCCGCGAGGCCGCGGCGCCGCTCGTGCAGCCGCGGAAAGTAGGCATAGACGGCGTCGAAGTCGCGTGCCTGCGCGCCGCGGCCGGCGCGTGCGTAGGTGGCGGCCACGAGGTTCTCCTCGACCGTCAGGTCCTCGAACACGCGCCGTCCCTCCATCACGTGCGCGAGGCCGCGCCGCACCAGCTGCTGCGGCGCGAGCCGCTCGGTGGGCTGGCCGTCGAAGGCGATGCGCCCGGCCTCGAGCTCGCCGTCCTCGAGCGGCAGCAGGCCCGAGATGGCCTTCAGCGTGGTCGACTTGCCGGCGCCGTTGCTGCCCAAGAGCGCCACGATCTGCCCGCGCGGCACGGCCAGCGACAGGCCGCGCAGCACCTGCACGACCTTGTTGTAGACCACCTCGATGTTGTTGACCTCGAGGATGGGGCTGCCGCCGCCGGTGTTCATCGCCGCCGTCCGCTCACTTGTCGAGCGAGATCCAGTCGGATGCCGCCACCATCTTCTGCGCCTTCATGTCGGCGCGGTAGACGCGGCCCACCGGGATGGAGTTGCCCTTGATGGTGATCGGCACGCCGATCAGGCCGCCGGTGTCGAAGTCCTTGATGCTGTTGAGCGCGGCCTTGAGGTTCTTGCCGTCCAGCGGCTTGCCGGCATCGAGCGTGCGTTTCGCCGCCTCGGTGAACAGCATGGCGGTGAGGAAGCCCTGGGTGTAGGCGGTGCTCTGGTACTCGGGGCGCAGCGCGCGGATCTTCTCGAGCATGGGCGCCTTGGCCGAGGTGTCGTAGTAGTAGCGGTAGGGCATGACGCCCATGAAGCCGTCGCCGGCCTCGCCCATCTTCATGACGGTGGAGCTGTCCATGGTCCAGAAGGTGCCCATCCACTTGGTGGTCATGCCCATCTGCTTGCCCTGCTGCACGAATTCGGGAATGGGCGCGAGCACGTAGCCGTGGAAGATGGTGTAGTCGGGCGCGGCGCGGCGCAGCTTGATGACCTCGGTCGAGACGTCGACGCTGCCGGCGGGCGTCATGATCTTGACGGGCACCGTGAGGCCCAGCTTCCTGGCGGCGGCCTCGCTCGACTCGATGGGATCGCGGCCGAACTCGGAGTCGGAATAGACGAAGGCCACCTTCGCGCCGGGCTTCTCCTTGGCGATGTGGCGCAGCAGGATGCCGATCATCTCGGTGTAGTCGGGGCCGACCAGGAACTGGTTCGGGTACTTGGCCGGGTCGTTGAGTTCGGTGGCGAACGAGGCGCCGGCCATGAGGATCTGGCCGCTGCGGTCGAGTTCGGGGTTGATGGTCTTCGAGAAGCCGGTCGAATCGCCGTAGTACAGATTGACCTTGTTCTGGCTGGTGATCTTCTTGTAGGTGGCGACCGAGACGTCGACCTTGTAGCCGGTGTCCTCGGGCACGTAGCGCAGCTTGCGGCCCTTGATGCCGCCGCCGTCGTTGACGATCTTCACGTAGTCGGCGATGCCGGCGTTGATGCCGATGCCCGCGAAGGCGAACACGCCGGTCATCGGGATCGAGCCGCCGATGACGATGTCCTCGCCCGACTGGGCATACACGCCGAGCGGCGCTGCGAGCGCGGCGCCGGCGGCCACGATGAGCTCGCGGCGGCGCAGGACGGGGGTCTTCTTGTCGGATGCCATGCTTCGTCTCCTTGTCAGTTCTTGAAAGGCCACAGATGAAAGAAACGGCGGATGCGCCGCCACACTTCGGCGAGCCCGTGCGGCTCGAACACCAGGAAGCCGACGATCAGCAGGCCGAAGACGACCGTGCGCACCGGCGACAGGAAGACGGTCATCTCGTGGCCGCCCGGCAGCAGGTCGAACACCAGCTTGAGCAGCTCGGGCACCATGGTCATGAAGACGGCGCCGAGGATGCCGCCGAGGATCGAGCCCATGCCGCCGACGATGATGGCGGCGAGGAAGAAGATCGACATCAAGAGCGGAAAGCTCTCGGGCGTGACGACGCGGAAGAAGTAGGCCCAGAGGCCGCCGGCCACGCCGGCATAGAACGACGAGAGGCCGAACGAGAGCAGCTTGTAGCGCAGCAGCGGAATGCCCAACACTTCGGCCGAGATGTCGCGATCGCGGATGGCGATGAAGGCGCGGCCCACGCGGGTGCGGAACAGGTTGGCGGCGCCCAGCAGCATCAGCACGGTGATCGGCAGGATCAGCCAGTACAAACGGAACGAGGTGTCGAGCGCGATGCCGAAGAGCTGCGCGGGCGGCAGCGACAGGCCGGTGGTACCGCCGGTGAGCTTGAGGTTGGCGAACAGGAAATGGGTGATGAACGAGGCCGCGATGGTGGCGATGGCGAGGTACAAACCCTTGACCCGCAGCGAGGGAATGCCGACGACGAGACCGCCCACCATGGCCACGACGCCACCCGCGAAGAGATTGAACAGGAAGGGTGTGCCGAAGCGGATCTGCAAGATCGCGACGGTGTAGGCACCGAGGCCCATGAACGCGGCCTGGCCCATGCTCACGAGACCGGTGTAGCCGGTGAGGATGTTGAGGCCGGTGGCGCTCGCGACGTTGATGGCGACGAGGCAGGCGAGGTAGAGCCAGTAATCGCTGGCCATGAAGGGGAACAGCACGAGCAGGGCGGCGCCTAGCAGCAGCCAGGTCTTCTGGGTGCGGGAATCGAACAGCGCGGCGTCGGCGATGTAGCTTTGCTTGAGGGTGCCTATGCGCATCGGGTCACCTTTTGATGAGGCGCGAGGATGCGTCGGGGCGCGTGCACAGGACGCCGGGTACTTCCCTCCGCGAATGTCCCCCGCCCTTCGGGCTCCTCCTTGATTTCGCTGCGGGAAGCACCCGGCATCCTGTGCACGAGAAGCGCAGCGGTGGTGCGGCCGGTTCGACCGGCGTGAGCCCACCCCGGACAAAGCGATCGCGTGAAAGAAGAGACCCTCATTCAGAGCCTCTCGATCTCATGCGTACCGAACAACCCGTAAGGCCGGATCATCAGCACGATCACCAGCACCACGAAGGTCGCGAGCAGCTTGTATTCGCCGCCGAGATAGGACCCGGCCAGCGCCTCCACCAGTCCGATGAAGAGACCGCCCACCAGCGCGCCGAGCACGCTGTCCAGACCGCCCACGATCACCACCACCAGCACCGAGAGACCGAAGATCCCCATCGACGAGGAGATCCCGCCGATCGCGCCGACCACGATGCCCGCGACCGCCGCGATCATGGCCGAGGCCACCCAGGCCAGCGAGAACACGCGCGGCACGTTGATGCCCATCATGTAGGCCGCGCCCTGGTCCGACGCCGTGGCACGCAGGGCCACGCCGCCGCGCCAGAAGCGGAACAGCAGCAGCACCAGCACGATCAGCACCAGCGCCGCGAGCGCACCGTAGGCCACCTTGGGGGCGAGGAAGGCTTCGCCCACCATCACCGGCGCGCTCGGCATGAACTCGGGCAACCGGCGCTGGTCGGCGGTCCAGACGATCTCGACCAGGCCCACCAGCACCGAGGCCAGGCCCACCGTCACCATGAAGGCCGAGATCGGCGGCTCGCCCAGCAGCGGGCGGATCATCGTGCGCTCGATCACCGCGCCCAGCAGGCCCGTGCCGAGCACCGAGCCCAGCACCGCGAGCCAGATCGGCAGCGAGAAGGTCGCGGCGAAGGCGAAGAACAGGTAGGCGCCGATCATCAGCATCTCGCCGATCGCGATGTTGACCACCCGCGTGGCCTTGTAGACCAGCACGAAGGCCAGCGCAGCCAGCGCATAGAGCCCGCCGCCGGCCAGGCCGGTCAGCGCGATCTCGAACAGGTAGGCCCAATCCATCACGCCACCGCCGTTGCGTTCGATGCAGTGGCCGCCGCCTGGCCGCGCAGCCTGCGCCGCAGCTCGCCCACGTCGCCCGCGCCCAGGTAGGCGCGCACCACCTCGGGATCGGCCTGCACCTGCGCCGGCGTGCCCTGCGCGATCACCTGGCCGAAGTTGAGCACCACCACGTGGTCCGACAGGTCCATCACCATCCCCATGTCGTGCTCCACCATCAGCACCGTGATGCCCCATTCGCGCCGCACGTCGAGGATGAAGCGCGCCATGTCCTCGGTCTCCTCGCGGTTCATGCCGGCCACCGGCTCGTCGAGCATCAGCACCTTGGGGCCCATCGCGAGCGCGCGCGCCATCTCCACGCGCTTCTGCAGGCCGTAGGGCAGGGCGGCCACGCTGGCATGGCGGATGTGGTCGATCTCGAGGAAGTCGATGATCCGCTCCTCGATGTCGCGGCGCAGCTCGGCCTCCTCGCGGCGCGCGCGGCCCAGGTAGAACAGCGCGTCGAACACGTTGGCCTTCAGGTGCACGTGGCGGCCGAGCTTGATGTTGTCGAGCACCGTCATGCCGCGGAACAGCGCGATGTTCTGGAAGCTGCGCGCCAGCCCGAGCGCGGCGCGCCTGGGCGCCGGCAGCCGCGTGATGTCCGCGCCCTCGAAGACCACGCGGCCGGCCGTCGGCCGGTAGAAGCCCGAGACCGTGTTGAACAGCGAGGTCTTGCCCGCGCCGTTGGGGCCGATCACCGCGGTGATCGAGCCGGGCTGCACGTCGAAGCCCACGCCGCTGAGCGCCTTCACGCCGCCGAAGGCCAGCGTGAGCGCCTCCACGCGCAGCACGGGCGCGGCGGCGCTTCCGTCGGCGGGCGAGGTGGCGCGCGGGCGCTCGGTGTCGGCGTGCATGGCGTCGAGTCGTGTCCTGTGTCCGGGCTTCTGAACGAGAAGAGAAAGAGCAGGTGAGCGATGCGCCGCCGCCTCAGGGTTCCTCCGGCATCCGCATCGCGGGCTACTTGCCCGTAGAATTTCTACTCCTCGGTAACGTCCGCGATCTTCCAGACGCGACTTCGCCGCGGCATCAGGACTTACCCCTGCGCGCAAACCCGGATCGCCCCATGACCCTCACCAAGCGCCGTGCCTCCGCCGCCAAGGCCTCTGCCATCGAGGCCGCCGACGAATCGCCCTGGGTGCCCTCGGCCCAGCGCGCGATGCAGCGCGAACTCAAGCGCCAGGCCGTGCTGCAGACGGCGGCGCAGCTGTTCAACGAGCGCGGCTTCCATGCCACCTCGCTCGACGACATCGCCGAGCGGCTGCACGTGACCAAGCCCACGCTCTACTACTACGTGAAGAGCAAGGACGACATCCTGCTCGAGTGCGTGCGCGCCGCGCTGCGCATGATGCAGGAGGGCATCGACGAAGTGCGCCGCAATGGCGGCCGCGCGCTCGACCAGCTCATGGCCTGCATGCGCAGCTACTCGGCCATCGTCTGCGAGGAGTTCGGCAAGTGCGTGATCCGCATCGGCGAGGACCCGCTGCCCGAGCCGCTCAAGAAGGAGCTGCGTCGCCTCAAGGCCGGCATCGACCACGAGTTCCGCCGCCTGATCGACGAGGGCATCGCCGAGGGCTCGATCGCGCCCTGCGACCCGAAGATGGCGGCCTTCATGCTGGCCGGCGCGCTGAGCTGGATCGGCCGCTGGTACCGGCGCGACGGCGACCTCACGCCCGAACAGATCGCCGACCAGGCGATCGCGCTCTTGCTCAACGGCGTGCTGCAACAGGTGCCCGTGGCACCGGCGCGGCGCAAGCCGCGCGCGACCGCCGCCTGAACTTCCCATGCCATGGAGCAGACAACGATGACCGACACAACCACCCCCGACACCCCGCTCGAGTTCGGCCGCGAAGGCGCTGTCGCCACGCTGCGCTTCAACCGCCCGGCGGCGCTCAACGCCATCGACGTGCCGATGGCGCAGGCCTTCCTCACGGCGGTGCGCGCCATCGCGGCCGACCGTTCGGTGCGCGCGGTGCTCATGAGCGGCGCCGGCAAGGGCTTCATGGCCGGCGGCGACCTCGCGCTGCTGAGCGCCGATCCGCAGGGCGGCGCGGCCGCGCTGATCGGCCCGCTGCACGAGGCGCTGGAAGTGCTCGCCACCGTCGACGCGCCGGTGGTCGCGCAGGTGCACGGCGTGGCGGCCGGCGCGGGCCTGAGCCTGATGCTGCAGGCCGACTTCGTGCTCGCGGCCGAGGGCACGCGCTTCAACCTGGCCTACGTCAACATCGGCGCGAGCTGCGACGTCGGCGCCTCGTGGGCGCTGCCGCGCTGGGTCGGGCTGCGGCGCGCGCTCGAGATCGCGATGCTCGGCGACATGCTCGACGCGGCCGAGGCCGAGCGCATCGGCCTCATCAACCGCGTGCTGCCGGCCGATGCGCTGGCCGGCGAGGCGATGGCGCTGGCGCAGCGCCTGGCCCATGGGCCGACCGTGGCGCTGGGCCAGTTGCGGCGGCTGATGCGCGGCAGCTTCGAGCGCGAGTTGCCGGCGCAGCTCGAGGCCGAATCGGCGGCCTTCCAGGTCTGCGCCGCGAGCCAGGATTTCCGCAGCGGCGTCGACGCCTTCTTCGCCAAGAAGCCGGCGCGCTTCGAAGGCCGCTGATCCCTTTCTCCCTTTTTTTCTTGTTCATTTCATCCAGGAGCAGTTCATGACCTCACGCGAGATCTTCGTCGTCGGCAGCGCCCGCACGGCCATCGGTACCTTCGGCGGTTCGCTGAAGGACGTGCCCAACACCCAGCTGGCCACCACCGCGGTCAAGGCCGCGATCGAGCGCAGCGGCGTCGCGCCCGCGGCCATCGGCCACGTGGTGATGGGCAACGTGATCCCCACCGACACCAAGGACGCCTACTTGAGCCGCGTCGCCGCCATCGATGCCGGCTGCCCGATCGAGACGCCGGCCTTCAACGTCAACCGCCTCTGCGGCTCGGGCCTGCAGGCCATCGTCTCGGCGGCGCAGGCGATCGCGCTCGGCGACTGCGACATCGCGATCGGCGGCGGCTCCGAGTCGATGAGCCGCGGCCCGTACTTCGACACCGCGGCGCGCTACGGCGCGCGCATGGGCGACGTGCAGCTGGTCGACTACATGCTCGGCATCCTCCACGACCCGTGGGAGAAGATCCACATGGGCATCACGGCCGAGAACGTGGCCGCGCGCTACGGCATCACGCGCGAACAGCAGGACGCGCTGGCCGTGGCCAGCCAGCAGCGTGCCGCGGCCGCCATCGCCGCGGGCCGCTTCAAGGAGCAGATCGTTCCGGTCGAGGTCAAGACGCGCAAGGGCGTGGTGCTGTTCGACACCGACGAGCACGTGCGCGCCGACACCACGGTGGAGACGCTCGCCAAGATGAAGCCGGCCTTCAGGAAGGACGGCCTGGTCACGGCCGGCAACGCCTCGGGCATCAACGACGGCGCCGCTGCGCTGGTGCTGGCCGAGGGCGCGCGCGCGAAGGCCGAGGGCCTGAAGCCGCTGGCGCGCCTCGTGGGCTATGCGCACGCGGGCGTGGAGCCGGCCTACATGGGCATCGGCCCGGTGCCGGCCACGCGCAAGGTGCTCGAGCGCACCGGCCTCAAGGTGAGCGACTTCGACGTGATCGAGTCGAACGAGGCCTTCGCGGCCCAGGCCTGCGCGGTGATCCAGGAGCTGGGCTTCGACCCGGCCAAGGTCAATCCCAACGGTTCGGGCATCTCGCTGGGCCATCCGGTGGGCGCCACGGGCGCGATCATCGCGGTGAAGGCGATCGCCGAGCTGCACCGCGTGCAGAGCCGCTATGCGCTGGTCACGATGTGCATCGGCGGCGGCCAGGGCATCGCCGCGGTGTTCGAGCGCGTCTGATCGCGGGGCGAGGAACAGAAGCCGGTGTGTGGCGGCATCCTCCACAAGGAGGAGGACCCGACGCCGGGCCGCCGCTAATCTTCTGCCTGCCTGGAGAGGAGGAGCGAGCGATTCGAGGAGAGGACTCCGGGTGTGTGCAGCGCGTCGGGCGGGGTGGTCTGCCCGACGCGACATGCCTCCTTCCAGACCGCTCTCCCCGGCTTCCCGCTTCGCCGCACCGCGCACAATGCAGCCCGTGCAGCGCCATCCCCCCATCCTCGTCGACGAATCCGAGATCGATTTCAGCGCGATCCGAGCCCAGGGCGCGGGCGGGCAGAACGTCAACAAGGTCTCGAGCGCGGTCCATCTGCGCTACGACATCCGCGCGAGCTCGCTGCCCGAGGACCTGAAGGAGCGGCTGCTCGCGCTGCGCGACAGCCGCATCACGCAGGAGGGCGTGCTGGTGCTCAAGGCCCAGCAGCACCGCAGCCAGGAGATGAACCGCGCCGATGCCATCGCGCGCCTGCAGGCCGTGGTCGACAGCGTGGCGACGGTGCCGCGCGTGCGGCGCGCCACCAAGCCCACCTACGGTTCGAAGCAGCGCCGGCTCGAGGGCAAGAGCCAGCGCTCGCAGGTCAAGAGCCTGCGCGGGCCGGTCCGGGGGGACTGAAAGGGGCGGGAAAGCCGCTTAAGTCCCGCTTAAACCTGCGGTCACGCGGCGCTTGCACAATCCTGTCGATGAGTTTTCCGACGAAGCCTTTCGCTCCGGCGCGTGCCGCCGCCCTCGCGCTGGCCCTGGCCGCGGGGCTGCTGGCCGGCTGCGGACCCGAGCGAGCGGCCCCGGCCACCGCGGCGGCCGGCGTGGCGCCCGAGCTCAAGTGGGAGGAACTGATCCCCAAGAGCTGGGACCCGACCCAGCGCTACCGCAACATCAGCCTCGAATCGCTGCGCGACAACGACCCGCGCGCGATCCAGATGCTCGACGAGATGCGCGCGGTCTGGGACAACGCGCCGGTGAACGTGGCGCTCGACGGCGTCGACGGCCGCCTGACCGGCTTCGTGGTGCCGCTGGACGCCTCGCCCGACGGCATCCGCGAGTTCCTGCTGGTGCCGTACTTCGGCGCCTGCATCCACACGCCGCCGCCGCCGGCCAACCAGATCGTGCGCGTGATCGCCCACGAGACGGTGAAGGGCCTGCACGCGATGGACACGGTGCATGTGCGCGGCACCCTGCGCGCGGCGCGCTATGCCTCGGCCGACATGGGCGTGAGCGGCTACGAGATCCGCTCGGCGGCGGTCGAGCCCTTCGTCGCCAAGGCACAGTAGCCTGCGCGACGCGGCTCAGTCCGCGAGCCGCTCGGCCAGGAAATCCAGGAACGAGGTGATGCGCGCCGACAGCTGCGTGTTGCGGTAGTAGACCGCGTTGACCGGCTGGCGCACGTCGACCGTGTCCTTCGCCAGCACCTGCACCAGCGCGCCGCTCGCGCGGTCGGCCGCGGTCATGAAGTCCGACAGGCACACCATGCCCACGCCGGCCAGCGCGAGCTGGCGCAGGGTCTCGCCGCTCGAGGCCGCGAGGCTGGGCGCGATCTGCCATTCGTCGCCGTGCGGGCCGCGCAGCGGCCAGCGGTTGAGGGATTCGGGCTGGGTGAAGCCCAGCAGCGTGTGCGCGGCGAGCTCCTCCACCTTGCGCGGCCGGCCATGGGCCTCGAGGTAGGCCGGGCTTGCGAGCACGCGCAGCCGGTGCGTGCCCAGCGGCCGCGCATGCAGCGTGGAGTCGCGCAGCGGGCCGATGCGGATCGCGATGTCGGTGCGGCGCTCGAGCAGGTCGATCGGCAGGTCGTCGGTGTCGAGCTCGAGCTCGATCTGCGGAAAGCGGCGGCGGAACTCGGCCACCAGCGGCACCACCGCATGCAGCATGTAGGGCGAGGCGGCATTCACGCGCAGCCGGCCCGCGGGCTGCCCGCGGCGCGAGGCCATCTGCTCCTCGGCCTCGTCGATGGCGTCGAGGATGCCGCGGGTGCGCTGCAGGAAGGCCGCGCCTTCCTCGGTCAGCTCGAGACGCCGCGTGGTGCGGCGCAGCAGCGTGGTGTCGAGTTTCTGCTCGAGCCGGCTCAGCGCGCGGCTCACGCCCGAGACCGTCTGCGAGAGCTGCTCGGCCGCGGCCGTGATCGAGCCGGTGTCGACCACGGTGCGGAAGGCCAGCAGTTCCTCGATCGTGGTCTTCATGGGCGCTCGCTCAGTGCGCGGCCTGGACCTCGGCCTCGGCCGGCAGCGGCACCTCGATGCGCGGCACCAGCGCGGCCAGCGCCTCGCCGTCGGTGCGGTAGCTGAACAGCATCGGCCCGGGCGCCAGCAGGCCGGCGCGCTCCAGCACCTGCATCGCGGGCAGCTTGAGGCCGCTCAGGTGCAGCCGCACGCCGCGCGACTCGAGCATGCGGCGGATCGAGCCGAACACCTCGGCGCCCGTGATGTCGATGCGGTTGATCGGCTGGGCGAACAGGCAGACGTCGGTGAGGTCGGGCCGGTCGGCCAGCGCCACCGTGAGCGCGCGCTCGAGCGTGGAGGCCGAGGCGAAGTCGAGCTCGGCGTCCATGCGCAGCGCATGCAGGTGCGGCGCGAGCGGCGGCAGCTTCCACAGGTGGCGGTCGCGCAGGCTGCCGTCGGGATGCAGGCCGACCTCGATGATGCGCGGATGCAGGTGGCGGTACATGTAGTTCGCGAGGCTCGCGAGCAGGCCGCCGAGCACGCCCCAGTAGATGCTGGGCGCGGTCGCGATGGTGAGCACGAAGGTGCCGATGGCGATGCCGGCCTCGAGCCGCGAGATGCGCCACAGCGCCTTGAAGCTCGAGGGCTTGACCAGCCCGAGGATGGCCGTGACCACCACCGAGGCCAGCACCGCCTGCGGCACGTGGTAGAGCAGCGGCATCAGCCACAGCAGCGCGCCGGCCACCACCACCACGCTGAACAGCGTGGCCCAGCCGGTCTGAGCGCCGGCATAGAGCGTGATCGCCGAGCGCGAGAACGAGGAGCTGGTGGGAAAGGCGCCCGTGAAGCCCGAGGCCAGCTTGGCCAGGCCCTGGCCGATCAGGTCCTGGTTCTCGTTCCACAGCGTGCCGGCGCGCGCGTTGTCGACCTTGGCGCTGGAGGCGGTCTCGAGGAAGCTCACCAGCGTGATCATCAGCGCCGGCAGCACCAGCGCGCCGAAGGTGTGGGCCGGCAGCAGGCCGGGCCAGTAGAAATCGGGCAGGCCCGAGGGCAGGCTGCCGACCACCGCGCCGCCGCGCAGCGCATAGCTGATGCCCCAGCTCAGCGCGGCCGCGCCGCCCACCAGCGCCATGGTGGTGGGAAAGCGCGGCACGAAGCGCTTGCCCAGCCACAGCACGGCGATGCCGCCGAGGCCGAAGGCGATGGCCGTGAGGTCGGGCAGGGGGCCGTCGCCGCTGAGCACCTGCGGGATGGTGCGGCCGGTGAAGCCCAGCAGCGCCGGCAGCTGCGAGATCGCGATCAGCACCGCCGCGCCCTGCGTGAAGCCGATCAGCACCGGCGAGTTCACCAGCCGCAGCATCCAGCCGAAGCCGCCCGCGCCCAGCACGATCTGGATCGCGCCCGACATCAGCGTGAGCCATACCGCCATCGCCACCCATTCGGGGCTGCCGGCCACCGCCAGCGGCGCGAGCGAGGCGCCCACGAGCAGGCTGGTGAGCGCGGTCGGCCCGACCGACAGCCGCTGCGAGGAGCTGAACATCACGGCGATCAGCGCCGGGAACAGCGCCGCGTAGACGCCGGTGACCAGCGGCATGCCCGCGAGCGCGGCATAGGCCACGCCTTGCGGGATGACCATCAGCGCGACCGTGATGCCGGCCAGCGCCTCGCCGCGCAGCAGCGCGGCGGAGGGGCGCGGCCAGCCCAGGCAGGGAATCCAGCGCGCCAGGCGCTGGCGCAGGGAGGGAGAGGAAGCGGAAGGAGCGGGTGGCGGCGTCATGGAAGGCGGTCTGTCGCGCACGCGGGGCGTGGGCGGACGCGGCAGGGGAACGAAGGGAGGGGAAATGCCGCGACCGCCCGATGTTAGTGCGCCGCCACGCCGCGGGCAGCGCGGTTTACCCCGGGCGCGGCGCCCGGCTCGCCCTCACAGCAGCCTGGTGGCGTTCTTCAGAACGTAGTCGCAGCCCTTTTCCTTGACCTTCGAGCTCAGCAGCTTGAAGTTGAGCGTCTGGCCGTCGCTGCCCTTGAGCAGGCCCTTGGCGCCGCTCGCGAAGCCGCTCTGCTGCTGCTTCTGGCCGGTGATCTTGGCCATCAGCTTGTCCTTGACCGAGGCCGCGTCGCCGCCGCCCAGGTAGTTGTTCTTGATGCAGTACTGCAGCACGCCGGCGGCGTTGCCCATGGTGTTGTTGCCGATCGCGGGCATGGCGAAGCCGAGGTTCTCGGCCAGACCGCCGGCGCCGCCGCTGCTGTTGCCGGCGCTGCTCGCCGCGCCGCCGCCCATCTGGTTCTTGAGCTGGTCGAGCAGCTTCGATTCGGCGTTGGCCGAGGCGCCGGCCGCGAGCAGGGCGAGCGCGATCAGGGTGGAACGGAACTTCATGGCGACCTCCTTGGTGCGAATGGATATGCGGGCACAGCATACGCCGCCCCGGTGGCGCGAGGAGGTCGCCTCGGACCGGCTCAGCGCGTGCGCGCCGGGCGCTTGGGCAGCAGCGGCTCGCTCACGCCAGCGACGCCGACCAGCCCGAGCACCGTCACGAGCGAGTTCTGCGCGCCCTTCCAGCCGTCGGTCACGTCGATCCATTCGCTGAGCGCGTGGAAGCCGCCGGTCTTGCCGCCGCCGCCGATGATGATCGCCGGGATGCCCAGCGCCATCGGCACGTTGGCGTCGGTGCTGGCGCCGGTCAAGAGCGTCTTGTGGCCGAAAGCCGCGTTGGCGCGCGTGGCGGCCTCGACGATCACCGAATCGGGCGGCGTGCGGCCACCCGGCCGGTCGCCGATCAGTTTGGTGCTCACGCTCAGCGTGTTCACGTTCCAGCGCTTGTTCTCCTCGGCCACCGCTTCGTCGAGCGTGGCGAGGATCTTCTTCTCGGTCTCGAGCAGCGAGCCCATGTCGTCCGAGCGGATGTCGATCGCCATGCGGGCATCGGGCGCGATGGTGTTGACCGAGGTGCCGCCGCCGACCGTGCCGACCGTGAAGGTGGTCTTGGGGAAGCTCGGCGTGCGCACCTCGGCGATCTTCGCGATCGCGCGGCCCATGCCGTGGATCGCGCTCGGCACCTGGCCGAAGGCGCCGAAGCTGTGGCCGCCCGGGCCCTTGAAGCTGACCTCGTAGCGGTGGCTGCCGGTGCCGAGGATCAGCACCGTGCCGTCGGCCGCCGGCTCGAGGCCGACCATGCCGTCGATGTCGAGGTGGTCGCGGAAGATCGCCTTCATGCCGCGCAGGTTGCCGAGTTCCTCCTCGCCGACATTGCCGACGAACAGCAGGTCGCCCTGCGTCTGCACCTTGTTGTCGTTGAGCACCTTGAGCCAGGACAGCAGCACCGACAGGCCGCGCGTGTCGTCGGAGATGCCCGGGGCGTAGAGCTTGCCGTCGCGTTCCTTGACCTTCACGTCGGTGCCGGCCGGGAATACGGTGTCGAGGTGGGCCGAGATCAGCAGCTTCGGACCGTGGCTCGTGCCCTTGCGCAGGCCGACCACGTTGCCCTCGGCGTCGATGCGCGCATCCGTCAGGCCCAGCGCCTTCATGCGTGCGAGGAAGGCCTCGGCGCGCTTCTGTTCCTTGAAGGGCGGCGCCTCGATCTCGGTCAGCAGCTTCAGGTCCTCGACCGAGCGCTCGTGGTCGGCCTTCACCGCCTCGAGCAGCTTCTGGACCGCGGGCGCTGCCATCAGCTGCGTGTAGGCCTTGTCGACCTCGGGCCGCACCTGCGGCGGGTTGGCGATGGCGCCGCCCTGGGCGAGGGCCGCGCCGGCGGCGCAGAGCAGGGCGAGGGCGATGGGAGCGAGGCGAAACGAGGAGCGGGGCATGCGGGAGATCCGGGCGGTGGAGGTCTGGGTTGAAAGAAAAACCGTCGCGCCATGGATTCGCCGCGACGGGCCGCCGGCGATTCTTATCGGGGGATGAGCATCGCGCTCGGGTTTAATCTTCGTTGCTGTCAGTTTTTCTAACGATGACGATGAAACGCCACATCCCGAGCACGCGCGCGCTGCTGGTCTTCGACGCGGTCGCGCGCCACCACGGCGTGAGCCGCGCCGCCGAGGAGCTGTGCCTCACGCACAGCGCCGTGAGCCAGCAGCTGCGGCTGCTCGAGACCCAGATCGGCGTGCGGCTGGTGCAGCGTTCGGCGCGCGGCACCACGCTGACCGAGGCCGGCCGCCGCTACCACGGCCAGATCGCGGGCGACCTGCTGCGGCTGCAGGACCACACGCTCGAGGCCATGGCCCGGCGCACCGATGGCCTGCGGCTGATCGTGGGCGCGGTGCCGGTGCTGGCCGAGGGCTGGCTGCTGCCGCGGCTGCCGGGCTTCACCGCGCGCCAGCCGGGCTGCAGCCTGCACCTGCAGGTGTTCCCGACGCTGCTCTACATGGAGGACATGCCCTTCGACGTCGGCGTGCAGTACGACGACGCCGTGTGGCCGGGCGCCGAGGCGCGGCCGCTGATGCCCGAGGCCTGCGTGGCGGTCTGCGCGCCCGGCGCGGCCGGCCGGGCCCGGATGGCGCGCGGCGATTTCCGCGAGGCGCGGCTGCTGCACCTGCGCACCCGGCTCGGCGCCTGGGAGGAGTGGTTCGCGCAGGCGCCGGCCGCGACACAGGCGCCCGACAACCTCGTCGCCGGCCATCGCTTCGACCTGTTCTCCATGCTGCTCGAGGCGGTGCGCGCCGACCTCGGCGTGGGCCTGGTGCCGCGCTATTTCGTGGAGCGCGCGCTGCGTTCGGGCGAACTGGCGCTGGCCTGCGAGCACGAGGCGCCGTCGCGCCGCGGCTACAGCGTGTTCGTGCCGCCGAACCGGGCGGCCGATCCGCTGGTGACGGCCTTCGTCGAATGGATCTGCGAGCTGCCCACTGCCTGAGCGGGCCGGGCCTCAGGCGCGGCGGAACAGCAGCACGGAGTTGGTGCCGCCGAAGGCGAAGGAATTGCTGATCGCCGCCTCGAGCGCGGGCGCCTCGGCGTCGCCGGGCGCCACCAGGTTCAGCGCGCAGTCGGGATCGATTTGGCCGCCGTTCACGTTGGGCGGCAGCCGGCGTTCGCGCAGCGCGAGGATGGTGATGACCGCCTCGAGCGCGCCGGCGCCGCCGAGCAGGTGGCCGTGCAGCGCTTTGGTCGAGCTGGTGCGCAGGCCGTCGAGATCGTCGCCCCAGACCGCGGCCAGCGCATTGCGCTCCACCACGTCGCCGATGCGGGTGGCGGTGCCGTGCGCGTTGCAGTAGCCCACGTCGCGCGGCGCCAGCCCCGCCTGGCGCAGGGCCGAACGCAGCGCGCGTGCCTGGCCGGGCGCGTCGGGCTTGGTGAGATGGGTGGCGTCGCTGCTCAGGCCCCAGCCGGCGAGCAGCGCATGGATGCGCGCGCCGCGCCGGCGCGCGCGCTCGGACGACTCGAGCACCACGAAGGCCGCGCCCTCGCCGAGCGCGAAGCCGCTGCGGTCGGCCGCGAAGGGCCTGACCGCCTGCGCCGCCTCGCCGCTCTGGAAGCCGGCCAGCGTCATCATGGCCTGCCAGGCCAGCACCACGCCGGGCACGATCAGCGCTTCGCTGCCGCCCGCGATGGCGAGATCGACCTCGCCGCGCTGGATCGCCTTGGCGGCCTCGGCGATCGCCACCGACGACGAGGCGCAGGCCACCGAATAGGTGAGCACCGGGCCCTGCACGCCCTGGCGCATCGACACGTGGGCCGCCGGCGCATTGGGCATGAAGGCCGGAATGGTCAGCGGCGACACGCGGCCGTTGCCGCGGTAGGCGGCCTCGAGCGCCGCCGCGCCGCCCATGCCGCAGCCGCCGTAGACGCCCACGCGCTCGGCATCGAGGCCGCTGTCGGCGAGGGTGGGAATGCCGGCATCGCGCATCGCGAGGTCGGCGGCGGCCACCGCGAGCTGGCTCACGCGGTCGACGCCCGCGAGCTGCAGCTTGGTGAACCAGCGGCTCTCGTCGAAGGCGACGGTGGCGGCGGCGGCCGGCTTGGGGAGTTCGGGGAACACCGGCGCGATGGCCGAGCGGCCCTGCAGCAGGGCCTCGAACAGGGTGTCGGGATGGTCGCCGTGCGGGGCGACCACGCCCAGCCCGGTGACGGCGACCTCCGAGGGCGTGTTCACGCTGGCTTGGCGGCGCGGACCTTGTCGACCAGCACGGCCAGTTCGGCCAGCGTGTCGATGTTGGCGTCCTCGTCGGGCATGGTGATGCCGAAGTGGTCTTCGATGGCGAACAGGAATTCGGCCAGCGCCAGCGAATCGAGCCCGCCTTTCTCCCGCATGGAGGCATGGGGGTCGAGGGTCGACGGTTCGATGCCGTACTTCTCTTGGATCAGGTCCTGCAATTCCTTCAGCGAACTCATCGTGCGATGCCTGTGGTCTCTCTTGCCAGCCGCTGATCGATTGCAATCGATCCCTTCCTCGCTCGGCGTATGTCTAGGGTCGGTGAGCGCCAATGATATCCGCTCCCACCGCAGGGACATGCCGGCCGTAAGGGGGAGTCAGCGTGCTCGATAACCCGGACGCCAGCGCAGCGAGGGCAGCGCGAAGGCCAGTCCGAGCAACGCGCCGGCCAGCGCGTCGAGCGCCACGTGCTGCTTGACCGCCAGCGTCGACCACGCGATGGCCGCGAACCAGAGCCAGTTCAAGAGCCGCGGCCACAGCGGCGTGCGGGCTTCGCGCAACACGTGCTCGAGCCGCACCGCGGTGAAGATCGCCACCGCCACGTGCATCGAGGGGCAGGCATTGCCGGCGGCGTCCACGCCTTGCAGCATCTCGAAGCCCGCATAGCCCGAAACGTCGATGGCCAGAGGAGGTATCTGCGTCGGCCACAGGTAGAACAGGCCCAGCCCCGTGAGGCACAGCCCGCCGACCCAGAAGCCGTAGACCACCAGCTCGCGGAAGTTCGGCTGCAGCCCGGGCGCCACGCCCACGTAGAGCCACAGCGACAGGTAGGCGCCCAGGAAGTGCGGCTGGAACGGGATCAGCGCGTCGAGCGCGGTCAGCGGCATCACCGTGACCGGGAAGGCCGGGTTGCGCAGCAGGTGGAAGTAGCCGATGAAGAACAGCCAGGTGAAGACCGTGGTGCCGACCGCCTTCAGCAGGAACAGGCAGCGCACGCGGCGCCCGATCTCGGCGCCCCAGGTGGGCGTGGCCGGCGCGGCGGGCAGGGGCAGGGGGAGCGGTCGGTTCATGGCGGGGTGGCGGCCGATCTTGCCAGAGCCCCGTGACCGCCCCCGAAAAGCACCTCAGGCGTGGGCGGACGAGGGACCGCGCTTGCGGTGCTGGAACGAGGTCGGCGAGCGCCCGGTGGCGGCCTTGAACATGGCACAGAAGGCGCTGTCGGTGGCGTAGCCGCTGGCGGCCGCCACCTGGCTCACGGCCATGCCGCGTGCCAGCAGCGGCAGCGCATGCGCCATCACCGCCTGCTGGCGCCACTGCTGCCAGCTCATGCCGAGCTGGTCGCGGAACATGCGCGCCACCGTGCGCTCGCTCGCGCCGATGCTGGCGGCGCGCTCGGCCAGGGTGGCGCGGTCGGCCGGGTTGCGCAGCAGCGCCTCGCAGAGCTGGCGCAGCCGCTTGTCGGCGGGCAGCGGCACGTCGATGCGGATCTGCGTGGCGCGCTCGAGTTCGTCGACCAGGAGCGGCGCGATCATGCGTTCGCGCTGCGGCGCATGCGCGTCGGTGGGCGGCAGGCCGTCGGGCGTGGTGTCCAGCGCCAGCATCAGCGCGCGCAGCAGCGGGCTGATCTCGAGCACCTCGCATTTCTCCCACGCCGGGCCCAGCCAGGCATGCAGGTAGATGGTGCGCAGCTCCGCGTCCTCGATCAGCATGATGCTGTGCGGCATGTCGGCCGGCACCCAGACCGCGCGCGAGGGCGGCACGATGTAGCTGCCGTCCTGGGTGTTGAGGCGGATCACGCCGCGGGTGGAGAAGGTCAGCTGCGGCCACGGATGCTGGTGCAGCTCGACGAAGGTGTCGGCGCTCAGGAAGTGCTCCTTGGCGCGCAGCGGCCGCACCGCGTCGGGCGCGTACAGGTGCGGCGTGAGCGAGGCCACGCTGGTGACCGGCGCGGGCACCGGGGCCGCGCGCGGCTTGTCGGGGCGCGGAACGCCGTCCGCGGGAGTGGGGAGCTCGCCTGGCATGGTTTCGACAAATGTTGTCGCGGTATCGCCATTCTGCCGCCGAGCCCGGACATAGCATCGGGGCTTGCCCCGGTTTTTTGTAGCAATCCATGTCTTCCTCCGCCTCGACCCCTCCCAACGCCACCTCCCCGACCACCCTGCGCAGCGACGCCCAACTGATCGGCCTGGTCGGGCTGGCGCATGCGATCAGCCACTTCAGCCAGCTGATCCTGGCGCCGCTGTTTCCGTGGCTCAAGGACGCTTTCGGCGTGAGCTACACCGAGCTGGGCGCGGTGCTGACGGTGTTCTTCGTGGTCTCGTGCATCGTGCAGGCGGCCTCGGGCTTCATCGTCGACAAGCTGGGCCCGCGGCCGGTGCTGTTCGTGGGCCTGGGCGCGCTGGGGCTGGCGGCCTTCGGCTACGCGGCGGCGCAGAGCTACTGGATGCTGCTGCTGTGCGCCGTGGTCGGCGGCATCGGCAACGGCGTGTTCCACCCGGTCGACTACACGCTGTTCAACCGCAAGGTCGCGCCCACGCGCCTGGGCCATGCCTACAGCGTGCACGGCATCACCGGCAGCCTGGGCTGGGCGCTGGCGCCGGCCTTCGTGGTGCCGATCGCCATCGCCACCTCGTGGCGCGTGGCGCTGGCCTCGGCCGGCGCGCTCGCGATCGTGGTGCTGCTGGTGCTGTGGGCCTACCGCCGCGTGCTCGACCTCGACGTGAAGGCGGTGCACAAGGCCACCGGCCAGGGCGAGGCCGCGGTGGGCGGGCAATTCGACTTCCTGCGCATCCCGGCGGTGTGGATGTGCTTCGGTTTCTTCTTCTTCTATGCGGCCGTGATCAGCGTGGTCCAGACCTTCGCGCCGGTCGCGGCCGGCCACCTGCACGCGGTGCCGGTCGGTATCGTGGCGGTGTGCCTCACGGTCTACATGGTGGCGAGCTCGGCCGGCATGGTGGCGGGCGGCTTCCTGGCCTCCGATCCCTCGCGCTGCGAGCGCATCGTCGGCCTGGGCTTCGGCATCGCCGCCGCGCTGGCGCTGGTGCTGGCCTTCGCCGACTTCCCGCCGCTGGTGGTGCCGGTGCTGTTCGGTGCCATGGGCTTCGTCTCGGGCGTGGCCGGTCCCTCGCGCGACCTGCTGGTCAAGCGCTCGACGCCGCCCAATGCCACCGGCCGCGTCTACGGCGTGGTCTACGCCGGCCTCGACATCGGGCAGGCCGTGGCGCCGCTGATCTTCGGCCGCCTCATGGACCATGGCCAGTACGTGGCCGTGATCGTGGGCCTGGCGCTCGTGCAGGGCGTGCTGATCGCGAGCGCCTTCAACGTGACGCGCGTGCGCCGCACGGCACTGGTGCCGGCCTCGGCCTGATCGCTGCAGCGCCGCGCGGCCGCCGATATCATCGGCCGCCATGCAGGCCTTGTATCTCTATGTGATCGTCGGCGCGGTGCTGGCGGGATTCGTGCAGGGCCTGTCCGGCTTTGCGTTCAGCATGGTGTCGATGTCGGTCTGGGCCTGGACCCTCGACCCGCAGCTCGCGGCCATCCTCGCGCTGTTCGGCGGCATGACCGGGCAGCTGATCACCGCCTTCAGCGTGCGCCGCCGCTTCGACCGCCAACTGCTCTGGCCCTTCGTCGCCGGCGGCCTCGCGGGCATTCCCTTCGGCGTCTGGCTGCTGCCGCACCTGGACGTCGAGCTGTTCAAGGTCTGCCTCGGCGCGGTGCTGGTGCTGTGGTGCCCCGCGATGCTGATGTCGCAGCGGCTGCCGCGCGTGCGCTTCGGCGGCCGGGTGGCCGACGGCGTGGCCGGTGCCATCGGCGGCGCGATGGCCGGCATCGGCGGCTTCTCGGGCGTGGTGCCCACGCTGTGGTGCACCCTGCGCGGCTTCGAGCGCGACACCCAGCGCGCGGTGATCCAGAACTTCAACCTCACGATGCTGGTGGTGGCCTTCTCGCTGCACGTGGCGCGCGGCGGCGTCGCCATATCGACCATCCCGCTGCTGGGCCTGGTCGCGGTGGCCGTGTTCGTGCCGGTGCGGCTCGGCGCGCGGCTGTACATCGGCATCAGCGAGGCCACCTTCCGCAAGATCGTGCTGGGCCTGCTGACGGCCTCGGGCGTGGCGATGCTGGCCTCGGCGCTGCCGGTGCTGCTGCGGCGCTGAAGAAGAGAGAGGAAAAGTCGCGGAACCTTCGCGCGAGGCCCGCCTCCAAAACGGCCCGGGGCCTTTCGCGGCCCTTTCGTTTTTTCCGGAGCGTCCCCCCGAAATGCGCCTTTGAGCCTTCCTTGATCGCCGCGATGCATGACCACCGTGCATCGCCTTGCCAACGATTCATCGGAGGGCCGGCATGGCTCATCGCACGCACGCACCGCGCCCGGGTTCAGGGCCGGACGCTTCCTTTTCTCTTTCTTCCACCGCCGGCTTCGAGCTGCGCCACGCCAGCCTCGCGCTGCCGGGCGGGCATCTGTTGTTCGACGATCTCTGCGCGACCTTCCAGCCCGGGCGCATCGGGCTGGTCGGGCGCAATGGCGCCGGCAAGTCGATGCTGCTCGACCTGCTCGCGGGCCGGCGCGAACCCACGGCAGGCGCGATCGTGCGGCCCTCGCGCCGCGTGCACGTGGCGCAGAACGCCGGCGCCGCGCCGGATGCGGACCTGGCCGCGCTCGCGGGCCTCGCGCGTCCCTTCGCCGCGCTCGCGCGCATCGAGGCCGGTCATGCCACGCCCGCCGATTTCGATGACGCCGAAGGCTGCTGGGACCTGCCCGCGCGCTTCGCGGCCGCGCTCGCCGACGCGGGCCTGCCCTGCGCCATCGGCCGGCGCGCCGACAGCCTGAGCGGCGGCGAGCGCACCCGCGTCGCGCTGGCCGGCGCCTTCCTCTCGGGCGCCGATGCGCTGCTGCTCGACGAGCCCAGCAACCATCTCGATGCCGATGCACGGCGCTGGCTGCGCGAGCGGCTCGCGGCCTGGCGCGGCGTGGTGGTGGTCGCGAGCCACGACCGCGAACTGCTCGAGGGCATGGACCGCATCGTCGAGATCGCGCCGGCCGGCGGCCTGCGCGGCTGCACCGGCGGCTGGCAGGCCTACAGCGACTGGCGCGAGCGCGAGGCCGATGCCGCGCAGGCCCGGCTCGCGCACGCGCGCCACGAGCGCGACGCCGCCTTGCGCGAACTGCGCCGGCAGCACGACGCGCAGCAACGCCGTGCCGCGCGCGGCGCGGCCTGGGCGCGCGATGCCAATCTAGGCGGGCTCTACCTGGGCCGCCTCAAGGGCAATGCCGAGGCCCACGCGGGACGCGAGCACGAGCGGCAGCGCGAGAGTCGCGCGGCGCTCGATGCCGCCGTGCGCGAGGCAGCGGCCGGCGTGGCGCCTGCGTCCGCGGTCGCACTCGCGCTGCCGGGCTCGGTGGTTCCCGCCGGGCGCCGCGTCCTGTGGCTCGAGGGCGCGGTGCCCGCACGGCCGGCCGGCGCGAAACCGCTGGACCTGTGCCTGCAGGGTCCCGTGCGCATCGGCCTCGTCGGCCCCAATGGCTGCGGCAAGACCAGCCTGCTGCGCATGCTCGTGGGACAGCAGGCGCCGATCGCCGGGCGTTGCGAAGCACCGCTGCGTCCGGCATGGCTCGATCAGGACGGCGGCGCCGCGATGCCGCTCGATCGGTCGTTGCTGCGGCAGCTCGAGGCGCTGCATTCGCCCCTGCCCGAAGGCGAACTGCGTACCCGGCTCGCGCTGCTGGGGCTCGGTGCGGCCGAAGTGCTGCGGCCGCTCGCGCAACTGAGCGGCGGCGAACGGCTCAAGGCCGCGCTGGCCTGCGCGCTGTGGAGCGGCGAGCCGGCCGAGATGCTGCTGCTCGACGAGCCCACGAACCACCTCGACATCGCCTCGGTGCTCGCGCTCGAGCAGGCGCTCAGGGGCTTTCCGGGCGTGCTCGTCGTGGCCTCGCACGATGCGCGTTTCCTCGACGCGCTTGCGCTGACCCATCGGCTGGCGTCCAGCGACAACGGCTGGACACTGCGCGAATCGGACAGCCCTTAGGCGGCAGGAAGAATCTCGCGCACCCGTTCCCAGGGCCGGCACATCAGCGTGCCGCGCGGCGACACCACGATCGGGCGCTGCAGCAGGATCGGATGCTCGACGATGAAGCCGAGGATCTGGTCGTCGCTCCACTTCGGGTCGTCGAGCTTCAGCGCCGCGTACGGTTCTTCCTTGGTGCGCAGCAGCTCGCGCGCCTTCAGGCCCATCGCGTCGGCGAGCTCGCGCAGCATCTTCTTCGACGGCGGCGTCTTCAGGTATTCGACGATCTCGGGCTCCACGCCGTTTTCGCGGATCAACGACAGCACGTTGCGCGAGGTGCTGCAGTTGGGCTTGTGGTAGATCGTCATCGGGTAATCGGTGGTGGCTTCTTTGCGGGTCATGGCGCGATTATCGGAAGCCGCGGCCCGACGCGCGTCACTCGCCGCGTTCCCAGCCCGGCGTGAACGGAAAGCGCTCGGCCCAAAACGCGGCCAGCCGCGGCTCGGCGTCGACGCGCTTCACCACCTCGGCCATGCGCGGCGCCTCGCGGTAGAAGCGCTCGCGCCATGGGGTCCAGCGCGACATCACGGTCACGTAGAGGTCGAGCATGCCGATGCGCTCGCCGAGCAGGTAGGGCGAGGGCGCGGCGATCTGCGTGTCCATCAGGCGCCAGCAATGGGCCACGCGCTCGGCCGAGCGCTCGAGCATCGCGGGCTGCGCCGCCTTGTCGGGCACCAGCCGCGCGGGATCGTCGCGCACCCAGAACATCGAATAGATCGCGGCCGGCAGGTAGACCATCCAGCGCAGGTACTGCGCGCGCAGCGCATCGCCGGGCGCGGGGCAGAGGCCGGCCTCGGGATGGCGGTCGCCGAGCCAGAGCAGGATCGCCGCGCTCTCGGTCATCAGCTCGCCCGAAGGCAGCACCAGCGCCGGCACCTGGCGCATCGGGTTGAGGCTGGCGATGCGGTCGCGCTCGGCATCGCCTTCCCAGGTCGCGATGTCGACCGTGTCGACCTGGTCGCCGAGGCCGATCAGCGTGAGCGCCGCATGCACGGGCGTCGCGCCCGAGCCGGGCGCGCCGTAGAGCGTGTAGCGACCGGGCGCGGCGGAAGGTGGGGTGGTGGGGGATGACGGGGAAGCCATCCACCCAGACTAGCGCGCCCGCGTTCAGGCCGCCAGCAGCGTTTCGACCTCTTGCAGACCTTTCAGCGTCTTGACGCAGGCCTCGGCCACCTCGGTGCCCTTGACCGCGAAATGGCGGTGGAAGTACTTGCGGTGCTCCACGTGCTCGTGGAAGTGATGCGGCGTGAGCACGGCCGAGAAGATCGGCACATTGGTCTCGAGCTGCAGCGACATCAGCGTGCTGACCACCGTGCTGGCCACGAACTCGTGGCGGTAGATGCCGCCGTCCACCACCAGCGCGCAGGCCACGATGCCGGCGTAGCGGCCCGACAGCGCGAGCCGCTTGGCATGCAGCGGGATCTCGAAGGCACCGGGCACGTCGAAGACGTCGATGCGATCGCGCGGCACGCCCAGGCGCTCCATCTCCTCGAGGAAGGCGTCGCGTGCCTGGTGGACGATGTCGGAATGCCACTGCGCCTCGACGAAGGCGATGCGCTGGCCGCGCGGTGCGTCCGTCGTGGCGATGGCGGAAAGGGGAAGGTCGTTGATCTGACTCATGGTGTGCCTCTTCGAAAGCAGGTTTCCTGAATCAGGGCGCACGAAACCACGGAGCAGACCGCACGCTCCATGGCAGAAGCGCGCGGGCCGGCCCGCATTTCGCGCTCTCTTTCATCCGGACTGTGACCGTCGGCCCCGGGATCGCACCGGGTCTGCTGACCCCGCGGCTCGTTGCAAGCCACGGGCGCTCGCGGGCTCATGCGGCGCCTTCGGTTCGAAGAACGCCGCCATCACCGCCGGTGGGGAATTGCACCCCGCCCTGAGAACGCTTGCCCCGGCTCGCACCGGGGCGAGGGCGATTCTAGGCAGGCGGCGCGCCCGGCCCTGTCGCGCACGGGCCAAGACCCCAGGCTGCCGGGGGTGGCCCGCGGCCGGCTCAGCGCGCCGCGAGGAACTCGGCCATGCGCCCGAGCTCGTCGTCGAGCGCCGCGCGGAAGGCCGCGCCGTGCGGCTTGCGGCCCTCGACGTAGCCGAAGGCGGGCTGGGGCCGTCCCTCGGGCGCGCTCACGTTGGCCCAGCCGATCACGCGGTCGTGCCACAGCAGCGGCAGCGCGTAGTAGCCGAACTGGCGCTGCGGCGCGGGCGTGTAGGCCTCGAACTTGTAGGTCCAGCCCCAGAGCAGCTCGAAGCGGCGGCGGTCCCACACCACGGGGTCGAAGGGCGCGAGCAGGCGCACCGCGTCGTCGGGCGCATGGCGGCGCGAGGCCGGGTTCTCGTCGGCCGGCCAGTACCAGGTGGTGCCGTCGATGCGGATGCTTGCGAGCTCCTCGCGCGCGAGGCGCAGCGCGGCCTGCGTCTGCGCCGACAGGTGCGGCGCGCCGTAGCCGAGCAGCCGCACCAGGTAGGTCAGGCTGCCGGCCGGCAGCGGCGCGTACTTGCGCACGATCAGTTCGATCAGCGCGGCCGCGCGGCGCGCGCGACCGGCCGGGCTCTCGTCGGCCGGCGCATGCTCGACCGCCTCGTAGATGCGCGTGCCGCTGTCGCGCCGCACGACGCGCAGCAGACCGCGGTAGTGCATGCCGTCGAGCAGGTGCGTCGACGCGTTGCCCGAGCCGCCCCAGTAGTTGCGCATGCGGCCGTGCGCGAAGTGCTGCTCGACCTCGCGCGGATGCACGCGCCCGCGCTCGCGCACGAAGGCCAGCACGTCGGCCGCCTTGCGCCGCGTCTCGGCGTCCCAGGGCTTGGCGGCCTCGCGCGGATGCATCAGCGCCAGGTGCTCGCGCGGCAGGAAGCCGTAGTTGACCAGGCAGTCCTCCTCGATCGCGAGCCGCGTGTAGCGCCGCTCGAGATCGCCGGCGCGGTAGTCGTTGACGCGGTGGCGCAGCGTCAGGTCCTGGGCGCGCGCCGGCGCGCGGATCGGATCGGCCTGCACGAAGCCGAGCTTCCTGATCGCGCCGGGGAGCGTGGTGGGCTTGAACAGGGTGCGCGCCACGGCGTAGCGGCGCAGGTCGTCGAGGCTGGGGGCGGGCATGGGCGCATTGCAGCACAGGCCGCCATGGCCTGCTCGCCCCGGGGCCGGGTTCAGACCGCGCTGCGATGCCGCTCGATGCAGGCGTCGAGCGTCTCGGCCCCCGGCCGTTGCCACCAGTCGAGGTTCGAGAAGATCTCGACCTCGCTGAAGCCCGCGAAGCCGGCTTCCTCGACCCAGCCGCGGATCTTCTTCAGCTCGACCACGCCGTCGCCCATCATCCCGCGGTCGGACAGCAGGTCGCGCGTGGGCGTGAGCCAGTCGCAGACGTGGTAGGCCAGGAGGCGCTCGCGGCCCGCGCGCGCGATCTGCTGCTGCAGCTTCGGGTCCCACCACACATGGTAGATGTCGAGCGCCACGCCGAGCATGCCGCTCCTGCCGGCATCGAGCTCGTCGCAGAGGTCGAGCGCATGCTCCAGCGTGTTGATGCAGGCGCGGTCGGCCGCCTGCATGGGGTGCAGGGGCTCGATGGCCAGCGGCATGCCGACCTCGCGCGCGTACTCGAGCGAGGCTGCGATGCCGTCGCGCACCTCGGCGCGCGCCCGCGCGATGTCCTTGTAGGCGGCCTTGCCGTCGAGCGCGCCGGGCAGCGCGCCGACCACCAGCACGAGGCAGGGCGCATCGAGCGTCTTCGCTTCGTCGATGGCGCGGCGGTTGTCGTCGAGCGCGGCCTTCAGGCCCGCGGCATCGGGTGCCGGGAAGAAGCCGCCGCGGCAGTAGCCCGAGAGCCCGATGCCGTGCGCCTTCAACTGCCGCGCGATCTTGTCGATGCCGACGGCCGCGACCTGGTCGCGCCACGGGCTGATGGCGCGGATGCCGCGCTCGGCGCACTGGTCGACGATGCGGTCGAGCGGCACCTCGGCGCCCGACTGCTTGCGCACCGTGGCGGTGTTGATCGAGAGCCAGTCGTGGTTCTGCGAGAAGTCGCGCATGGACGGGTTCACTCCACGCCGTGCAGCGACAGCAGCGTCTTCATGCGCCGCACCGCGAGCTCGGGCTGCTCGAACAGGTGGGCCGCGTCGGCCAGCCGGAACAGCTCGGCGAAGTGCTGCAGCGAACGCGTGCTCTGCTGACCGCCGACCATGGTGAAGTGCTTCTGGTGGCCGTTGAGCCAGGCCATGAACACCACGCCGGTCTTGTAGAAGCGCGTGGGCGCGGCAAAGATGTGGCGCGACAGCGGCACGGTGGGGCCGAGGATCTCGTGGAAGCGCTCGACGCGGCCCGCGGCCAGTTCGCCGAGGGCGGCGCTGGCGGCCGGCGCGATGGCGTCGAAGATGCCCAGCAGCGCATCGCTCTTGCCGTGCGTGGGGTGGCTGCCGTGGCCGTCGCCCGCGATCAGCTCGGCGTAGTTGAAGTCGTCGCCGGTGTACATGCGCACGCCCTGGCCGTCGGGGCCGCCGGTGGCCGGCAGGCGGCGGCGCATCGCGATCTCCTTGTCCTTGTCGAGCAGCGAGATCTTGATGCCGTCGACCTTGTCGGGATGGGCCGCGATCACGCCGAGCGCGGTTTCCATCGCGGCATCGACGTCGGTCGTGCCCCAGTAGCCGGCCAGCGCGGGGTCGAACATCTCGCCGAGCCAGTGCAGCACCACGGGCTGCTTCGCCTGGCTCAGGATGCGGTCGTACACGCGCTCGTAGTCGGCCGGGCCCGTCGCCACGCGCACCAGCGCGCGGCTGCACATCACGATCAGCTTGCCGCCGAGCTTCTCGATCGCGGCCATCTGTTCCTCGTAGCCGCGGATCACGTCGTCCACGCTCTTCACCGCGTCGAGGTCGAGGTGGTCGGTGCCGCAGCCCGAGGCCACGAGCGCGCCGGGGATGTCGCTGGCGGCGTCGATCGAGCGGCGGATCAGCTCGAGCGAGGTCGGCCAGTCCAGGCCCATGCCGCGCTGCGCAGTGTCCATGGCCTCGGCCACGCCCAGCCCGAGCGCGTAGAGGTGGCGCCGGTAGGCGAGGGTGGCGTCCCAGTCCACCGCGCATTGCAGCCAGGGATCGATGGCGGCCAGCGGGTCGGCCACGACGTGCGCGGCCGAGTAGGCGATGCGGTCGAAGCGCACGCCCGCGGGCGGCTTCGGCGGCGTGCTGCCGCGCAGCGCGTAGTCGGCGAGCGCGCCGCCGGCGGTGGGGAGCTTGAGCGAGAGGGCCATGCGGTCGGGTCTCCGGGTCTCAGACCTTCAGCGCGGGCACGTCGACCCAGCGGCGGTCCTGCCACGATTCGAGCGCGGCCTCGACCAGCTGCACGCCCTTGGCGCCTTCGGGCAGGGTCCACTTGTAGGGCGCGTCCTCCACCACGTGGCGGATGAAGTGCTCCCACTGGATCTTGAAGCCGTTGTCGTAGACCTGCGAGTCCGGGATCTCCTGCCACTGGTCGAGGAAGTTCATGGTCTGCTTCTCGTCGGGGTTCCACACCGGGCGTGGCGTGGCGACGCGCGACTGGGCCCGGCAGCTCGACAGGCCGGCCACGGCCGAGCCGTCGGTGCCGTCGACGTGGAAGGTCACGAGGTCGTCGCGGCGCACGCGCGTGACCCAGCTCATGTTGATCTGCGCGATCACCGGCTCGCCGTTGTGGCCGGTGAGTTCGCAGGTGGCGTAGGCGGCGTCGTCGGCCGTGGCCTCGTAGGGCTGGCCGGCCTCGTCCCAGCGCTTCGGGATGTGGGTGGTGCCCAGGCAGCTCACCGACTTCACCTCGCCGAACAGGTTGTCGAGCACGTAGCGCCAGTGGCACATCATGTCGAGGATCATCCCGCCGCCGTCTTCCTTGCGGTAGTTCCAGCTAGGGCGCTGGATCGGCTGCAGGTCGCCCTCGAACACCCAGTAGCCGAACTCCAGGCGCACGCTCAGCATGCGGCCGAAGAAGCCGGCGCGGCGCAGCATGTCGAGCTTGCGCAGGCCGGGCAGGAACAGCTTGTCCTGCACCGCGCCGTGCTTGAGGCCGTGCTTCTCCTTGGCTTCCTCGGCCAGGCGCGCGATCTCCACCGCCTCGTTGAGGTTGGTCGCGATCGGCTTCTCGCAATAGACGTGCTTGCCGGCGCGGATCGCCTTGGCCAGCAGGGTGGGGCGCATCTGCGTGGTGCCGGCGTCGAAGAAGACGGTGTCGTCCTTGTTCTCGAGCGCCTTGTCGAGGTCGGTGCCCCAGCGCTGGATGCCGTGGGCCTTGGCCAGCGCCTCGATCTTCTCGGCGTTGCGGCCGATCAGGATCGGGTCGGGCATCACCTTGTCGCCGTTCGACAGCGTCACGCCGCCCTGGGCGCGAATGGCGCAGATCGAGCGGATCAGGTGCTGGTTCATGCCCATGCGGCCTGTGACGCCGTGCATGATGATTCCTAGACGTTGGGTGGGCATGTTCTTTCCTTGAGTGAGAGAGGGGACGGAGAAGCGCTGCTTCAGTAGACGGAACGCATGGCGTCCCACGAGATGCCCGCGCCGGGCTGGCCGGTGGCGAAGCCGGGCGCGGAAGCGAGCGAGGACAGGGCGAGCTGTCCGCCGCGGATCGCGAGGCGCACCGCGCCATCGCTGGATTCGTAGAGGTCGGGGTGGGCGCGCAGCAGCGCCTGCTGCTCGGCCACGGGCACGGCCGCGAGGCCGTTGACGTAGTGGTGGCCGTTGCGCTCGACATGCGAGAGGCCGAGCCAGCTCACCAGCGCCAGGTCCTGCTGCACGCCGAGGCCGGCCTGCATGGTCAGGTCCTCGCCCGAGAGGAAGTGGCGCGTGCCGTCGTCGGCCGCGTTCCAGCGCGCGCAGCGCGCCGCGTTGACGACCGACTTGTAGAAGCCCTTGCAGCTCTTGCTCGACACGCCGGTGTAGCCGAGTTCGCGCGCCCGCACGAAGGCATCGAGCGTGGCGTCGGATTCGTCGATGAGCAGCGGGATGCGCCGGCCGAGCGCGCGCACGTCGCGTTCGAGCGCGGCGTCGCGCCGGATCGGCTGCTCGACGAACACCGTCTTCTTCGCGAGCGCCCACAGCGCGGGCGTGGACAGCAGGCGGTCGAGGAAGGCGCCGAAGGCATCGGCATCGGCGTACTGCTCGTTGCCGTCGAGCGTGACCAGCTGTGCATGGCCGTCGATGGCGCGCGCGATGCGCTCGAGCCGGTCGATGTCGCGCGCGGTGTCGCCGCAGAGCTTGAGCTTGAAGTGCGTGAGGCCGTAGCGGCGCACGGCGGCCACGAGCGTGGTGGGCAGGCCGTCGTCGGGTGCGTCGGGCAGGGCATCGCCGTCGTCGATCGCGTCGGCCAGGCCCACGGTGTGGCGCGCGGCGATGCGCTCCGCGGGGCGCTGCCGCGCGAGGAAGCCGGGCATGTCGAAGCCGGCGAGGTCGTCGGCCAGGCCGCTGCCCGCGATGTCGATGCCGCCGAGGTTGGCGCTCATCGCGGCGGCGAAGCCGGTGCCGGCGTGCAGGCACAGCGCATCGAAGATCGCGCGGTCGACCAGGGCCGGCCCATAGCCCGCCACCAGCGGCTGCAGACCCTTGGCGCGGGCGCGCGCCATCAGCGCGGCGTAGTTGGCGGCGAAATGGGTCCACGCGGTCTGGGCATCGGCCTCGCCGGTGTAGGCCTCGCGCGCGTCGCGCAGCGCGAAGCGCAACTGCTCGAAGTTCTGTTCGTTGGTGAGCGCCGGGTTCTTGTCGAACCACTTGGGCACCATCATCTCGGCCGCGCAGCCGCTGGCCGTGCGGCCGTCCTCGAAGCGGATGCGCGCGCGCACGTAGACCTGCGGGCAGGCGGTGACGGTGGCGGCGCCGAAGCGGAACGGCAGCCGCAGCGCGACGTCGCGCTCGGCGAAGCGGATCTCCTCGACGTGGAAACGGGGCGCGTCCATGGCTTGGCTCTCAGTGGTCCAGGATGCCCTGCGAGAAGAAGTGCGCGCGCACCAGCTTCGTGTAGTGGCCGAACTCGCTCGAGGCCATCATGTCGAGCGTGCGGGCGCGCGGCAGCTCGATGTCGTAGACGGCCGCGATCGAGCCGGGGCGCTCGCTCATCACGATCACGCGGTCCGACAGGAAGATGGCCTCGGGGATGCTGTGGGTGATCAGCATCACGGTCTTCTTCGAGGCCATCCAGATGCGCTGCAGTTCGAGGTTCATCTTCTCGCGCGTCATCGCGTCGAGCGCGCCGAAGGGCTCGTCCATCAGCAGCACCGACGGGTCGTGCAGCAGTGCGCGGCAGATCGAGGCGCGCTGCTGCATGCCACCCGAGAGCTGCCAGGGGTACTTCTTCTCGAAACCCGTGAGGCCAGCCATCTGCATCAGCTCGCGCGCCTTGGTGCGTGCGGCCTCGAGCGGCAGGTGGCGCATCTCGGCCTGCAGCAGGATGTTGTCCTCCACGCTGCGCCAGGGCAGCAGCACCGCGCTCTGGAACACGATGCCCACGTCCTTCTGCGGTCCCTGGATCGGCTTGCCCGCCAGCGTGAGGCTGCCGCCGCTGATCGGCAGCAGGCCCGCCACCATCTTGAGCAGGGTGCTCTTGCCGCAGCCCGAGGGGCCGACGACCGAGACGAACTCGCCCTCGCGGATCGCGAAGTCGAGCGGCTTCAGCGATTCGACCGGGCCGTCCTTGCTCTGGTAGGTTTTCGAGACGCCGCGCGCTTCGATCAGGTTGACTTGGGACATGGGTGCGTGAGGGAGGTCGGGATGCGGGCGCGCGGGCGAAGGGAGATCAGTTCGGCAGGAAATCGAGCGTCACGTAGTCCTCGGGCTTGCCGCGCGTCGAGGCGTCCATGCCGCCGTACTGCACCAGCAGGTCCAGCGAGTCGTTGACGTTCTTCATCGCCACGCGGAAGGGGCGCTGGTTCGCCGTGTCCTTGGTGTGATAGAGCGCCACGCTCTGCTTCATGCCCACGATCAGCGTGTCGCGCACGCCGGCCTTGGGGTTGGCCTTGAGCATCGCGTCGACCGCGGCCTCGGGGCTCTTCTCGGCGGCTTCGGCGGCCTTGGTCGAGGCGCGCATGAAGCGCTTCACCAGGTCGGGGTTCTCGGTCAGCAGGTTCTTGTTGGCGATGATCCCCGAGCTGATCTGGTTCACGCCCGAGTCGGCGAAGCGGATCGGCGACACCGGCTTGCCGGTGGCGTCCTGCAGCTTGATGGCCTGGTCCATCACGTAGCCCAGCAGCATGTCGGCCTGGCCATTGATCACCGCATTGAGCTTGGTCTGGCCGTCGCCCGAGACGATCTTCACCTGGTCGGCCTTGATGTCGTTGACCTTGAGGAACAGCGGCCACATCTGCGACATCGAGTCGCCCGGCGTCACGGCCACGGTCTTGCCGATGATGTCCTTCGGCGTCTTGATGTTCTTCTCGCTGAAGCCCATGACCGACATCGGGCTGACCTGGAACAGCACGCCGGTGGACTTCAGCGGTGCGCCCTTGGCGGCGGCCTTGATCATGGTCGTGACGTCGATGTAGCCGAAGGTCGCCGACTTGGCGGCCACCGCCTGCGCGGTGACGGCGGAGCCGCGGCCTTCCTGGATGTCGAGGTCGATGCCTTCCTCGGCGTAGAAGCCCTTTTCCTTGCCGAGGAAGAAGGGCGCGTGCTCGCTGTAGAGGTACCAGTTGAGCATCAGCGTGACCTTGTCCTTGGGCTTGTCGCCCTGCGCATGCGCGGGGGCGATGGCGAAGGTGGCGAGCGCGGCGGCGGCGAGCAGCGAGGGAAGCAGTTTCTTCATGTCTTGTCTCCGGGAGAGTTGTTGGCTTGGGGCGAAGGAACCAGGAAGGGGGAACTCAGTTGGCGTGGCGCTGCGAGGCGTGCCAGGGAATCATCACGCGCTCGACCAGGTCGACCGCCACGAACAGGACCACGCCGATGCTCGAGAGCACGACCAGCGCGGCGAACATCAGCGGCAGGTCGAAGTTGCCGTTGGCCACCTGCAGCACGTAGCCGATGCCCGAGTTGGAGCCGACGAACTCGCCGACCACCGCGCCGACCACGGCCAGCGTGACCGAGACCTTGAGGCCGCTGAAGATCTGCGGCAGCGCCTGCGGCAGGCTGATCTTGAAGAAGGTCTGCAGCCGGCTCGCGCCCATCGAGCGCGCGAGGTCGAGCATGTCGGGCTCGACCGACTTGAAGCCCATCACGGTGGAGACCACCACCGGGAAGAAGCCCAGCAGGAAGGCCGAGATCACCTTGGGGAAGATGCCGAAGCCGAACCACACCACGAACAGCGGCGCGATCGCGACCTTGGGGATGCTCTGCGAGAACACCAGCAGCGGATAGACGTAGGACTCGACCAGCCGCGAGTAGGCGATGACCATCGCGATCGGAATGCCGATCACGATCGTGAGGCCGAAGCCGCCGAGCGTGGCGAGCGTGGTCTTCCAGCTCTCGGCCAGCAGGCGCGGCCATTCGTTGACCAGCTGCTTGACCACCTCCCAGGGCGGCGGGATCAGGTAGGCCGGAATCTTGAACAGGCGGATCGCGAGGTCCCACAGCACCAGCAGCAGCAGGATCAGCAGGAAGGGGCGCAGCGCCGGGGAGAGCAGGAGTTTGCGGATCATGGAGAGCGTGCCGGTGGCGGCGCGGGGCGTTCGGTCGGAAGTCGGTGGGCTGCGGGAGAGACGGGTGCTGGCGGAAGAGGCGTTACTGCTGGACCGCGAGGCCGGCGGCCTTCACGAGCTCGGCGTTGCTCGCGATCTCCTGCTTGATGTAGGCATCGAACTGCGCGGGCTTGAGCGTCCAGGCATCGGCGCCGAGCTTGAGGAAGCGCTCTTTCACCTCGGGCGTGGCGAGGGCCTTCGCCACCTCGTCGTGCAGGCGGTCGACCACGGCGCGCGGCGTCTTCGCGGGCGCCATCATCCCGATCCAGAAATTGAATTCGGAGCCGGGCACGCCGGCCTCGGCGGTGGTGGGCACGTCGGGCAGGGCGGCCGCGCGCTTGGGCGAACCCACGGCGAGCGCCAGCAGCTGGCCTTCCTTGATCTGGCCGATGACCGGCGCGATCGGCGAGAAGTAGTAGTCGACGCGGCCCGAGAGCACCTCGGTGACGGCCTCGCCCGATCCCTTGAACGGGATGTTGGTGGCATCGATCTTGGCGGCCATCTTGAACTTCTCGGCGTTCAGGTGCGTGGCGCTGCCCTGGCCGGCCGAGGCGAAGTTCATGCTGCCGGGCTTGGCGCGCGCGGCGGCCAGCAGCTGGGGCAGCGTCTTGATGTTCTTCGAGGGCGCGATCACCAGTGCGTTGGGCAGCGAGGAGATCGGCGTGACGCCGGCGAAGTCGTTCACCGTGTCGAAGGGCAGCTTGGCGAAGGTGGAGGGGCTGACCGTGTGCGACGACGAATGGATCATCACCGTGTAGCCGTCGGCCGCCGCGGTGGCCACCGCCTGCTGGCCGATGGTGCCGCTGGCGCCGCCGCGGTTCTCGATCACCAGCGGCTGGCCCATGCTCGCGCCCATCTTGTCGGCGATGGCGCGCGCAATGATGTCGGTGGTGCTGCCGGCGGCGAAGGGCACGATCACGCGGATCGGCTTGCTGGGGTAGGCGACTTCGGCGCCGGCGAGGGCGGGGAGCAGGGCGCCCAGGCCGACGATCGCGGCCAGCGTGGCGGTGCGTGCGAGTTGCTTCATGGGTCTTTGTCTCCGCGCGGCGGGGCCGCTGGTGTCGTTGCGAGCTCAATTCACCAATAAGTGAATTACCGATTCTAGGAACGCGGGCGCGGCAGCGTCAACGGGTGGACCCTGGTGGATACCCGTAGATCTGGAAAGCGATGGGGGCCGTCTCGCGCGGCGATGGCGCGCGGCCCTGCCGCCGAGGCGGGGGGCGGCAGGAAGCGGCGGAAGTGCGGGTCAGTGCAGCACGTAGCCGAGCACGAGGTCGGTCATGTGCGAGAGGCGCTGCGCCATCGCCTTGGGCGCGCGCAGGTCACGGCCGAAGATGGCCGAGAGCGTGTGGTTGTTCGAGAGGTAGAAGTAGCACAGCGAGGCGATCGAGATGTAGAGCTGCACCGGATCGACGCCCGCGCGGAACAGGTTGTCGCGCCGGCCGCGCTCGAGCACCGTGTCGAGCAGCTGCACCAGCGGCGAGTTCATCTCCTGGATGCGTTCCGAGCGCTTGAGGTGCGAGGCCTGGTGCAGGTTCTCGCTGTTGAGCAGGGTGATGAACTCGGGATGCTCGAGGTAGTAGTGCCAGGTGAAGGACACCAGCTGGCGGATCGCCTCGACCGGATCGATCTCGTCGAGGTGCAGCCGCTGCTCGGCTTCGCGGATGTCGGCGTAGGTGCGCTCGAGCACCGCGAGGAACAGGTCGTCCTTGCTGCCGAAGTAGTAGTAGATGAGCCGCTTGTTGAGGCCCGCGCGCTCGGCGATGCTGTCCATGCGCGCACCCGCGAGGCCGCGCGCCGAGAACTCGTCGCGCGCCGAGGCGAGGATCGCGAGTTGCGAACGGTCGGCATCGCGCGAGCGGGGTTCCAGCGTGTCGGGGGCGGTGGCCTTCATGGCGCGAATTTAACCATTTGGGGAATTAAAACAAGGGAGGCGGGGCGGGCGCACATAATCGCCGCGGACAAAGTGTTGGAGTTCTACTGCTCATGAGTACATCACAACCCGCAGGCCACCTGATCGTCGAGTGCCTGCTCGAACAGGGCATGGAGATCGCGTTCGGCGTGCCCGGCGAGAGCTTCCTCGCGGTGCTCGACGGCTTCCATGCCTACGGCGATCGCGCGCGCTTCATCGTCAACCGGCAGGAGGGCGGCGCGGCCTTCATGGCCGAGGCGCACGGCAAGCTCACGGGCCGCCCCGGCATCTGCTTCGTGACGCGCGGCCCGGGTGCTACCAATGCCTCCATCGGCGTGCACAACGCCTTCCAGGATTCCACGCCGATGGTGCTGTTCGTCGGCGACGTGGGCAGCGACTTCCGCGACCGCGAGGCCTTCCAGGAGGTCGACTACGGCAGCTTCTTCGGCCCCAGCACCAAGGGCTTCGCCAAGCGCGTGGAGCGCATCGACGATGCCAACCGCATCCCCGAGTACATCGCGCGCGCCTTCTCGACCGCGATGAACGGCCGCCCCGGCCCGGTGGTGCTGGTGCTGCCCGAGGACATGCTGCGCAGCGAGACCGCCGCGCGGCCGCTGCCGCGGGTGGAGGCGGTCGAGCCCTGGAGCGACCCCGGAGCGCTGCGCACCCTGCGCGAGCTGCTGCTGAAGTCGCGCCAGCCGCTGGTGATCGCCGGCGGCGGTGGCTGGACCGCGCAGGCCGCGCAGGCGCTGCAGCGCTTCGCCGAGAACTGGCGCCTGCCGGTGGCCAATGCCTTCCGGTTCCAGGACACCTTCGACAACCACCATCCGCTCTATGCGGGCGACGTCGGCATCGCGATCAATCCGAAGCTGGCGCAGCGCGTGAAGGACGCCGACCTGATCCTCGCCATCGGCCCGCGCCTGGGTGAGATGACGACCGGGGGCTATACGCTGCTCGAAGCGCCGAAGGCGAAGCAGACGCTGGTCCACATCCATGCCAGCGCCGAGGAGCTCAACCGCGTCTACCAGGCCGACCTCGCGATCAACGCCGGCATGAGCGCCGCGGCGCGCAGCCTCGAGGTGCTGAGCGCGCCGCCCACGCTGCCCTGGGAGGACTGGGCGCTGCAGGCGCATGCCGACTACCAGGCCTGGCTCGAGCCGCAGCCGCTGGCCGGCATGCCCGCGGAAACGCCGCGCGGCGCGGTCGACATGGCGGCGGTGGTGGCGACGCTGCAGAAGCATCTGCCGGCCGATGCCACGATCACCAACGGCGCGGGCAACTTCGCGAGCTGGGTGCACCGCTACTTCCGTTATCACGGCCTCGCCAAGGGCCACAAGACGCAGCTGGCGCCCACCAGCGGCGCCATGGGCTATGGCGTGCCGGCCGGCATCGCCACCAGCCTCGCGACCGGCCGGGTGGCCTTCACGATCGCGGGCGACGGCGATTTCCTGATGACGGGCCAGGAGCTGGCCACGGCCGCGCAGCATGGCGGCAAGAGCATCGTCGTGCTGCTGAACAACGGCATGTTCGGCACCATCCGCATGCACCAGGAGCGCGAGTACCCCGAGCGCACCAGCGGCACCGCGCTGCGCAATCCCGACTTCTGCGGGCTGGCGCGCGCCTATGGCTACGCGGCCGAGCGCGTGACCGAGACCGCGCAGTTCGAGGCCGCGCTGCTGCGCGCGCTGGCGGCCGACACGGGCACGCTGATCGAGATTCCGCTCGACCCCGAGGTCATCACCACGCGCGGCACGCTGTCGTCGATCAGGCGCGCGGCGCAGCAGCAGGCGCGGGGCTGAGCGCGGCGCGATGCCTCGCGACCTCCGCGCGCAGGGCTGTGGAGCGCAGCTCGAACACTTCGAACAGGCCGAGCGCCTCAAGCGCGGGGATCAGGTCGATGAGGTCCTCGTGCGCGGCCTGGCGCTGCGCCTCGCCGGCCTGGGTGTCCTCGAGCACGCGCACGTTGGCGAGGAAGGCACCGACCGAGCCCTTGCGCACGGGCTGGCCGTTGAGGACGGCGAAGTTCTGGTCATCGGGCAGGACATCCTGGGCTTTCATGGCGGCTCCTTGAAGAAGAGAGGGAGGGGTGGATCGATGGCTTCGATGCTAGGCAGGCACCGCGTTGCGGGCTTGCGGCGCGGTGCCAATCGGTATCGCCATCGGGCCATGCCGCATCCGGAGCGGCGCGATGGCTGAGCCCGCATTGCGGCTCGACCTCAACGCCTACGAGGCGCCGCGCAGCACGGGCGCGCATGCGCACGAGGAAGGCCAGCTGTTCGCGCTGCGCGCCGGCCTGCAGCTGATCGAGACCAGCGCGGGGCGCTGGGTGCTGCCGCCCGGGTGGATCGGCTGGATCGCGCCACGCTGCGCGCACGCGGCACAGAGCCATGGCGCGACGGCGGGGTGGAGCCTCTATCTCGATCCGGCGCTGACGACGGCCTTGCCCGCGCAGCCGCATGTGTTCGCGTCGACGCCGCTGATCCGCGAGCTGGTGGGGCGGCTGGTGTCGCTCGGCGAAGAGGGGGAGACGGCGCGCCGCCTGCGGCTGGTGGCGGTGCTGGTCGACGAACTGGCGGCGGGCGCGCGGACCTCGCTGCACCTCGCGCTGCCGCAGGAGCGGCGACTGCTCGCGCTGGCCACCGCGCTGGCCGACGATCCCGCGCGCGACGACACGCTCGAGCAATGGGCCGATCGCATCGGCATGGCGCGCCGCACGCTCACGCGCCGCTTCGCCGCCGAGACCGGCCTGAGCTTCGCGCAGTGGCGCCAGCAGGCGCGGCTGCTCAAGGCGGTGCAGTTGCTGGGCATGGGCGAGCCCGTGACGGCGGTGGCGCTGACGGTGGGCTACAGCTCGGTGAGTGCCTTCATCGAGACCTTCCGGCGCCATTTCGGCTGCACGCCCTCGCGCTTCTTCGCGCAGGGTGCCGAGGCATCGCGCTGAGGCGATCGAAAAAGCACGGACGAAAAAAAAGCCGGCTGTCGCCGGCTTTCCTGATCGACCCGGAGGTCGCTCGGATGGTGCGCTTACTTGACGTGCTTGCCGATCAGCGCGGCCAGTTCGAACATCGACACCTGGGCCTTGCCGAAGATTTCCTTCAGCTTGGCGTCGGCGTTGATGTTGCGCTTGTTGGCCTTGTCTTGCAGGTTGTTCTTCTTGATGTAGTCCCACAGCTTGCTCACGACGGCGGTGCGCGGCAGCGGCGTCGAACCGACCACGGCAGCCAGTGCGGGGCTGGGGGTCAGGGCCTTCATGAAGGCGGCGTTCGGGGTGCGCTTCTTGGCGGGAGCCTTTGCAGCAGCCTTCTTCGCGGGAGCAGCCTTCTTGGCGGGAGCGGCCTTCTTTGCCGGTGCAGCCTTCTTCGCAGGAGCAGCAGCCTTCTTCGCCGGTGCTGCGGCCTTCTTCGCGGGAGCAGCCTTCTTCGCGGGAGCAGCGGCCTTCTTAGCCGGAGCTTTCTTGGCCGGAGCCTTCTTTGCAGTTGCCATGGTTGATTTCCTTTTTTGGTTGAACGTCACCAATGAAAAACAGGGTCTCCACTGGCATCGCGGATGCTAAATGAGAAAAAACGCGTTTCCAAGGGAAAAAGCGGTTTTTTCATTGGAGGCTGTTGTTTTTTCAGAGGGGAGAGCGCCCGTTTTGCCTGCGGCGCGCGGGCCAGGTCGCCAGGAAGACGCCTGCGAGAGCGAGCGCGAACGCGAACAGCTGCACCAGGGAGAGGCTTTCCCCGAGCACGAGCACGCCCACGAGGGCCGCGCTCACGGGCAGCATCACGGCGAAAACACCGGCCTGCGCGGCGGGGATGTGGCGCAGTCCGGTCATCCAGAGCCACACGGTCCAGATGCTCGCTGCGAGGGCGTAGGCCACGAGCAGCAGCCAGAGGCCGGGGCGCACCGCGGCGAAGTCGAACTGCAGCGCGAACCAGATGCCCAGCGGCGTGCTGAGCACGAAGCCCCAGAGGTTGATCAGCGAGGAGATCCGCTTGGGGCCGAGCCGACCGGTAAGCGACTTGCCGATCACAGCATAGGCGGCCTCGCAGAGCACCGCGCAGAACACCAGCAGGTTGCCGAGCCACGGCATCGACGAGGACGCGCCCGTGCCCGGGTGCGCGCTCGCATGCGCCGGCGCGAGCGCGAGCAGCCCGATGCCGATCGCCGCGCAGAGGATCGCGAGGCCGATGCGCAGCGTGATGCGCTCGCGCAGGAACAGCCAGCTCGCGACCGCGACCGCGGCAGGGATCGACGCCATGATCACGCCCGCCGAGACCGCGCTCGTGAGGCTCACGCCGAACAGCATGCAGATCGAGAACAGGAAGTTGCCGAGGAAGGACTCGAGGAACACCAGCCAGCGCGTGCGCGCCGTCATCGGCGGTTCGTCGGGCGCGCGGCGCAGCCAGTGCGGCATGGCGAGCGCGGCGATGCCGAAGCGCAGCCAGGCCAGCAGCAGCACCGGGAAGGCCGCGACCAGCGGCTTGGAGAGGGCGACGTAGCAGCCCACGAGCGACATGCTCAGCGCGAGGCAGCCGTAGGCCATGAGCCGGCCTGGGGCGGGTGCGGCGGGGTTCAATAGACTGGGGTGATTTGGGGAAAGGAGGCATCGATGATGCCGCAATCGACGTCCGTGCCGGGCGAGCGCCACGTCTTCGTCTACGGCACCTTGCGCGCGGGCGGGCGCAACGACATCGCGCGCTTCGCACCGCCGCCGCGACGCGTGGCCGATGCCGAGGTCGCGGGCACGCTCTACGACCTCGGTGCCTATCCGGGCATGGTGCTTGGCGGCGAAGGGCGCGTGACGGGCGAGGTCTACGCGATCGATGCGCAGGTGGAGGCCGCGCTCGACCGGCTCGAGGAAGTGGCCGACGACGATTCGGGCGAGTACGTCAAGCGCTGGTTGCGTGTGCAGTCCTTCGGTGGCCGCACGTTCGATTGCCTGGTCTACGAGATCCATCCGTCCCGCATCGAGGGTTGCGCGGTGATCGCGGGCGGCGACTGGATCGCGCATTCGCGGCGTTGACGGCGCGCGTTCCGGCCCGCGTTTTTCACAGACGAAAGAGTGATTGCGTATCGCGAAAATAGCCACTGCTGCACCGCAGTATTTTTTCTCGATATGAGAAAGTTGTTTTCTCATTGAGAAATATATCCGTAAGTTGTTGATTTTATTGATGCAAAAATATGTCTTCTATAAGACATAAGAGTGGGTGACGCGATTACAGTAAGCCCATGGCCGCAGCGCCGAAACGCTCGAAACCAACCCTTCAATCAACTCACGGAGTGACCATGCCCCAGACCCTCACCGAACAACTCAGCCGCGAACAGCAGATTGCCGCCCTCGAGAAAGAATGGGCCACGGATCCCCGCTGGAAGGGCGTGCAGCGCGGCTACAGCGCCGCCGACGTGGTGCGCCTGCGCGGCTCGTTCCCGATCGACTACACGCTCGCCAAGCGCGGTGCCGAGAAGCTCTGGGACAAGATCAACGGCGGCTCGAAGAAGGGCTACGTGAACGCCTTCGGCGCGATCTCCGCCGGCCAGGCCATGCAGCAGGCCAAGGCCGGCCTCGAAGCCGTGTACCTGTCGGGCTGGCAAGTGGCCGCCGACGGCAACAGCTCGGAAACCATGTACCCCGACCAGTCGCTCTACGCGTACGACTCGGTGCCCACCATGGTCCGCCGCATCAACAACACCTTCCGCCGCGCCGATGAAATCCAGTGGGGCCGTGGCGTGAACCCGGGCGACAAGGAGTTCATCGACTACTTCCTGCCGATCGTGGCCGACGCGGAAGCCGGTTTCGGCGGCGTGCTCAACGCCTTCGAGCTGATGAAGAACATGATCGCCGCGGGCGCCGCCGGCGTGCACTTCGAAGACCAGCTCGCCGCCGTCAAGAAGTGCGGCCACATGGGCGGCAAGGTGCTGGTGCCGACGCGCGAAGCCTGCGAGAAGCTGATCGCCGCGCGCTTCGCCGCCGACGTGCTGGGCGTGCCCACCATCGTGCTGGCCCGCACCGATGCCGAAGCCGCGAACCTGATCACCTCCGACCACGATGCCAACGACAAGCCCTTCCTGACCGGCGAGCGCACCTCGGAAGGCTTCTACCGCGTGAAGAACGGCCTCGAGCAGGCCATCAGCCGCGGCGTCGCCTACGCGCCCTATGCCGACCTGGTGTGGTGCGAAACCGGCGTGCCCGACATCGGCTTCGCCCGCGAGTTCGCGCAGGCCGTGCATGCCGCCTGCCCGGGCAAGCTGCTGTCGTACAACTGCTCGCCGTCGTTCAACTGGAAGAAGAACCTCGACGACAAGCAGATCGCCACCTTCCAGGAAGACCTCTCGGACCTGGGCTACAAGTACCAGTTCATCACGCTGGCCGGCATCCACGTCAACTGGTACAACACCTTCAAGTTCGCGCACGCCTATGCACGCGGCGAGGGCATGAAGCACTACGTGAACATGGTGCAGGAGCCGGAATTCGCGGCGCGCGAGCAGGGCTACACCTTCGTGTCGCACCAGCAGGAAGTCGGCGCGGGCTACTTCGACGACGTGACCACCGTGATCCAGGGCGGCCAGTCGAGCGTGAAGGCACTGACCGGCTCGACGGAAGAAGAGCAGTTCCACTGAGCAACTGACTCGACATTCGCTGTCACCTTGAAGCCCGGCCGCGCGCCGGGCTTTTTTTCGTGCGTGCGGATGCACGCTCGCTCATGCGGACTTCGTGCGCCGCGGCACGGTCAGCGCGCCGAGCGGCTAGAATCTTAGGCTCCACTGTCAGTCAACAAGGGCGAGAAAGGCACTTTGGTTATGACACCGCGAACTACCCCGCAAGCCATCTGCGGTGTTTTCTTCTTCGAAGGAAGCGCCCGCTAAACCGCGCGCGCTGGTTCGAGCCAGCTTCCCTGCCACAGCAAAGCGCGGTCATCCACCGCGCTTTTTTGTTTTTCGCCCGAGGTTTTTCATGATCCACATCACGCTCCCCGACAACTCGCAGCGCGAGTATCCCGGCCCGGTCTCGGTGGCCGACGTCGCCAAGTCCATCGGCCCCGGCCTCGCCAAGATGACGGTGGCCGGCAAGGTCGACGGTCGCCTGGTCGATGCCAGCGACGTCATCGACCACGATGCCAAGCTTCAGATCATCACGCCCAAGGACGACGAGGGCCTGGAGATCATCCGCCACTCGACGGCCCACCTGGTCGGCCACGCGGTCAAGCAGCTCTACCCGACGGCCCGGATGGTGATCGGCCCGGTGATCGAGGAGGGCTTCTACTACGACATCGCGTTCGAGCGTCCCTTCACGCCTGAGGACATGGCCGCGATCGAGGCGCGCATGCGCGAGCTGATCGCGCAGGACTACGACGTGATCAAGAAGATGACGCCGCGCGCCGAGGTGATCGAGGTCTTCAAGTCGCGCGGCGAGGATTACAAGCTGCGTCTGGTCGAGGACATGCCCGACGAGCAGGCCATGGGCCTGTACTACCACCAGGAATACGTCGACATGTGCCGCGGCCCGCACGTGCCGAACACGCGCTTCCTGAAGGTCTTCAAGCTCACGAAGCTGGCCGGCGCCTACTGGCGCGGCGATGCCAAGAACGAGCAGCTGCAGCGCATCTACGGCACGGCCTGGGCCGACAAGAAGCAGCTCGACCAGTACATCCAGCGCATCGAGGAGGCCGAGAAGCGCGACCACCGCCGCCTCGGCAAGGAACTCGACCTGTTCCACATCGACGAAGTGGCGCCGGGCGTGGTGTTCTGGCATCCCAAGGGCTGGGCGGTCTGGCAGCAGGTCGAGCAGTACATGCGCGGCATCTACCGCGACACGGGCTACTGGGAAGTGAAGGGCCCGCAGATCCTCGACAAGAGCCTGTGGGAGAAGACGGGCCACTGGCAGAACTACCGCGACAACATGTTCACGACGGAGTCGGAGAAGCGCGAGTACGCGCTCAAGCCGATGAACTGCCCGGGCCATGTGCTGATCTTCAAGAGCGACCTGCGCAGCTACCGCGACCTGCCGCTGCGCTACGGCGAGTTCGGCCAGTGCCACCGCAACGAGCCCAGCGGCGCGCTGCACGGCATCATGCGGGTGCGCGGCTTCACGCAGGATGACGGCCACATCTTCTGCACGGAGGACCAGATCCTCGACGAATGCATCGCCTATACGGCGCAGTTGCAGAAGGTGTACGCGGACTTCGGCTTCACGGACATTCTCTACAAGGTCGCGACGCGGCCCGAGAACCGCGTGGGCTCGGACGAGCTCTGGGACAAGGCCGAGCATGCGGTGATGGAATCGCTGCGCCGCTCGGGCGTGGAGTTCGTGATCGCGCCCGGCGACGGCGCCTTCTACGGCCCGAAGATCGAGTACACGCTGCGCGATGCGATCGGCCGCCAGTGGCAGTGCGGCACGATGCAGGTCGACTTCAACACGGCCGAGCGCCTGGGCGGCGAGTACGTCACGGAGTCGAGCGGCCGCGCGCACCCCGTGATGCTGCACCGCGCGATCGTCGGCAGCCTCGAGCGATTCATCGGCATGCTGATCGAACACCATGCCGGCGCGATGCCCGCCTGGCTCGCGCCGGTGCAGGTGGCGGTGCTCAATATCAGCGAAGGACAGGCCGACTACGCCGCGCAAGTTGCGAAAACGCTGCAAAATCAAGGGCTTAGGGTCCAGCTCGACCTGCACAACGAGAAGATTACGTATAAAATACGCAAGCATTCGTTGCAAAAGCTCCCTTACATCGTTGTCGTGGGCGACAAGGAAAAGGAAGCTGGCGCCGTCGCAGTGCGCGCCCGGGGCAACCAAGACCTCGGTGCAATGTCCCTCGAATCGTTCGCGCAACGGCTCGTCCAGGATGTTGCTGACAAGCGTTGATTTGTCGTCGAAACACCCCACATGTTTCTGCCAAATGTACCGCTTGCCCGCGAGGACTGAGCGGCTTTCGCTACTTTTTTTGTAGCAAAACTTAGAGGATACCAACCATCGCTACTGCATTTCGCGACCGCCGCCACCGCGAGGAACGCCAACATCGCCTGAACCGGGAAATCATGGCCCCGGAAGTCCGCCTGATCGGCCCGGATAACGAGCAATTGGGTGTTGTGAGTCTTGCGGAGGCCCTGCGCCTCGCCGGTGAGCAGGACGTGGATCTGGTGGAGGTCGTCGCGGCGGCCAATCCACCGGTGTGCCGCCTGATCGAGTACGGCAAGTTCAAGTACCACGAGCAGAAGAAGGCGGCCGAGGCGAAGTCCAAGCAGAAGGTCATCGAGGTCAAGGAAATCAAGTTCCGGCCCGGTACCGACGATGGCGACTACAACATCAAGATGCGCAACATCCGGCGCTTTCTTGAGGATGGCGACAAGTGCAAGATCACGCTGCGCTTCCGGGGCCGTGAGATCACGCACCAGGAACTCGGTCTGGCCTTGCTGCAGCGCATCCGCGACGAGCTCGGCGACACGATCCTCGTCGAGCAGTTTCCGAAGCTCGAGGGCCGGCAGATGATCATGATGATCGCGCCGGGCCGCAAGAAGCCCGGTGGGGCTCCGGCGAAGCCGGCGACGGAAAACGCGGCGGCACCGGCTCCGGCCGGCGCCTGAGCGAAGAAAAACCCGGTCGAGTCCGGTGGCGCGAGCCGCCGACTTGATCGGGGATGAGAATCTGAAGGGATTTCGCCGATCGCCGGCGTGTGCCGAAAGGCCAGCGCGGGCGGTGGCGGGATGAAGAAGTGTCTCGGGGCCAACAAGTCCATGGAGTTCATCCAAGGCGCCTCACGAGCACAAATTAAAGGAGCATTCACATGCCCAAAATGAAGACCAAGAGCAGCGCGAAGAAACGTTTCCGCGTTCGTCCCGGTGGCACCGTCAAGCGCGGTCAAGCCTTCAAGCGTCACATCCTGACCAAGAAGACCACCAAGAACAAGCGTCACCTGCGTGGTGCGGTGTCGGTGCACGAAACCAACATGGTTTCGATGGCCGCGATGCTGCCCGGCATGGGCATTTGATCAACTGACGAACAAGGAGTAATCACATGCCTCGCGTCAAACGTGGTGTAACGGCTCGCGCCCGCCACAAGAAAGTTCTCGCACTCGCCAAGGGTTTCCGCGGTCGCCGCGGCAATGTCTTCCGCATCGCCAAACAGGCGGTGATGAAGGCAGGCCAATACGCCTACCGTGACCGCCGCACCAAGAAGCGCGTGTTCCGTCAACTGTGGATCGCGCGTATCAACGCCGCCTCGCGTGAACTGGGCCTGACCTACAGCCAGTTCGCCAACGGCATCCGCAAGGCCGGGATCGAGATCGACCGCAAGATGCTTGCGGACATCGCCGTGCACGACAAGGCCGCTTTTGCGGGCATCGTGGAGCAGGTCAAGGCCAAGCTGGCTGCTTGATTCTGCACAGCGGGAAACCGTCCCCGGACAGTTTCCTGCGCCCACGGCACAAGGGCTGGCGCTTGAAAGAGCACCAGCCCTTTTTTATTTTTCCCCGAAGAAATCTGTTGTTGCTATGAACGAGTTGGACTCCCTGGTCGACACCGCACGTGCCGCCTTCGCGCAGGCGAAGACCCCCGCAGAGCTCGAGAACGCCAAGGCCCAGTTCCTGGGCAAGTCGGGCCGCATCACCGAGCTGATGAAGGGCATGGCCGCGCTGAGCGTCGACGAGAAGAAGTCGCGCGGTGCCGCCATCAACGTGGCCAAGCAGGCGATCGAGTCCGCCCTCAACGAGCGCCGCCAGCAACTGGCCGACGAGGAGCTCTCGCAGCAGCTGCGTGCCGAGGCGCTCGACGTGAGCCTGCCCGGCCGCCGCCGCATCCCGGGCGGCCTGCACCCCGTGAGCCGCACCCTCGAGCGCATCGAGGAGATCTTCTCGAGCATGGGCTTCGACGTGGCCGACGGCCCCGAGATCGAGAGCGACTGGCACAGCTTCACCTCGCTCAACAACCCGCCGAACCATCCGGCGCGTTCGATGCAGGACACCTTCTACGTCGACCTGAACGGCGAGGACGGCATCCCCTACAACCTGCGTCCGCACACCAGCCCGATGCAGGTGCGCTACGCCCACCAGCACATCAAGAAGTACGCGGCCGAGTTCGCGGCCGCGGCCGCCGATACCACCGGCACGGTCAAGGCGCCCGAGATCCGCGTGATCGCGCCGGGCCGCACCTACCGCGTCGACAGCGACGCCACCCACTCGCCGATGTTCCACCAGTGCGAAGGCCTGTGGCTCGGCGAGAACGTGAGCTTCAAGGACCTCAAGGTCGTCTTCACCGACTTCTGCCGCACCTTCTTCGAGCGGGACGACCTCGTGCTGCGTTTCCGGCCGAGCTTCTTCCCGTTCACCGAGCCCAGCGCCGAGATCGACATCCAGTTCCAGAGCGGCCCGCTGGCCGGCCGCTGGCTCGAGGTGTCGGGCTCGGGCCAGGTGCATCCGAACGTGGTGCGCAACATGGGCCTCGACCCCGAGCGCTACATCGGCTTCGCCTTCGGCATGGGCCCCGACCGCCTCACGATGCTGCGCTACGGCGTGAACGACCTTCGCCTGTTCTTCGACGGCGACCTGCGCTTCCTCTCGCAATTCCAGTGACCCGCTGACGCGCGAGATGAAACGAGACCTTCCACACCAGAAAAACAGATCGAGATCGAAGAGATGCAATTCCCGGAATCCTGGCTGCGCGAGTTCTGCAACCCGCCCATCGACAGCGCCGAACTGGCCGAGACCCTCACCATGGGCGGCTTCGAGGTCGAGGAGCGTCGGCCGGCGGCGCCGCCTTTCACGCGCATCGTGGTGGGCGAGATCAAGGAAGCCGTCCAGCACCCGAACGCCGACCGCCTGCGCGTCTGCCAGGTCGACGCGGGGCAGGGCGCCTTGCTCAACATCGTGTGCGGCGCGCCCAATGCGCGCGTCGGCATCAAGGTGCCGTGCGCACTGGTGGGCGCCGAACTGCCGCCCGGCGAGGACGGCAAGCCCTTCCTCATCAAGCTCGGCAAGCTGCGCGGCGTCGAGAGCCAGGGCATGCTGTGCTCGGCGCGCGAACTGCAGCTGAGCGAAGACCATGGCGGCCTGCTCGAGCTCGCGGCCGATGCGCCCATCGGCGTCGACGTGCGCGAAGTGCTCAAGCTCGACGACACGCTGCTCACGCTCAAGCTCACGCCCAACCTCGCGCACGGCCTCAGCGTGTACGGCGTGGCGCGCGAACTCGCCGCGCTGACCGGCGCGCCCCTCAAGCCGCGCACCGTGGCGCCGGTCGAGGTGGCCTTCGCCGACAAGCTGCCCGTGAAGGTCGAGGCGCCCGAGCTCTGCGGCCGTTTCTCGGGCCGCATCGTGCGCGGCGTCGACACCAAGGTCGCCACGCCGGCCTGGATGGTCGAGCGCCTCGCGCGCTGCGGCCAGCGCAGCGTCACGCCGCTGGTCGACATCTCGAACTACGTGATGTTCGAGTACGGCCAGCCCAGCCACATCTTCGACCTCGACAAGATCCACGGCGGCCTCACCGTGCGCTGGGGCAAGGCCGGCGAACAGCTCAAGCTGCTCAATGGCAACACCATCTCGGTCGACGACAAGGTGGGCGTGATCGCCGATGCGCGCGAGGTCGAATCGCTCGCGGGCATCATGGGCGGCGACGCCACCGCGGTCTCGGACGACACGCGCAACATCTACGTCGAGGCCGCGTTCTGGTGGCCCGAGGCCGTGCAGGGCCGCTCGCGCCGCTTCAACTTCTCGACCGACGCCGGCCATCGCTACGAGCGCGGCGTCGATCCGAGCCGCACCGTCGAGATCATCGAGCGCATCACGCAGCTGATCGTCGAGATCTGCGGTGGCCAGGCCGGCGCCATGGACGACCAGATCCTGCGCGTGCCCGAGGCCCTGCCCGTGACGCTGCGCGTGGCACGTGCAGCGCGCGTGATCGGCATGCCGCTGACGCAGGCCCAGTGCGCCGATGCGCTGCGCCGGCTGGGCTTCGCGCTGACCGAAGGCGATGGCACGCTGACCATCGTGCCGCCGCCGCACCGCTTCGATCTGCTGATCGAGGAAGACCTGATCGAGGAGGTCGCGCGCCTGATCGGCTTCAACAACCTGCCGACCACCGCGCCGCTCGCGCCGATCACCGCGCGCGTGCGCCCCGAGGCACAGCGCAGCCGTTTCGCGGTGCGCCGCGGCCTGGCCGCGCTGGGCTACCAGGAAACCATCAACTTCAGCTTCGTCGAAGCCGACTGGGAGAAGGAGCTCGCGGGCAACGACAACCCGGTCAAGCTCCTGAACCCGATCGCGAGCCAGATGAGCGTGATGCGTTCGTCGCTGCTCGGTTCGCTGCTGCAGGTGCTCAAGTTCAACCTCGACCGCAAGGCGCCGCGCGTGCGCGTGTTCGAGGTGGGCCGCGTGTTCCTGCGCGACGACAGCGTGGCCACCACCGACAGCACGGTGCGCGGCGTGCATCAGCCGATGCGCGTGGCCGGCCTCGCCTGGGGCGATGCCGACGAGGCACGCTGGGACGGCAAGTCGCAGCGCGTCGACTTCTACGACGTGAAGGGCGACGTCGAGGCGCTGCTCGCGCCGTTGGTGCCGCGTTTCGAAGCCGCCGAGCATCCGGCGCTGCATCCGGGCCGCTCGGCGCGCGTGATCGTCGAGGGCAAGGCCGTCGGCTTCGTTGGCGAGCTGCATCCGCGCTGGCGCCAGAAATGGGACTTCGCGCAGCCCGCCGTGCTGTTCGAGCTCGACCTCGATGCCGTCACCGCGCGTCCCGTGCCGGTGGCGCAAGCCGTGCCCAAGCACCAGGCGGTCGAACGCGACATCGCGGTGGTGGTGGCGGAAGCCGTCACGCACGATGCGCTGATCGACGCCATCCATTCGACCGGTGCCGCGCAAGGCCTGCTGCGCGACGCGGTGCTGTTCGACATCTACCGTCCGCAGCCCGCGCGCGACGGCACGGTGGCCGCGGCCGGCGGCCTGCAACCCGGCGAGAAGAGCATGGCGGTGCGCCTGCGCTTCCAGGACGACAACGCCACCCTGACCGACGAGCAGGTCGAGCCGGCCGTGCGCGCCATCGTCGATCAACTGGCCGCGAAGGTGGGCGGACGCCTGAGAGGATGACCCGAATGAATGCCGTCGAATTCACGCTCGAAGCACTCGAGACGCCCGCGCTCACCAAGGCGCATCTGGCCGACCTGCTGTTCGAGCAGATCGGCCTGAACAAGCGCGAGTCCAAGGACATGGTCGAGGCTTTCTTCGACCTGGTGGCCAACAGCCTGATCGAAGGCACGGACGTGAAGATCTCGGGCTTCGGCAACTTCCAGATCCGCGTGAAGGCGCCGCGCCCCGGCCGCAACCCGCGCACCGGCGAAGCCATTCCGATCGGCGAGCGCCGCGTCGCGACCTTCCATGCGAGCGCGAAGCTCAAGGAACAGATTCACGGAAACATCGATCCGAACGCCTCCCCCGAGGTCGAGTGGAGCCTGGGTTCCGAATAGGGCTTGTTCGCGCGCGCTCCCGTGGAGTAACCTCTGAGGTTTGCCGCGCGCAGACTTGATTTCAATGGAGAACATGGCCGACAAGGCGCTCCCGCCCATCCCCGTCAAACGCTACTTCACCATCGGTGAGGTCGGCGAACTCTGTGGGGTGAAACCGCATGTGCTGCGCTACTGGGAGCAGGAGTTCACGCAGTTGCGCCCGATGAAGCGGCGCGGCAACCGGCGCTACTACCAGCACCACGAGGTGCTGATGATCCGCCGCATCCGCGACCTGCTGTACGACCAGGGCTTCACGATCAGCGGTGCACGCAACAAGTTGCAGGAACTGGTGCAGCACGAACGCGACCGCCGCAAGGCCGGCGAGGTGCCGCTCGAAGGCATGGAGGCCGTCGAGATCGATCACGAGGAGTTCGAGGCCGCGCTGCACGACGAGGAAGCAGTGCCGAACGCGGCCCGCAGTGTCGACCTGTCGCAGTTGTTGCAGCTTCGCCGCGAGCTTTTTGAAATTCGTGAGTTGTTGACCGTCGGACGCTGAAAAGAGAAGGCTATAATCGAGAGCTTCGGTGTGTGGCGCAGCCTGGTAGCGCACTTGCATGGGGTGCAAGGGGTCGAAGGTTCGAATCCTTTCACACCGACCAATACGACGTCCAAGGGCGTCCGGCTTTATCCGCCGGACGCCCTTTTTCATTGGGGCGCTGCGTCTACGGCATCCGCAGTCGTACACTGAAATCCAGTGACTGCCAGCGTCAATAGGGGGTACGTGTGGGGGGCCAAGCGCCGCTATCCTCTGGATCGGTGGATCTGTACCCCCAGCCCCCAGCTCTTCTCGACGAAATTCATGCCCTTAACTGATGCTGCCTGCCGAAACGCGACGTGCCCGCCCGAGCGAAAGCAGGCTCGGTATGCCGACTCCGGCGGCCTCTACCTCGAAGTCTCTGCTTCAGGTTCCCGTCGGTGGTTCTGGAAATTCAGGATCGAGGGTGTTGAGAAGAAGTTTGCACTCGGTGCCTATCCCGGCGTAGGGCTGGCTGCGGCGCGTAAGGCGCGTGACGTTGCCAAGGCGCAGAAGGCGGCCGGAATCAACCCCATCCAAGCCAGACAGGTCGTCAAGCTCAAATCTGCGGTGAACACAGGCGACACCTTTCGCGAGACCGCGCTTGAATGGTACGAAAAGCATCGTGCGCGCTGGAGCAGTCACTACGCCATTCGCGAAAAACGCAACCTGGAGAAGGATCTTTTTCCGCACTTCGCGGTTCGCCGCATTGGCGAGATCGAACCCATCGAGTTGCTAGCAGCACTGCGCCGGGTTGAGGAGCGGGGGGCGCTCGACGTGGCCGGGCGGGTCCTCATGACTTCGCGGGCCGTATGGCGCTATGCCGTGGCGACGGCTCGCGCGCCGCGTGATATCACCGCTGACCTCAAGGGGGCCCTAACCCCCCATAAGACGCGCCACTTTGCGGCCATCACAGAACCAGCGAAGCTAGGAGAGCTAATCCGCATTATCCGAGCGTATCAAGGCGGGCACATCGTGCGTACGGCTTTGCAATTGGCTCCTATGCTCTTCCAACGTCCGAACGAGCTTAGGGGTGCCGCTTGGGCGGAGTTTGATCTCGACAATGCCTTGTGGACCGTGCCAGCTGCGCGGATGAAGCGGCGTATCGAGGGCAAGGAAAACGGAGATCCTCATTTGGTCCCGCTTTCTACCCAGGCGGTGGAATTGTTGCGAAAACTGTACCCCCTCACCGGTTACAGCACACTGGTTTTTCCGGGCGAGCGCAGTCACGACCGCCCAATCTCGGACAATACCCTTCGCGCCGCTCTTCTGACCCTGGGGTATGGGCCAGACGTCCAAACCGTCCATGGCTTCAGGGCCACGGCGCGGACTTTGCTTGCTGAAGTGTTGGAGGTCGACCCCCTGGTGATCGAGGCGCAGTTGGCACATGCAGTGAAAGATGCCAACGGAAGGGCTTACAACCGCACCCAGTACCTCAAGCAGCGCACGCTAATGATGCAGCGCTGGGCTGACTACCTCGACGAGCTGTGCCGACACGAGCTCACGACTACTCGGAAGTCAGCGTCAGGCCAGATCGAGCCTGCAACCGGAGGGGGTATGGCCAGCGTAGTGCGTGATTTTTTGAAGGCTAGAGAAGGGGAACGCGTTGCGCAGGGCTCTGGTCATGGTGTTCCGCTGCCTATAGAGAAGCAGGAAGTTCCGCAGCCTATAGAGAAACCGGAAGGCCGAGAAAGTATGGCCCAACTCTTTGCCCAAGCGGTGGCCGAACTTCGTTCAAAATGAACTGCACTCATAAGCCTAGAAAGCGCCGCCCATGAATTTCGAAAACTATTTTGAAATCTGCGCCGGACATGTGAAAAGTTGGGTCGAGAATTTTGCAGAACTTCACCCGAAATTGATCTCTATTGATTTACGAATGCAAGCTGGCTATGCGCAGCGAACGCTAGGGTTTGAGAAAGGAGATCAGATTCCTTTGCTCGAAAATCTTCCAAAAGGAGAAGTCGAAGAGGTCTGGGCCTCTGTTGTTAGAAATATCGATTTTGCAAAATCGAAAAAGCAGGCGGGTGAAGAATTGTCTGCTTGGTCTGCGCTGATGCAGGCTTCTAGATTGTTTGGCCGTTTGGAGCCAATTGAAGACTATGAAGTGATTCCGGCGGAAGCCGATGAATTGGATTCTCGCCTTAAAGTCAAAGCTGTCCAACTCTTCGCATCGCTGGCTCCTTCGGACGGCTGGCAAAGCTATAGCCGGGCGTGTGAAGAAATTCACCCTGTCTTAGTTGATTTTTATGAAGAAATCACAAAAAAAGAAATGCCCGATCTCAACTTGATCGGGCATTTTAAAAGATGGAAAAAAGATGGAGTTTTTTCCGCAGCATTTGATGGTCATACTGCCGCTATGATAGCGAGCCGGAGGGCCGACGTTAAGCGTTTTCGCTAGCTAACAAGAGCTTCGGTTTTGGGCATGTTCCCTTTGCCGAAGCATCGCATGCCTTGGAGGTGGAGCCGAACAAGGTCATCGCCTTTCGTCAAGTAAGCGCACATCAGTTTTATGCCCTCCCACTTCTCAGGCGTTTTCTCTTTGCTAAACATTCCAATTCCACAAGACTTGTAGTGTTCCTTGTAAGCGTTGCAGTTGAAATAGGTGCCGCTGCCCTTGGTAATTTCATTTTTCCAATATTCGCCAATGATTCGTACAATCGAAATGTCGGACTTCAATTCTCGACCGTTGAAGATTAGCATTAGATGGTAGTGGAATCCGCGCCGCACCCCAAATTCAAGCTTCCAAGCGAATCCGAGGAGTTTTTCTCCAAAACGCTTCTTGATGAATTCGAAAAGAAGTTTGTAACTCTCTTTGAGGATTTGAGCTTGGCGAAGATTGCTTGCCTGATAAAAAAGTGAGGCGTCTCTCTTTGCTCCTAGGTCACACCTGCAGATCAGCAGTCGGCCATTCGTTTCGCTGTGTCGGCGGACATACTTAAGGAGTTGTTGGTTGTTTTTTCTTGAGCTTCGGAAAAAGTCGTTGCATTCCTTAATGAATTTTTTAGAACTTGCGAGTTCCCGGAGTTCATTGATGCAATTGTTGAGGCTATCGGAAAATTTGCCAGCTTGCTCTTCGGAATCAAAAATCAGTCCGGGGTTCGCTTCGATGATAGCCTGCATCGGTTCGGCGGCATGCTTCCAGAAAAGCTTGAAATAGGGATTCAGTCGCTGGGCTAGAAAATGCTTTTGAACAATATGAGCGGTCGACAAGCTTGAGAGAAAGAATCGGCCTGTCGGGTTGGTTTTCAATCGAAATTCATGAGATGAGATTTTTCGGGTGTGAAAAAGTGGATTTTTGGTTTTCGTAATAAGCTTGACGTGGGCAATTAGATGATAGAGAAGCCGGAGGCTTTCTTTCTCTGCGAAATCTTCAAAGCTCTTATAGTGTCCGGCCCCAAGGCTCTCGTTGTCCTTGTCCTCGTCCCCGCCGTCGCAATCGATCTGCGGGGTGGGCTTGACTAATACGGCTTTTCCCTTCGATTCCCCTTCGATCACGTCAAGATTGCTTGGATAATCTTCGTCTTTGCGCTCCAAAAAATCGCTGCGTGCTTTCGCTGCCAAAAAAGAAAAAACCTCGTTGCGACGTCGTTGAAGCTGTCTCAGCTCGACCCAGGATTTGGGTCGCTGCTTGGGTAATGTTGAATTCAAAATGTTCATAAAAAGAGGGCTTGCGCCCTCCTTGCTCACTCTTGAATTTAGTTGATGGTGTTGATGTGATCAGTTAGCGAGGTGACTCTCTCTGCAAGGCAAGGTGGTGTGCCGATGCTTGAACATCGGCATCGCTTGACTTCCTTATTCTGGGTTTGTTTGAGGTGACGTGTAATGAGATGGTTGGTATATTAAATACTCCACACCGGAACATTGCCGGATAGCCAGGAAGTCCTCTATTTAGGAGGTCACGGACCAGGCAAATTCCCGCTTTTGTAGAGGTCAGTACAAAAAAAGTTAGTGCTCAGAATTCGCCACTCCTCCGTTCAGGCGGCGGCGAGTTTGCTTTCGATGTAGGCGTCGAGGTGGTGTTCCAAGACCCCCATGGCGCGTGCGCCGAGGGTCACCCGTTTCGGAAACAGGGGGTCTTTGCGCATGAGTTCGTAACCTTTGCTACGCGAGATGCCGAGGCGCTTCCAGACCTCTTTCATGCGCAGCACCTTGGCGTGCTGCAGTGGGGGGGTAGACATGGTCGTGAGATTCCTTGGTTTGCCCGCGCCCTATGCGCAGGGTTCTCTTGAAGTCTCGTAGGCAGATCAGTTTGAAGCGACACGGTAGACGCGTGAAAAAAGATTGCCTCGCTCTCTTGACATGTATTCGCCGTTGTGGTTGAAAATAATTGCGCTTGCAAGAAGATCGCCTGTTGCGGCCTTCTGTCCAGGGTTGTCGAACTATGTTCAAAAAGTTAGTTCTCCCGAGCACGACTTAGATCCTCGGGGAGCAGCCCGGCCCCTTTACAGCAGAACGCCCGGCGAAACGGTTGTGTACTGCGATTCCGTGCTTCGGTTTAACAAGGACAGACGGCGAGAAGATCGTCGAGTCACGACTGATTTTGTTGCATAAAAGCAACGTCGACAACTCGGAGGGAGGCTCAGGAATGGAGTCGTCCTGCCCGTGCATTGCATCGATTTTTCGAAAAGCGATACAGACGCCGTACGGCGCCATGGTCTTCGCCGATTCCTTGCTTATCCGGCGCCTGCCGTCTCGAGGAGTGTCTCTGGTCGCACCTTGAGTAACTGTGGAAGTTTTGGAAGAGTTGACTAGCGAACGGGCCGGGCCGAGGACGTGCAATTCTTTTGGCAGAGATGCGGTCCATGCGCTGGTGTTTTTCAATCTTGGCTTAGGCGTTCGTCGAGATTTAGGAAATGCATTAGGGATGCAAGCCATGACATCTCGAAAACTCAAACCCAGATTTTCTCAGCCCTATATAACGTATGGGAGATTGAGAGTAAGCGCGTAGCGCCACTCGACTTTCTAGTACGGAGTTGCCGTCGCCCAGTTCAGCTCTTACAACCTAACGGAGGCAAGCCACACAACTCGTCTCCGCAGTTCAACAAATATGACATGAATCTAAATCAGACTGAAGTCGATTCCACGCAGCAATTTGCCTGCACTCGGTTCAAGCCGCCGGACAGACGCGTGAATATTATTTACGTTGAGCCCCGCGATTCGAAAGGATCGCGGGGCTTCTCACATCTGAAGCCGGGAAATCGCGATGAGCGGTCGACGCCCTGAAAAAAGCAAAGCTTCTCAACCCCCAGGACTCTCTGGAACAGATGCTGCCGTCGCACTCGGCTTGAGTCCCTTCAAGTCGCCCGTTCGGTTGTGGATGGAAATGACCGGCCGTCGCGAAATGCTTCCTGCAGGCGGCGTTCCAAGCTCGCATCAAGCGTCGGGAGACTATTGGGCGCACGTCCTCGAGACCGTCCTCAGCGCGCACTATCGACTGAGAGCCGGATGCAAGCTTCGCCCCGCGCGACAAACGACACACCCAAAGCATTCCTGGATGCTTGGCGGCGGTGCTCAATCGGTATGTGGTTCGACGGACCTTCAGTTGCTTTTGTGCATCGCCGCGGGTCTCCCGGAGGCGGCTCACTGGAGCGGTGAGATGCCTCTGTACGTCAGGGCCCGCGCGCTTCACGAACTGGTCGTCGCCTCCGCTCGAACGCTCGACGTCATGGTTCTCGTCGGCGGACGTGATCTGCAAGTCCACCGCGTCCATAGCACCGCCGAAGCAGCGGAAGAACTGTTGGCTCAGGAGCATGCGTTCTGGCAGTGCGTCCAATCGCAGCGACCCCCGCCTGTCGATCTTGCGATTGACCCGAGACTACTGCTTACCTTGCCGATCGAGCGACTGGATCGCGCGTATGCCGCGCTAGACCCCACTCACTGAATTCAGTTCTCGCTTCCGTCGACTTCCCATCCAAATCCTTCCCGGCCCGCTTTTGCGGGCCTTTTTGTTTGCATCGTTTCTATCGAAAGGAGTTTTCAAGTGGATCTATCGTTTTCTCTCAAGTGTTGGTTGGCTGCCGTCGGCCATTTCCTCGGTGCGCTCCGGGCTTTCGGAGGGTGATGTGGGGACGCTAGTCATTCGCGGCACAAAGCAGCAAGTGGTTCGCGACACGCTGCAGGATCTGCAAGCCTGTGCGTCGGTCCTCGCTTCCAGGGTGATCGGCAACCGACTGTGGTACCTGGCGCGCATGGAAGGCGCAGACGGCTCGACAACCACCTGGATTGGCCTGTCGCTCATCGAGAGTCGCCGTGGCGAGGTCTTCGTCAAGAGCATGGACGAGAGCAGCGGACCGTTCTACTACGACTGTCCGCTGGCGTTCCTGTCTCAGGCAGACGCACCCATTGGGCCGTACGCGGCCGCCTGGCGCGAGCAAGTTAGAGCCTTCCATGCGGCTCGACTTGCTCGCCGTGCGGCGGTTCGCGCGGGAGCGCGTGTTCAGTACGGCACGCAGGTGTTTGTGCTGGTGCGCAGTTTGCGGCGTAGCGGCTGGAGGGTGCGCCGCGAGAGCGATGGCGTGAGCTTTCGCATGTCGAGCCGACAGCTTGCCAAGGCAGAGCTTCTTCCTGCAGAAGGGCCACATGCGCCACCGAAGGAGCAGGTGCGGCATCAAGCGCAGCGTGCCGAAGGCGAGCGCGTTCTATGAGCATGGAGCTCCAGACCGTCGTGTTCATCGCCCAGGTACGAATCCACGACGCGAAGGCCCTTCAGGCAGCCGCAGCCGAGCGTGCAGGTCTGGATGGCTTGAGCGCGCACGCCTGGACGGCCATGCGCTCGGGCTGCGGCGACGACGTCGTCATGCTCCTGGACCCCGGGAGCATCACTGGCGCCGGCTTCGAGATTGTCCAGTCTCGATGCGAAGTGCTGGCGCATGGTGCTGGCGCTGCGGATGGGGGACCGGCAGCGTGAACCGTGAACAGATGACCAATGTCGAGTTCGTCGTGGATCTGATGGAGCACTCGCAACACGGCGCGCTGATTCAGGCGTTCGTTTTGCAGGCGATACAGGTCTACGCAAGCTCGGTCGCCAAGAAATCCCCCGCGGAGCTGGACACCCCACTGGTTGCCGGCGCCGCCTGGCACGGCTGCGCGATGGAGCTGTGCAGCAAGTTGAACGGCTATCTCGGGCGTTGAACGCGCCCAGCCCCCTTTCCCCAACGCGCATTCCCCGATGACAGCAGGCTCCGCGCGCGGGGTCTGCTTGTCGTCGGGCCTATGCCGCAACCCTCTATCAACAAACATGAATTTCAACATCGAGAGCATGACTGGCCAGGAGCGCGACGCGTTCTGGGTCGCAAATTTGCGGGCAGCCAGGAAGATGCTAGATGCGCTCGCCCCCGAAGCGGTGCAGCTGGACCACTGGAGGCGCCCCGGCGATCCCTCCGCCTGCTTCGGCGGCTGGCTCCCCACGGATCCGTACTTCCAGAGCCTCGGCGTGACGGCGAATTCGGTTCTGGGCTACCCGCAGCTTTCGGGTCACAACGACTGGATCGAGCACTTCGACGTCGCCATGATCCTGTTCGGCGATGAGCGCATGTTCTTCGCGCGCGACTGGAGCTGGGACGAGTTCGAGGCCGACTTGAGCCATACGGACCATCAAGTCGTCCTGCATCGCATCAGCAACCGCCTGCACAAGCTGGGCGAGGAGAACTGAGGAATGAAGTTCTCTCGCCACATCGTCATCCACGACCGGCTCGGTATCGCACACCGTGTGGTGGTCTATGTACGCCGCAGACGTGCTCTGCCGAGCGACTGCTGACGAGCGCCCCCGGGCGTTCCGTACACCTTCCTCGGGTCGCTATCCGCGCGCTTGCCCTTGTGGCAATCCCGCTGGGCCTCTCGCCGTGATCTCGCCGCGGCATATCTCTTCCAGCGGCACCAACATCCCAACCCAGGAGTACTGCTCATGCGCAGTGGCATCGCCGTGCGCGGTGACCCGGATCGTCCGGGCATCTTCACGCCATCCCAAGCAATCCCAACCCCTCTCACATACCACTTCACCCGCATCAGCAGGAACGCCAAGACGGGCCCCATGCCTGTCACGACGACCAGCAAGAATTCCTGTCCGTCGAGCTGCAGCTACCGCACAGGCGGCTGCTACGCCAACGGCGGGCCGCTCGCCCTCCACTGGCATGCCGTCAGCGAAGGGCACCGAGGCGGCTCCTTCGAAGAACTGCTCGAGGATGTCGCAACCGTCCGGCGCGGCGCCTTGTGGCGACACAACCAGGCCGGCGATTTGACGCCAACCTCGACGGGCGAGCTGGACGTCCCGCTCCTGGACATGCTGGTGCAGGCGAACAAAGGTCGTCGGGGCTTCACCTACACGCACTATGAGCCACGCGGTGCGAATCGCGAGGCGCTGCGTCGTGCGAACAACGATGGGTTCACGGTGAACCTGAGCGCCGAGACCCTCCGTCAGGCTGACAGCTACGTGTCGACCGGGTGCGCGCCGGTGGTCGTCGCGTTGCCTTCGAACGCGCGCCAGTCCTTGCGCACGCCCAAAGGTCGCCTCGTGGTGGTGTGCCCAGCGGTTCTCGGCGACACGGATTGCCTCAACTGTGGACTGTGCCAGCGTGGCGACCGCAGCGTCATCGTGGGGCTTCCCGCGCATGGTGGTGGGGCGCGTCGCGTCGAGCAGATCTTCCTCGAGGAGGGCGCGGCGTGAGCAATGCCAAGCAGCACCCTGTTGTGGCGGGTGGCAAGGTTTGCGCCGAAGCGAAAGAGGGGGCCCGCGGATCTTGTGCCGGAGGCCTCGGCGTCAACGACCTGCTCGATGATGCTTTTCTGGCGTCAGTGGACAGAGGAGTGCTCGCGCTCAAGCAAGAGGACCCCTTTCGGCTGCGCCAAGCGCCTTACGCGATCGAGGAAGACATTCGTTACGACCGATCGGCTCTCATCCATCAAGACCGCCCCCAGGCCTGGCGCTAGCGTGGGGCGTGCGGCGCCGTCCAGGGCATGCAAGCGAAGCGCCCGGGTCCACGTTGACCGCATGGCGATGTCATGCGCCGGCTGGAAATGCCATCCAGCACATGGCCGGTACGGCGCTCTTCGAAGAACGCCCGTCGCTTGCCTCGGCTTCCCACTTCGACCCCTCCCTCACCGAGTCGCGCACCGCGGTGCGGTGAACGACTCGGCCTTCATCCATGGAAAGTGAACATTCTTTTGACCCCAACTTCGACTCGACCGAGGACGACTATCGCGCGGGCGCGTTCGCTGGCGAGTGCTGTCCGAGCTGCAAGTCGCCGCAAGTCTGCGAGCGAGAGCTCGGCAAACGCGTCGGTGCCTTGATCGGCACTCTGGCCGGCATCGTCAGTGGCGTCTGCGGCGCTGTGCTCAGCAGCGCCTTGGACGACGACCGGCTGGGGGCTGCTGTCGCCATCCCCGGTGCGTCCTGGCTCGGGCCTGTCTCGTCAGCCGTTCTTGGCGGCATCAGCGGCGGGGTTGCTGGCTGCCGAGTCGGCTCATCGCTCGGAGCAGCCATCGACGCCTCCGTCCTCCACAACCGCCGCTGCAAGAACTGTGGGCACAGCTTTTCTGTGCCTACGTTTTAAGCAGACGGTTTGTTCAACCACCAACTTCACATCAAGGAAATCTATCAATCATGTCGACTACTCTGAAATCCATCGTGCTCAACGAGCAGGCCGGGCGGCAGCGTCCCGGCCATGTGCTCGAACCCCACCAATCCGTTGACGCCTGGGTTCAGAAGGCCGGGATGGACTGGACCATCAAGGAAGCGCCCGTGCAGTTCATGACCGGGCAGGGCGAAGCGACACAGTCCCTGCAGGCCTATGAATCGCAGAAGGTGCTCTACCGCAGCGATTCCAAACTGCCGCTGTCGGTCGTGAGCAGCCGCTACCAGGTCGTTCAGCCGCTGGAAGTGCTGGAGTTCTACCGGGATCTGACCGAGATCTCCGGCTATGAGCTCGAGACGGCGGGTGTCCTGAAGGGCGGGCGCAAGTTCTGGGCGCTGGCGCGCACAGGACGAGAGGCGGTCCTGAAGGGCAGCGATCTCGTTCGTGGTTACCTGCTGCTGGCGACGTCGTGCGATGGGTCAATCGCCACCATCGCGACGCCGACAACCATCCGTGTGGCCTGCGAGAACTCACTCACCGCAGCCCTGGGAGCCGCTCAAGGGGCCGTCAAGGTGTCCCACAGCACGGCCTTCGACGCTGACGCGGTCAAGCGTGAACTCGGCGTCGCGGTCGCCGGCTGGGACGAGTTCATGTTCCGCATGCGCATCCTTGCCGATCGTAAGGTGAAGGCGAGTGAGGCCTCGAACTTCTTCCTGAAGGTCCTGTGCAATGCTGCCTGGGATTCGCCTGCTGACCAGAAGCTGCAGAACGAGCGGGCGCTGAAGAAAGTGCAGGCCTTGTTCGATGGGCAGGGCAGGGGAGCGGAGCTGTCCTCGGCGAAGAACACCGCCTGGGGGTTGCTCAACGCGGTGACCGAGTTCGTGGACCACGAGCGCAGGGCCCGGGACGCTGACTACCGGCTGGATAGCGCCTGGTTCGGCCAAGGGGCGGCATTGAAGGAGCGTGCGTTGAAGGCTGCGCTGGAGCTTGCGTCATGAGCCCGTTCGACCTTACGGCACAAAGCCCCGGCGACCGAAAGGAGCCGGGGTTTTGCTTTTGGGATGGCCTGCCTCAACGAGGGCGCAGTGGGAGAAACCATGTTTGTGAGCGCTAGTCCCCTCGAATACCTCTTTGCCTATGCGCTCGTCGTTCTCTTTGGGATGGCGGTGGGTTTTCTGCTAGGCCGGCGGGGCCTTCTTGGTTGCTAAACGGTGAAGCACTTTTCGCTAATCAGCGCGCAGTTTTCGCCGAGAGAGATCTTTGGAGGCAGCTACGGCGCCTTATGAAACCGCTGCTTACGGCGTTGTTCGAGTGGCCGGGCATTTCCTCATGGTCGTCCCTGCTCTAGGCGCTCAGTCAAAGTTTCGACGATGCCCAGCACCATCGTTCGATCAGGCCCGCTGAGCTTGGACAACAGCCGCGCAAGCTGGCTCGCCTGGTCGGTGGCGCGCGAACTGGTTTCCGTCAGTAAATCGGCGATATCACAGTCAAAAATGTCGGCCAGCTCCCCGAGCCGCACGACAGTGGGCAGCGCCAGTCCGCGCTCGATGCGGGACATTGCCTCTACACCGATCCCCAAACGCTCGGCCACCCGCTCTTGCGTGAGGTGGCTAGCGATCCGGCGCTTAGCGATGGCCCGACCGACTACAGCTGCGAGTTGCTTTTCCTCTTCCGGCATAGGCCCTCCATTTCCAACTGGAATGGTTGGGTACCAACTCAACGAGAGGAAGGTCTTAAAAAGTTGACTATCAACCTAAAAGGTTGTTTATAGTTCGGCTACGTATCAAAACATTTTTCGAGCCGTTTCTCCCCGCCCACCTTCATGGGCTGATGGTCGCTGGGCGGCACTGACTCTATTTATCAACCAAACCTTCAAAGCTCATGGGCTCGTTGAACATCTATCACCTCCTCATCTTGATCGGTCTCGCCGTCCCGCCAGTCCTCGGCTGGCGCGTCGCCAAGAAGCTCGGCTACCACGGCGCCTGGGGCCTTCTGGCCTGGACCCTGTGCATTCCCTGGGCCGGCATCCTGGTGTTGGGCGTTCTGGCCTTCATCAGGCTGCCCGCGCGAGCGGCAGTTGGACGCGACTCCGCCTCTGCAGCGGTGCAGCACACCACGCTCTAGAAGCTGGTTGCGAGGAAGCACGGCCGACGGGGTCATCCCTCGAGGTCTTCGATCCCCTGCGCTACGCAACCCGCGCGGGGACGGTGCTTTTATCAATCCAACCTACCAAGGCCCCGTATGACACCCAACCATGTCGCGGTCTGCACGGCGCTCGTCGCCTACGCCATCACCTTCGCCGCCTTGGCACAGGCGAGCGATCCTCTCACCAACCCCGATGCGGTGCCGCACCACATCGATCGTTCGGCCATGGACATCCAGATCCAGGGCTGGAGCAGAGACATGCGCTTTCCGGTCTACCCGATCCGGGTGCAAGCCGGCGCGAGCGGCGTGTACTACACGACCAACGAGAACGTGCGTAGCTACAAGGAGTTCGACTTCGACGAGCTTCGCTGCGAGATCGGCGATGCCGATCCTGCGGTTCTTCGACTGCCTGGCTACAGCTGCGCCGATGGCGTGTGCATCACGGCAGAAGGCGCCGTGCTCGGCACAGACCCGCGTCGCCGCAGCCGCGGCAAGCCGCGGTGCTGACATGCGTGGCCTTTCACCAACAACTTCATTCGACGGGCTCGACCCATGATTTCCACTAGAACACTCAAGTTGCTCAGCATCGTCCTGGGCATCACCATGCTCGCGGCTTGCGGCGACAGCAAAATCTCCGCCGTCAAGGACTCCCGTCTTCAGGGGGCCGAGTTCACGTTTGGCGAAAACCTCGACAAGATCAAGGAGTGCAAGAGCACCGACTGGTCCAGCGAGCTCGTAAACAACGTCACCATCGTCACGCACACCTGCAAGGTGAAGGTGGATGAGGCGTTGGTCGAGTCGGCAAAAAAAGCGGAGCTCGAGGCTTTGAAGGTCCATGCACGCCTGGAAGAAGGGTCAGCAGGGATCTATGTGCGCGGGATGCAGACCGTGCATGTGGGTGCGCTGCGTACTCAAGAGCTGCAGTTAGCCCAGCTTGCAATGAGAGTGGCGGATGCGGACCGGCAGGTCAGCGCCGTCGCAAACTCCAAGTACTCCCGCTTCATCTCGCTGAGCGGCACCGCCTTGCGAGGTGGTGAGGCTCCCCCGGACCCTGCAGCATGGGAGGTCAAGCAAGCGGAGAATCTCGCCCAGGCCAACGCGGCACGAGAGAAGGTACTCGCAGAAGTCGATGCAGAAAAGCGGAAGCTCCAGCTCGATGTCGATGAGGCGTTCAAGGCGGTTGGCCTAGCGCTCGGTTGGCAGGACAAGTACAAGGAAGCCGTGGAGCAGACCCGCTCGGAAGTGGCGAAGGAGGTGGAGGCCTACTATGCCAAGGACCATTCCACGGAGGTCAGGACCTCCTTTCGCTATCGCGAGGGTGCCGGTGCGGAGCTCGTGAGATCCGCGCTTTTCATCGACGACCAGGAAGGGCGGGAAGGAATGGCCGTCTATCTTTGGGATCCGAAGCGGATGCGGGAGTACCTGACCTATTTTGCGAACAAGGGCTTCTTGAGAGGCGTGAATGAGTTGTTCGACAGTCGTTTTCCGATCGAGAGGGACGGATTGAGCGGCTTCAAGTACAAGGGGCAGGCAGCCGCCAACTAGGGTCGCTTTTATTCTCCCTTAGATCAGAGACTTTCATTTATCCGAAGGCAAGCCAAACCCGGCTTGCCTTCTTTTTTTGTTTCAGTTCAGCGGTCTTGTCATTCGAGGTAAGCGTCCGGTGAACTCGCCTTGACGGCGATGTCGACGATCAGCTCTGCCGCC
>NZ_JBMDKG010000090.1:0-12973 GCF_057809595.1 Variovorax sp. FG153
GCCTGCTGGGCGGTCTGCTCGGCGGCGACGGTGGTCTGCTGGGCGGCGTGCTGGGTGATGACGGTCTGCTGGGCGGTCTGCTCGGCGGCGACGGTGGCCTCCTGGGCGGCGTGCTGGGTGATGACGGCCTGCTGGGCGGTCTGCTCGGCGGCGACGGTGGTCTGCTGGGCGGCGTGCTGGGTGATGACGGTCTGCTGGGCGGTCTGCTCGGCGGCGACGGTGGCCTCCTGGGCGGCGTGCTGGGTGATGACGGCCTGCTGGGCGGTCTGCTCGGCGGCGACGGTGGCCTCCTGGGCGGCGTGCTGGGAGACGACGGCCTGCTGGGCGGTCTGCTCGGCGGCGACGGCGGCCTCCTGGGTGGCGTGCTGGGTGACGACGGCCTCCTGGGCGGCGTCCTCGGTGGCGAAGGCGGCCTGCTCGGCGGCATCCTTGGCGACGACGGCCTTCTCGGCGGTCTGCTGGGTGGCCTGCTCGGCGGTGGTGCCGATGCCGGCGCCTCGGCCAGCCTGATGGTCGCGGCCGATGCGCCTGCCGCGGGCGGTGGCCTGCTTGGCGGCCTGCTGGGTGGCGATGGCGGCCTGCTCGGCGGCATCCTCGGTGACGACGGCCTGCTGGGCGGTGTGCTCGGCGGTGACGGTGGCCTGCTCGGCGGCATCCTCGGTGACGACGGCCTGCTGGGCGGTGTGCTCGGCGGTGACGGTGGCCTGCTCGGCAGCATCCTCGGCGATGACGGCCTGCTGGGAGGTGTGCTCGGTGGCGAAGGTGGCCTGCTCGGCGGTGTCCTGGGCGACGGTGGTCTGCTGGGTGGCGTCCTCGGCGGCGAAGGCGGCCTGCTCGGCGGCATCCTGGGTGACGACGGCCTCCTGGGCGGTGTCCTCGGCGGTGACGGCGGCTTGCTCGGCGGCATCCTGGGTGACGACGGCCTGCTGGGCGGCGTGCTCGGCGGCGACGGCGGTCTGCTCGGTGGCGTCCTCGGCGACGACGGCCTGCTGGGTGGCGTGCTCGGCGGCGGCGAAGGTGGCCTGCTCGGCGGCATCCTCGGCGACGACGGCCTGCTGGGCGGCGTGCTCGGCGGTGACGGTGGCCTCCTCGGCGGCGTGCTCGGCGGTGGCGAAGGCGGCCTGCTCGGTGGTGTCCTCGGCAGCGACGGCCTCGTGGGCGGCCTGCTCGGCAACGATGGCCTGGTCGGCAACCTGCTGGGCAACGACGGACTGGTCGGTGGCCTGGTGGGCGGCCTGCTCGGCAACGACGGCCTCGTCGGCAGCCTGCTCGGCGCGCTGGGTGGCGACGGCCCGGTGGCCAACATCCTGCAGCCGGTGACCGAGATCGCCAGCGGCCTGAGCGACACCCTCGCGCCGGTGGTGGACACGCTGACCAGCGCCGGTTCCGGTGCCCTGGCCCCCGTGACCGACATCCTGGCCGGCGCGACCGCGGCGGCGGCACCGGTGGTCGAGACCGTGTCCAACGTGGTCGAGAACGTCGATCACTCGGTGGGCTCGGTGGTCACCGACGTGGTGACCCCGATCACCAGCCAGGTCGAGCACACCGTGAGCAGTGCGGTGACCCCGGTCGCCAACATCCTGCACGGCCTGCTGGGCTGATCGCGCACCGCGGCCTCGGCCGCGGCTCGCCACGAAAAAAAGGGGCGGACCGGCGACGGTCGGCCCCTTTTCTCATGGCGCCCCGCGGGGCGCCGGACCGCTCAGGCGCTGCCCCGCTCGATCAGCTCGAAACCCAGGTCGCGCTTGCGCGCCGCCGGCGTCTCGCTGCGCAGCCGCTGCACCAGCATGCGCGCGGCCTCCTCGCCCATGCGCACGGTCGGCACCGCGATGGTCGTGAGGCCGGGGTTGAGCTCGCGCGCGATCTCGTAGTCGCCGAAGCCCATGATCGCGAGCTGCCTGGGTACCGCGATGCCCAGCCGCTGGCAGGCCAGCAGCGCGCCCGAGGCCAGCAGGTCGCTCGAGAACAGCAGCAGGTCGCTGTCGGGGAAATGCGCGCGCGCGGCCTCGAGCAGGGTGCTGCCGCTGCCCATGGTGTAGGGCAGGTTCTCCACCACCAGGCTGCGCGGTGCCTGGCCCGGGTAGTGGCGCGCCATGCCGGTGGTGTAGCCGTCCAGGCGCTCGCGCGCGCGGTCGTCGCCGGGGCGCGCGGCGCCCACGAAGGTGGGATGGCGGTAGCCGCGCCGCTGCGCATAGGCCACGGCCGCGGCCAGCGCCTCCTGGTTCGAGAAGCCCACGAGCTGGTCGATGGGCTTGCGCGTCCAGGCCCAGCTCTCGACCACGGGAATGGCGGCGCGCGCGAGCATCTCGCGCACCGCGCCGGTGTGGCGCGTGCCGACGAGGAAGAAGGCGTCGGGGCGGCGGCCCAGCAGGCTGCGCACCACGGCCTCCTCGCGCTCGTGGCTGTAGTCGGTGTGGCCGATGATCACCTGGTAGCCGGCCTGCAGCAGCACGTTGGACAGGCCCTGCAGCGTCTCGGCGAACACCGAGGCCGCGATCTGCGGGATCACGGCGGCCACCGTCATGCTGCGGTTCGAGGCCAGGTGGCTGGCCGCGAGGTTCTGCACGTAGCGGGTGCTGCGGATCGCCGCCTCCACGCGCTCGCGCGTCTGCGGCGTGCAGCCCTCGGGGTCGCGCAGCACGCGCGACACGGTCTGTGCCGACACGCCCGCCACCTGGGCCACGTCGGCCATGGTGACGGAGTTGGTGCCGAAGCGGCGGCGGCCCTGTCTTTTTTCGGGTTCTGTCATGGGTGGCCCGGATTCTGCCGCCAAGCGCGCCCGGCCACCGCCGCGCTCAAAGCCGCCCGCGCGCGGCGAGGTTGCGCATCAGCGCGCCGATGCCGAAGGTCCACGGCGCAATGCGGTCGCTGCGCCCGACCCGGTTGAACAGCGTGCCCAGCCGCTCGGCGCGGATGGCGACGCGGTCGCCCTCGTGGTGGGTGAAGCCGGCGCCCGGCGCGTCGCGGTCCTGGATCGGCGCGAACATGGTGCCGCAGAACAGCAGGATGCCGTCGGGGTACTGGTGGTGCGCGCCCATGGCGTGGCGCACCAGCTCGAGCGGATCGCGGCTGATTTGCGCCATCGAGCTCGAGCCCTCGAGCACGAAGCCGTCCTCGCCTTCCACGCGCAGCTCGACCACGGTGGCGCGCAGGTCGTCGATGCCGTAGTGGGCATCGAACAGGCGGATGAACGGGCCGATGGCGCACGAGGCGTTGTTGTCCTTGGCCTTGCCCAGCAGCAGCGCGCTGCGGCCCTCGAAGTCGCGCAGGTTGACGTCGTTGCCGAGCGCGGCGCCGACGGTCCGGCCGCGGCTGTCGACGGCGAGCACGACCTCGGGCTCGGGGTTGTTCCAGGTCGAGCCCGGATGCAGGCCCACCTGCACGCCGGTGCCCACCGAGGCCAGCGGCGCGGCCTTGGTGAAGACCTCGGCATCGGGCCCGATGCCGACCTCGAGGTACTGCGACCACAGGCCCTGCGCGAGCAGCACCTGCTTGAGCTGCATGGCCTCGGGCGAGCCCGGCACGATGCCCGAGAGGTCGTCGCCGACCACGGCCACCACCTGGCGGCGCACCGCCTCGGCGCGGCTCGCGTCGCCGCGCGCCTGTTCCTCGATCACGCGCTCGACCATGCTGGCCGCGAAGGTCACGCCTGCCGCTTTCACCACCTGCAGGTCGTTGGGCGCGAGCAGGTGGCGCCGCGCGGGATCGGGGCCGTGCGCGGCGGTGCTCGCGAGCCAGTCGGCCAGCGTGCCGAGCGGCACGCCCTCGGCATCGCGCACCGCGGCGGCCGCGTCCTCGCGCTCGAGCAGCGCCGAGACCGTGGGCGCGAGCGCGCCGATGTCGACCAGTTGGCCCTCGCGCACCGTCACCAGCGTCGGGCCGCCCTCTTCGCCGTTCCCGCCCGGCAACCAGGCGCGGCCCACGAGCAGCGCCCTTTCCGCATCGATGGGCAGCGTGGCCGCGGCATCGACCATGTCGGGGATCGCCTGCATCTCAGCGCCCCTCGAACACGGCCGGACGGCGCGCCTTGAAGGCCGCGCGGCCTTCCTTCGCGTCCTCGGTCGCGAAGCACACGGTCTGCAGGTCGCGTTCGTACTGGATCGCGGTCTCCAGCGGCATCGCATAGGCGGCGCGCAGGTTGGCCTTGGCGGTCTCGACCGCGATCGGCGGGCGGCTCGCGATGGTGGCGGCAATGGCCTGCGCGCGCGCCAGCAGCTCGGCGGCCGGCACCAGCTCGCTCACCAGGCCCCACTGCAGCGCCTGCTGCGCGCCGATGGGATCGCCGCCCATCAGCATCAGCGCGGTGTTCGAGGCGCCGATGCTGTGCGCGAGCATGTACGACATGCCGCCGCCGCCGATCCAGCCGAGCTTGACCTCGGGCGCGCCGAAGCGTGCATGCTCGGCCGCGATGCGGATGTCGCAGGACATGGCGGTCTCGAGGCCGCCGCCGAGCGCATAGCCGTTGATGGCGCAGACCACGGGCTTGCGCAGCGCGCGGATCGCGTCGCAGTAGTCGGGCCGGTTGCGGAAGGTCCAGGGCGTGTCGTAGCCGTCGAGCTCGGCGATGTCGCTGCCGGCGCAGAAGGCCTTCTCGCCGGCGCCCGTGATGACGACGGCGCGCACGTCGGCGCGCGCGTTGCAGTCCTTCACGTGGGCGACCAGCGCATCGGCCATCTCGGGCGTGACGGCGTTGAGCTTCTCGGGGCGGTTGAGGATCAGGGTCGCGACCCGGTCGCGGACCTCGAAGAGGATGTGGTTCATGGCGGAGGTGGACTGAAGAAGGGAAGACGGGCTCAGACTTCGCTGCCCGCGGGCCGGTGGTTCTGGTAGAGCGTTTGCAGCCGCTCGAGCGCGGCCCTGGCCGCGAGCCGGTCGGCGAGCATCTCGCGCACCAGCGCCGAGGCCGCGGTCTGGAACGGGATGTAGCCCGGATGGCGCGGCCGCACGATCGCGGCCTCGAGCGTGGCCTGGGTCTGCGCGAAGAAGCCGTTCCAGGCGGTATTGACGCGCTCGTTGCTCCACGCGCTGCGCGCGCTCGGCTGGCCGTCGGCGAAGGGAATGAAGTCTTCCTGCATCGCCGGGCTCATCAGCGCGACGAGGTGGGCGCGCAGCGCATCGCCGACCGTCGCGCGCCGGCTCACCGCGAGGCCGGTGCCGCCGAGCGTCGAGCCGAGGCCGTGCGAACCGGCGGGCACGTCCGTGAAGTGCAGCGGCTGCGTGCCGGCGCCGGCCACCGCGTAGTTGACGTAGCCGTAGACCAGCGGGCAGTACACGGCCCGCGCATCGCGCGACATCGCATCGAGGATGCCGATCGGGTTGAGCCCGGCCCAGCCGCGGAAGGCCAGCGCATGCAGCTCCGACAGCAGCTCCCAGGCCGTGGTGGCACCCTGCCCCGTGAACAGGCGGCCGGGCTCGCTGCCCGTGGGCGCGTCGCCGTACGCGGCCGCCATGCTGAACAGCGAGAGCGCCGCATGCGGGCCGGCCAGCGACAGGCACACAGGCTGGCGCGCGGCCAGCGCGAGCACCTCGGTCCAACTGCGCGGCAGCGGGCCCTCGAGCCGGTCGGTGCGCGCCACCGCCACCTGCGTGGCGGCATCGAGCGGCAGCGCCCAGTGCACGCCCGCATAGCGGTAGCTGTCGAACGAGCGGCCGATGCTCTGCGCGCGCCAGCGCGCGAGCTCGTCGGCCGCGAACAGCGATTCGAGCGGCTGCAGGCAGTCGCCGGCCACCGCGTCGCCGATGTGCGGATGGTCGAGCACGATCAGGTCGTAGCGCTCGGCGAGGTCCTCGATCGGATGCGACTCGAAGCCCTCGAGCGGCTGGCGCTCCCAGTGCAGGTCGAGGCCCTCGGCGCGCGCGCGTTCGGCCGCGCGCTCGAGCGCGACGTAGCCGCGCGGATGGTCCCAGGTCAGGCCCTTGATCGGCGCGCCGCTCACAGCGTCTCTTCCCCGATCACCTTGGCCGCGAGCAGGCCGTCGATGCGCTCGGTGCTCCAGCCCAGCTCGCCGAGGATCTCGCGCGTGTGCTGGCCCGCCAGCGGCGCGCCGCGGCGCACGCTCGAGGGCGTGCGCGTGAACTTGATCGGGAAGCCCGGGGTCTTCACCTTGCCCTCGGTCGGATGCTCGTACTCGACGAAGGTGCCGTTGTGGACGATCTGCGGATCGTTCATGACGTCGGCATAGCCGTACACCGGGCCGGCCCAGATGTCGGCCGCGCGGAACACAGCGAGCCACTCGGCGGTGGCGCGGTGGCGCAGCTTCTCGCGCGTGATCGAGAAGATCTCGTCGCGCCGCGCGAAGGTGTCGCGCTCGTCGTCGAAGTCGGCCAGCACCGGCGCGCCGATGGCCTGCGCGAGCGCCGCCATCTTCGGGAAGGCCAGCGCGAGGAAGCCGTCCTGCGTGGCGAACACGCCGTAGGGCGCGCGGATGTAGACGTGGGCATGGGGCTCGGCCGTGCGTTCCTGCGGCTTGCCGGCCACGCTGAACACCGACAGCTCCTGCATCTGCAGCGCGACGATCGCATCGAGCATGTTGACCTGCACCAGCTGGCCCTCGCCGCTGCGCTCGCGGTGCAGCAGCGCGGCGATCACGGCCTCGAAGGCGGTCGAGGCCGTGATGGCGTCGACCAGGTACTGGCCCGCGGGCGACGGCGGCTCGCCGGCGCGGCCGGTGGAGAGCATGGCGCCGCTCATCGCCTGCAGCAGCAGGTCCTGTCCGGGCCAGAGCTTGTAGGGGCCGTCCTCGCCATAGCCCGACATCGAGACATAGACCAGCCGCGGGTTGATCTTCGAGAGCGTGGCGTAGTCCACGCCCAGGCGCTCGGCCACGCCGGGGCGGTAGTTCTGCAGGAACACGTCGGAGCCGCGCACCAGCTCGTAGAGCGCGTCGCGGCCCTCGTCGCTCTTGAGGTCGACCGCGAGGCTGCGCTTGTTGCGGTTGAGCGAGAGGAAGGAGACGTTGATGCGGTTGCCGCGCGCGCCGCCGGCCGAGACATGGCGCTGCCATTCGCCGGCGACCGGCTCGACCTTGATGACGTCGGCGCCCAGGTCGCCCAGGCGCTGGGCCGCGAAGGGGCCGGCCATGGCGATGGAGCAGTCGAGGACGCGGAAGCCCTCGAGGATGGCGGAGGATTTGTTCATGGAGTGTGTTTTGGCGATGAGGGGTGGGAAGAATTCAGTGCGTGCGCGGCGCGGCGGCGAGGTTGCGGCCCGTGGCGGCGTCGAACAGCACGGCCTGCGCGGCATCGAAGCCGACCGCGACCGGGTCGCCGTTCGCGAGGTCGGTGTAGCCCGGCACCGTGACCATCAGGTCGGCGTTCGCGGCGCCCTCCTCGTCGTGCAGCGTGCGGGCGTCGGTGAGCGCGACCGCCACCAGCGACTCGGCGCCGACATGCTCGACCAGCGCGATGCGCCCGGCCAGGCCCTGGCCGCCGCGCGCCACCGTCAGCGCGTTCGGCCGCAAGCCGAGCACCACGGCGGCGCCGGGCGCGGCCAGGCCGCGCAGGTGCGCGGGCAGCGGCATCGTGGCCTCGCCGCCGAGCGCGAGCGCGCTGCCGTCGGCGTTCACCGTGGCCTGCAGCAGGTTCATCGGCGGCGTGCCGATGAAGCGCGCCACGTAGAGGTTGGCGGGCGCCTCGTAGATCTCGCGCGGGCTGCCGAACTGCTGCACCACGCCGTCCTTGAGCAGCGCGATGCGCGTGCCCATGGTCATCGCCTCGACCTGGTCGTGCGTGACGTAGACGAAGGTGCCGCCCACGCGCTGGTGCAGCTTCGAGATCTCGGCGCGCATGGTGGTGCGCAGCTTGGCGTCGAGGTTCGACAGCGGCTCGTCCATCAGGAACACCTGCGGCTCGCGCACCATCGCGCGGCCGAGCGCCACGCGCTGGCGCTGGCCGCCCGAGAGCGTGCGCGGGTACTTGTCGAGCCAGTCGGTCAGCGCCAGCGTGCGCGCGGTGCGCTCCACCAGCTGCGAGACGGCCGGCGAGCGCTCGATGCGCCGCTTGGCCATGCCGCCGAGCAGCGGGATGTGGAACCACCAGCGGTGCTGCCGCATGATCAGCGGAAAGGCGATGTTGCGCCGCACCGTCATGTGCGGATAGAGCGCATAGGACTGGAACACGAAGGCGATGTCGCGTTCGGTCGGCGGCAGTTCGTCGACGCGGCGCTCGTTGATGTGGATCTCGCCGCCGCTGATGCTCTCGAGCCCGGCGAGCATGCGCAGCAGGGTCGACTTGCCGCAACCGGAGGGGCCGAGCAGCACGAGGAATTCGCCGTCGGGCACGTCGATCGACACGCCCTTGACGACATGCTTGTCGGCGAAGTTCTTGGTGATGTCCTGGAGCTTGATGGAAGCCATGGCTGTGTGTTCGGTTCGATGGTTCGGGGTCAGCCTTTGACGCTGCCGGCCGTCATGCCGGAGACGACGTGGCGCTGCACGATCAGGTAGAAGACGACGGCCGGCAGCGTGTACATCACGCCCACCGCCATCACGGCATCGAGCGGCGTGCTGAGCTCGCCGATGAAGCCGGCCAGGCCGACGGAGGCCGTGTGCAGACGCTCCTCGGTGATCAGCGTCTGCGCGAACACGTACTCGTTCCAGCCATGGAAGAAGGAGATCACCGCGGCCGCGGCCAGCGTGGGCGCGATCAGCGGCACCACCACGCCCAGCACGATGCCGATGCGCGAGCAGCCGTCCACCCGCGCGGCCTCCTCGACCTCGATCGGCACGCCGTCGATGGCGCCCTTGAGGATCCAGGTGATCACCGGCACGGTGAAGGCGGTGTTCGCGAGGATCAGGCCGCTCAGGGTGTTGAGCAGCTGCATCTGCGCGAAGATCGCGTACAGCGGCACCACCAGCATCGCCTCGGGCAGCATCTGGGTGGCGAACAGGCCGAAGCCGATCGCGCCCTTGCCGCCGAAGCGGAAGCGCGACAGCGCATAGGCCGGGAACACGGCCAGCGCGATGCTCAGCACCGTGGTGCCGATCGCGACGCAGGCGCTGTTGAAGAGCCAGCTCGCCACCGGCTTGATGGCGAACACGCTCGCGTACACCGGCAGTTGCCCCAGCGACGGCAGCAGTTGCGGCCGGTCGGCGAACAGCGCCTCGGTCGGCGTGAGCGAGGTCACCAGCATCCAGTAGATGGGGAAGGCCGCTGCGCCCAGCAGCACCAGCACCGCGAGCATGCGCAGCGCCTGTCGGCTCATGGCGGCGTGCATCAGCGCTCTCCCTCGCGTTCGGCGCGCGCGGTGTAGCGGAAGTACACCAGCGTCACGGCCAGCGCGATCGCCACGCCCACCATGCCGACGGCCGCGGCCTGGCCCAGGTGGTGGTTGACGAAGGCGCGCCGGTAGAGGTCGATCACCAGCGTGTTGGTGGCGCCCACCGGCCCGCCCTGCGTGAGCAGCCAGATCAGGTCGAAGCGGCGCAGCGACCAGATGGTGGAGAACAGCGCCAGCAGCGCGACCGAGGGCCGGATGGTGGGCCACACCACCGCCTTGAACACGCTGAGCCGGTCGGCGCCGTCCATCACGGCCGCCTCGCGCAACTCGGACGGCACGCCCTGCAGCGCCGCCAGCAGCACCACCGAGGCGAACGGGAAGATCTGCCAGATGGTGGTGAGCAGCACCGCGGGCATGGCGAGCTGCATGCTGTCGAGCCAGTTCTCGCTGCCCGCGGCGATGCCGAAGAAGCGCAGCGTGTGGCCGAACACGCCGTACTGGGCGTTGTAGATCCAGATGAAGATCAGCGCCACCGCGACCGGCGGCGCGGCCCACGGGATGGTGACGGCGGCGCGCGCGATGCCGCGGCCGCGGAACGGCGCGTCGAGCAGCAGCGCCGAGGCCAGGCCCAGCCCGATCGCCGAGGCCACGCAGGCCACGGTGTAGAGCAGCGTGGTGAAAATCACGCGGTGGAAATCGGGATCGTTCCAGAGGTCGGCGTAGTTCTGCAGCCCGACCCATTCGCCCTGCGAGGCCGCGAGCAGCGAGGTCGAGGTGAAGCTCAGCACCAGTTCGCGCAACAGCGGATAGCCCTGGAACACGAGCAGGTAGAGCGTGGCCGGCAGCACCAGCGCATAGGGCGCGAGCGGGTGGCCGTCGAGGCGCGCGCGGCGGCGCGCACCCTCGCGGCGGGCCACCGCGGCGGCGGAGGACAGCGTGGCGTTCATCGTCACGGGATGCGGCGCGGGTTCAGCGCTTGAGCACGCGGCTCAGCACGGTCTGCTGCGCGTCGTTCATCGCCTTGGCGGGATCGACGCCGCCCTGCAGCACCTTGATGACCTGCTCGATCACGATCTGCTGGATCTCGGGCGCCTTGACCTCGAGGCCCTGCGGCAGCGCGGGCACGCTGTTGGCGGTCTGCTGGTCGTAGACCGAGATCCAGGGCCACTTGGCGACCTCCTCGGCCGAGCGCGGCACGGCGATCGCGACGCTCGAGGCGCCGTGGATCAGCTGCAGCTCGCGCTGCGCCTCGGGCGTCAGCATCCACTGCAGGAAGGCACCGGCCGCGGCCTTGTTCTTGCTGTTGGCGTTGATGCTGATCGGCGCCAGGATCATGCCCTGCGCCTTGGTGGGAAACGGCGAAGGAGCGGCACCGAACTCGAAGCCCTTGGCCTGGGTCGCGAGGTTGGCGGCCACGCCGCCGTTGTCGACCTGCATCGCGATCTTGCCCTCGGCGAACATGCGCCGATAGGTGGCGGCGTCGGCGCCCTTGGGGATCGCGCCGGCGTCGTAGACCTTCTTGTAGGCCGCCACGCCCTCGATCACCTTGGCGCTGTTGATGGTCGGGTTGCCCTGCTCGTCGGACCAGCGGCCGCCGAAGCCGTAGACGTAGTTGCACAGGTCATACCAGAAGCCGCCGCGCTCGGCCATGGTGGCGCGGTAGGCGTAGCCGTAGTTGCCCGCGGCGGTCGCGGCCTTGGCGGCGGCCAGGAACTCGTCGAAGTTCGAAGGCGGCGTGCCCTTGAGCAGCGCCTTGTTGTAGACCATCGCGTAGTTGCTGACCTCGAACACCACGCCGTAGCGCTTGCCGCCGATCTTCATGTACTTGTCGGGACCCGTGAGCGGGAAGGCACCGTCGGCGATCACGTCGTCGATGGGCACGAGGCGCTTGGCATCGACCGCGGCATAGAACTCGGGCAGGTCGAAGCGCACGAGGTCGGGGCCGGCATTGCCGCCCATCTGCGTGAAGACGGTGCTCGCGAAGGACGAGAACGGGATCGTGACGGGCTGGATCTCGACCTTGTCCTGGCTCTGGTTGAACTTGCCGATCCAGGCGCGCATCTTCTCGCCGCGGCCGGGCTCGGCGAAGCTCGATGCGGCGAAGGTCACGACCTGTTTGCCGCCGGCCTGCGCCTGGGCGTTGCCCGCGGCGAGCAGCTGCAGGGCCGGAACGATGGCGATCGCGGCGAGGGCCGCGCGGCGGCCGGTGAAAAGGCGTTGCTTCATGTGTGTCTGTCTCCGATGACGGCAGGCCCTGCCGTGGGATTCGAGGCGTCCGGCCGAAACCGTCGCGCTGCTGTTGGCGAGATTATTAGCGCTAACTGTTAGCGCTAACAAGTACGACTTTAGCGTTCCGGCCCGTGGCTGCGATCGCGGGATTTCCCTAGCTGGTGGTGGTATCGAGCGGAAAGGCGGGGGCTTCGGCGGCTACTGCATCACCCAGCCGCCGTCGACGTTGAGCGTCTGGCCGGTGACGAAGCCGCTCCCCTCGGCCGCGAAGAACAGCATCGCGTTCGCGATGTCCTCGGGCGCGCCGCGGCGCTTGACCGACTGGTGCTCGAGCACGAAGCGCTCGTAGCCCTCGGGGTCGGGATGGATCTTCTCGGCATCGGTCGGGAAGGCGCCCGGCGACACCGCGTTGACCGTGATGCCATGCGGCCCGAGTTCGCGCGCCATCGCGCGCGTCATGCCCAGCAGCGCGCCCTTGGAGGTGACGTAGGGCAGCAGCAGCGGCCAGCCGCCGTACATGGTGATGCTGACGACGTTGACGATGCGGCCGAAGCGCTGGCGCTTCATGTGCGGCAGCGCGGCCTGCACGCAGACCAGCGCCGCGTCGACGTTCACGCCCTGCACGCGGCGATGCTCCTCGACGCTGAACTCCTCGATGCTGCGCGAGGGATAGATGGCGGCGTTGTTGATCAGCACGTCGATGCCGCCCTGGGCCTCGAACAGCGCGGCCAGTTGCGCCGCGAGCGCGCCGAGGTCGGCGAGGTCGCCCTGCACGAAGCGCAGCCGCGCGCGCACCTCGGCGCCCTCGCCCTCCCCGGCCGCGACCAGGCGCTCGCCCTTGGCCGGATCGATGTCCAGCGCCAGCACCTGCGCGCCCGCGCGCGCGAAAGCCCAGCAGATGCTGGTGCCGAGTCCGCCGGCGGCGCCGGTCACCAGCACCTTCTTGCCTGTCATGTCCATGGTCGTGTCGTGTCTTTTGAAGTCGTGTGAGGAAAGGAGGGATCAGGGCAGGTTCTCGCGCACCGCGATGCCGGCGCGCACCGGCTCCACGCCCGCGAGCGCATCGCGCCCCGCGCGCAGGTTGGCGAAGATGCGCACGCAGTTCATCACCTCGGTCTGCGGGTTCTGGTTGATGGCCGCGTCGAGCGTGCCGTCGATCAGCATGGCGCGGGTGTCGGGCGTGATCTCGTGGCCGATGAAGACCACCTTGCGGTCGAGGCCCGCCTCCTTGAGCGCGCGGCCGATGCCCTCGGAGGCGCCGCCGATGTTGTAGAGCGCCACCAGGTCGGTGTGCTGGCGCAGCAAGGTGCGCGCCTGGCGGTAGTTCTGCGCCACGTCGTCGTGGCCCTCGCGCAGACCCACCACGCGCAGCCCCGGGAACTGCTCAGCCAGCACCTGCAGGAAGCCGACCTCGCGCTCCTCGTGGCCGCGGTAGCTGAGGCTGCCCGCGATCAGGCCGACCTTGCCCGACTTGCGGTCGAGCATGCGGCCCATGAGGTAGCCCGCGGTGGGGGGGGGGGGGGGGGG
>NZ_JBMDKG010000091.1:0-12151 GCF_057809595.1 Variovorax sp. FG153
CTTGCGTGGCGCGGGCATCGGGCGGGAACACGCGGTTCTCGACCAGGACGGATTCAATGTTCTTCGATGCGCTGCTCATGTCTCGTGTCTCCTGGATGAATTGCGGCCGTAATGTCGGCGCGACCACTTACGGGCCACTGACGCCGAACCGGCGTGCTGCTGACGGACCCCCGATGTTAGAGCGGGGGGTTATCACGAGTGCGTCACCGGGACACCCCTAGAATCTCGCTCCCCGTCACACACGCCCCCTCGATGTCCTCCCCCGACCCTTTCGATCCCCGGAACATGCCCGTTCACGCCCGCACCTCGCCGTTGCGCCCGCTGCCACGGCTGATCTTCGCGAGCCGCTGGCTCCAGCTGCCGCTGTACCTGGGGCTGATCGTGGCGCAGGCGGTCTACGTGGTGCATTTCCTGGTCGAGCTGCTGCACCTGGTCGAGGCCGCCTTCGGCAGCCAGACCGCGCTGCAGGCGCTGGTCAACAGCATCGGCTACAAGACCACCGCGCCGGTGGCCGCGCTCAACGAGACGGTGATCATGCTGGTGGTGCTGGCGCTCATCGACGTGGTGATGATCTCGAACCTGCTGATCATGGTGATCGTGGGCGGCTACGAGACCTTCGTGAGCCGCATGGACCTCGAAGGCCACCGCGACCAGCCCGAGTGGCTGAGCCACGTGAACGCCTCGGTGCTCAAGGTCAAGCTGGCCACCGCCATCATCGGCATCAGCTCGATCCACCTGCTCAAGACCTTCATCAACGCCGACAACTACACCGACAAGGTGCTGATCGCGCAGACGGTGATCCACATCGCTTTCCTGTTCTCGGCCATGGCCATCGCCTACACCGACCGGCTGATGGCGCATCCTCCGGCCGACCACTGAGACTCAGGCCGCCAGCGGCAGGTCCCAGGCCGGCACCTCGGTGAAGCGCCGCGCCAGGAAATCGAGCATGGTGCGCAGGGTGGCCGGCATGTGCTTGCGCGAGGTGTAGACCGCGTACATGCCCACCACCTGCGGCTCGAAATCGGGGAACAGCGGCACCAGCTCCCCGCCGTGCACGAGCTGCGCCGTCAGGTAGGTCGGCAGCATCGCGATGCCCGCGCCCGCGCGCGCCAGGCCCATCAGGCTGGCCGCGTCGTTGGCCGACACGTTGCCGTCCACGGCCACCGACACCGGCGCGCCGTCGCTCTTGCGCGTGAAGCTCCAGAGGCTGTGGCCGAAGTAGGAATGCGTGAGGCAGTTGCGCTGCGCGAGTTCGTCCACGCGCTGCGGCATGCCGTGCTCGGCCAGGTAGGCCGGCGAGGCGCAGACCACCGAGCGGCAGTCCGTGAGCCGGCGCGCGATCAGGTTGGGATCGATCTCGGCCGCGGTTCGGATCGCGAGGTCGATGCGCTCGTCGACCAGGTTCACGGTGCGGTCGAGCAGCACCAGGTCGACCATCACGCCCGGATAGAGCCGCACGTAGTCCGCGATCGCATCGGCCAGTTGCGCCTGCGCGAACGAGGTGCCGGTGGTGATGCGCAACTGCCCGCGCGGCGCCTCGGCCGGATGGCGCACCGCGGCCTGCATGTCGCCCGCGAGCTCCAGCAACTGGCGGCAGCGCGGCAGCAGTTCCTCGCCCGCGGCCGTGAGGCTCAGGCGCCGGGTGGTGCGGTGCAGGAGGCGCGCGCCGGTCCATTGCTCGAGCTCGGCCACGTAGCGCGTGACCACGGGGCGCGACATGTCGAGCAGGTCGGCGGCGGCCGAGAGGCTGCCCGCGTCGACCACGGTCACGAACACCCGCATTGCGTTGAGACGGTCCATTCGAACGATTTTAGGAATAAAGAAGCGCGAATTTCGAGGTATTTCTTTCGAAATGAGAAACCTAAGATGAGCCTCATCGCCCTCTTTCCATCGCTCGTTCCAAGGAGTCCTCCATGAGCCACATCGCCATCATCGGCGCCACCGGTCGCGCCGGCGGCCGCCTCCTCGAAGAAGCACTGCGCCGCGGCCACACGGTCACGGCCATCGCGCGCCATGCCAGCGCGAAGCTTTCCGATCGCGCCAACGTCAAGGCCGTCGACCTCGACGTGCTCGACGGCGCCGCGCTCGAAAAGGCCCTGGCCGGCCACGACGCGGTTTTCAGCGCGGCCCATTTCGCGACCGTGCCGCCCGCGGCCATCATCGAACCCGCCAGGCGCGCGGGCGTGAAGCGCCTGCTGGTCGTCGGCGGCGCCGGCAGCCTGTTCGCGGCACCGGGCCTCAAGGTCATCGAGACGCCGAACTTCCCCGAGGCCTACAAGGCCGAGGCCTCGGCCGGCGGCGTGTTCCTCGAGGCGCTGCGCGCCGAGAAGGAACTCGACTGGACCTTCCTCTCGCCCTCGGCCGAATTCGTCGAAGGCGAACGCACCGGCAAGTTCCGCCTCGGCCAGGACGACCTGCTGGTCAGCGCCGAGGGCCGCAGCTGGGTCACGTTCGAGGACTACGCGATCGCCTTCATCGACGAGCTCGAGAAGCCGGCGCATTCGCGCCAGCGCTACACGATAGGCTACTGAGCAAGCCCCTCGCCAACGAAAAAAGGACCCTCGCGGGTCCTTTTTGCATGGGGCAGGCTCGCCTCAGCGGCCCGTCATGTTCTCGGGCACCACCCACTGGTCGAACTGCTCGGCCGTGAGGTGGCCCGAGGCGATCGCGGCCTCGCGCAGGCTGGTGCCTTCCTTGTGCGCCTTCTTCGCGATGTAGGCCGACTTGTCGTAGCCGATGTGCGTGTTGAGCGCGGTCACCAGCATCAGCGAGCGCTGCACCAGCTCGGTGATGCGTTCGCGGTTCGGCTCGATGCCCACGGCGCAGTGGTCGTTGAAGCTCACCATGCCGTCGGCCAGCAGGCGCACGCTCTGCAGGAAGTTGTGGGCCACCATCGGGCGGAACACGTTGAGCTCGAAGTTGCCCGAGGCGCCGCCGATGTTGATGGCGACGTCGTTGCCGAACACCTGCGCGGCCAGCATCGTGACGGCCTCGCTCTGGGTCGGGTTGACCTTGCCCGGCATGATCGACGAGCCCGGCTCGTTCTCGGGAATGCTCAGCTCGCCGATGCCGCTGCGCGGGCCGCTCGCGAGCCAGCGCACGTCGTTGGCGATCTTGTTCATGCTGGCGGCCAGGGTCTTGAGCGCGCCGTGGGCATGCACCAGCGCATCGACGCTGGCCATCGCCTCGAACTTGTTCGGCGCGGTCACGAACGGCAGGCCGGTGAGCTTCGCGAGCTCGGCCGCCACCTGCTCGGCATAGCCCTTGGGTGCGTTGAGGCCGGTGCCCACGGCCGTGCCGCCCAGCGCCAGTTCGCTCAGGTGCGGCAGCGCGGCGCGCACGTGCGCCTCGCCGTGCGCGAGTTGCGCCACGTAGCCCGAGAACTCCTGGCCCAGGGTGAGCGGCGTGGCGTCCTGCAGGTGGGTGCGGCCGATCTTCACGATGTCGGCGAAGTCCTTGGACTTCTGCTCGAGCGTGCCGCGCAACTTGGCGATGGCGGGCAGCAGCTTGTGCGTGATGGCCTCGACGGCCGCCACGTGCATCGCGGTCGGGAACACGTCGTTGCTCGACTGGCTGCGGTTCACGTCGTCGTTGGGATGCACCAGGCGGCCCTCGCCGCGCTCGCCGCCCAGCAGTTCGCTCGCGCGGTTGGCCAGCACCTCGTTGACGTTCATGTTGGTCTGCGTGCCCGAGCCGGTCTGCCAGACCACCAGCGGGAACTCGCCCGGGTGCTTGCCGGCGATGACCTCGTCGGCCGCGGCGACGATCGCGTGGGTCTTCTTCTCGTCCTGCAGGCCCAGCGCGTGGTTGACCACGGCCGATGCGCGCTTGACCTGGGCCAGGGCCTTGATGATCTCGCGCGGCTGCTGCTCGCCCGAGATGTCGAAGTTCTGCAGCGAGCGCTGCGTCTGCGCGCCCCACAGCTTGTCGGCCGGCACGTCGATCGGTCCGAAGGTGTCGCGCTCGGCACGGGTCTTGGGGGAAGTCGTCATGAGAAAAGCTCCGCAGTCTTGGAAATGGGTGCGCCCGCTCGCCGGACGCGGCCCCGAGTATCGCCGGATAAGAATGGCTCTCATCTGACGCGGCCATTGCGTTCCAGACTACAGCCGTTCGCAGGCGGCGGATTGACATGCTTCATGTCAAAAAGTTATAATCATCGTCTTTCGCGGACCTGCAAGTCATTTACAAAACCCATTGCGGGATGACGCTGCAGCTCCCACCGGCACTACTCGCGGATCTTCGAATCCCGTCGCGGTGCAGGTTCTCCCGCCGGGCCCTGCCCGGCACACCGGCCGGATAGTTCCGGCCCCACTGCCACGTCAGGCTTCTCCAGGCGGCGCCCCTCGACCAGGCCCGTTGCCCGCGAGCGAAGCATCCGGCGGGCACTGGTTTCGTCGCCACGTCGTCCTCAGTGCCTTCCGGCAGCCATCGGCTGATGGCGTGGCCGCTGCCGTCCCGCTTCCAGGCGGAACGGCGCCCGTCCAACCTTCGCACAAGGAGCCCGGCATATGGCCAAAGGAATTCTCATCGACCACGTCTTCAAGGTCTTCGGCGACGCGCCCGAGGACGCGCTGGCGCTGGTGCGCCAAGGTCTGTCGAAGAAGGAGATCCTCGCGAAGACCGGCCAGTCGATCGGCGTGTTCGATGCCACCTTCGAGATCCAGGCCGGCGAGATCTTCGTGATCATGGGCCTGTCGGGCTCGGGCAAGTCGACGCTGGTGCGGCTGCTGAACCGGCTGATCGAGCCGACCGCGGGCCGCATCGTGATCGACGGCGCCGACATCAACGAACACTCCGACGCCAGGCTGCGCGCGCTGCGCCGCAAGGACATCAGCATGGTGTTCCAGTCCTTCGCGCTGATGCCGCACATGACGGTGCGCGAGAACACGGCCTTCGGGCTCGAGCTGTCGGGCACCGGCAAGAAGGAGCGCCTGGCGCAGGCCGACCTCGCGCTCGCGCAGGTGGGGCTGGCGGGCTGGGGCGACAGCTATCCCGACGAGCTCTCGGGCGGCATGCAGCAGCGCGTGGGCCTGGCGCGCGCGCTGGCCTCCGATCCCTCGATCCTGCTGATGGACGAGGCCTTCTCGGCGCTCGACCCGATCATCCGCACCGAGATGCAGTCCGAGCTGCTGCGCCTGCAGCAGCAGCAGCGCCGCACCATCGTCTTCATCTCGCACGACCTCGACGAGGCGATGCGCATCGGCGACCGCATCGCGATCATGAAGGACGGTCAGGTGATCCAGGTCGGCACGCCCGACGAGATCCTGCGCTGCCCGGCCAACGACTACGTGCGCAGCTTCGTGCGCGGCGTGGACGCGGCGGCCGTGTTCAAGGCCGCCGACATCGCGCGCAAGCCCCTCACCGTGGTCTGCGAGCACCCCGAGCGCGGCGCCCGCGCGGCGCTCAAGCTGCTCGAGGACCAGGACCGCGATTTCGCCTACGTGACCAGCCCCGACCGGCGCTACCTCGGCACGGTCTCGGCCGACACGCTGCGCGCCGCGCTCGACGGCCATTCGGGACCGCTGGGCCTGCGCCATGCCTTCCTCGCCGACCTCGGCACGATCGAGGCCGACGCGCCCGTGGCCGGATTGATCGGCCAGGTGGGCCAGGCGCCCTGCGCGGTGCCGGTGGTGGCGGCCGACGGACGCTTCTGCGGCGCGATCAGCAAGACCACGCTGCTGAAGTTCCTCGATCGCGACACGCCGCCGATCGATCCCGCGCTGCCGCCCGCTCCCGCCGCGAGCGCCGCCCCGGCCCATGTCCTGGCCTGAACCCGATTTCGAAGGAACCGCCGAGATGAACGACACCACCCTGCCCTCCGACCTCGCCACCGCCAACGATGCCGCCGCCACGCTGGCGCAGCAGCCCGCGCCGGCGCCCGTGGCGCTCGATCCGTGGGAGGCCCTGTCGGCCGCGCCCGATCCCGCGGCCACCAGCGCCTGGCTCGACGCGCCCGTGCCGCAAGACGCCGCGCACCAGCTCGCCGGCCAGGCCGATGCCGCCGGCTTCCAGTTGCACCGCCTCTGGGACGGCTCGCTGCCGGTCGAGTCCTGGATCAACCAGGGCCTGGGCTGGGTGGTCGAGCACTTCCGCCCCTTCTTCCAGACCGTGCGGCTGCCGATCGACAGCACCCTGAACTCGGTGCAGAGCCTGCTGACCGGGTTGCCGACGCTCGCGATGATCGCGCTGATCGGCCTCCTGGCCTGGCAGTTCGCGGGCCGCGCGCTGGCCATCGGCAGTACCGTCGCGCTGCTGCTGGTCGCGATGCTGGGCATCTGGCCCGAGGCCATGGTCACGCTGTCGCTGGTGCTGACCTCGCTGGTCTTCTGCATGGTCATCGGCCTGCCGCTGGGCGTGCTGCTGGCCAGCAGCGACCGGGCCCAGCGCGTGATGCGCCCGGTGCTCGACGCGATGCAGACCACGCCGGCCTTCGTCTACCTGGTGCCGGTGGTGATGCTGTTCGGCATCGGCAACGTGCCGGGCGTGATCGTGACCATCGTGTTCGCGCTGGCGCCGCTGGTGCGCCTGACCAACCTGGGCCTGCGCCAGGTGCGACCCGACCTGATCGAGGCCGCGCGCGCCTACGGCGCCTCGCCCTGGCAGATGCTGGTGAAGGTGAAGCTGCCGCTGGCCATGCCCTCGATCATGGCCGGCATCAACCAGGCGCTGATGCTGTCGCTGTCGATGGTCGTCATCGCTTCGATGATCGCCGTGGGCGGCCTGGGACAGATGGTGCTGCGCGGCATCGGCCGGCTCGACATGGGCCTGGCCACCGTCGGCGGCCTGGGCATCGTGCTGCTCGCGATCTCGCTCGACCGGCTGACGCAGGCCATGGGCCGGCCGCGCCGCGGCGGCCAGCACTGGTGGCATGGCGGCCCCGTGGGCCTGGCGCTGCGCATGCTGCAGCGCGCGGTGGCGCCGGGCGCATCGCGCGGCGCGGAAGAAGCCGTGCCGGCCCTTTCGACCCAGGCCCGCTGAAGCTTCAGGAGGAACACGACGCATGAAGACATCCATGAATCCCATCGCGCGCGGCCTCGGGCTGCTGGCCCTGGCCTTCGCGGCCGCGGCGACCTTCACCCTGCCGGCGCACGCCGCCACCGACCTGCCCGGCCAGGGCATCGTCGTCAAGCCGCTCAAGAGCTCGCTGGCCGAGGAAGCCTTCCAGACCCTGCTCGTGATGCGCGCGCTCGAGAAGCTCGGCTACACGGTCGAGCCGATGAAGGACCTGGAGCCCGCGACCGAGCACCTGGCGATCGCCAACGGCGATGCCACCTTCATGGCCAACCACTGGAGCCTGCTGCACGCCGATTTCTACAAGAACAGCGGCGGCGACGCGAAGCTGTGGCGTCAGGGCGTCTACGCCGACGGTGCGGTGCAGGGCTACCTGATCGACCGCAAGACCGCCGAGCAGTACCACATCACCAACATCGCGCAGCTCAAGGAGCCGGCGATCGCGAAGCTGTTCGACACCGACGGCGACGGCAAGGCCGACCTCACGGGCTGCAACCCCGGCTGGGGCTGCGAGCTCGCGATCGAGAACCACCTGGGCGCCTACGGCCTGCGCGACACCGTGACGCACCGCCAGGGCAGCTATGCCGCGCTGATGGCCGACACCATCGCGCGCTTCAAGCAGGACAAGCCGATCCTCTACTACACCTGGACGCCCTACTGGGTCAGCGCCGTGCTGCGACCCGGCGCCGACGTGGTGTGGCTGCAGGTGCCGTTCTCGGCGTCGCAGAGTGGCGAGAACGTGGACACGCGCCAGCCCAACGGCAAGAACTACGGCTTCCTCGCCAACCAGGAGCGCATCGTCGCCAACCGCGAGTTCGCCGAGAAGAACCCGGCCGCGGCGAAGCTGTTCGAGGTCATGAACGTGCCGATCGGCGACATCAACGCGCAGAACCTGCGCATGAGCGAAGGCGCCAACAGCCAGCAGGACGTGGAGCGGCATGCCGATGGCTGGATCCGCGCGCACCAATCGCTGTTCGACGGCTGGATCGCGCAGGCGCGGGCCGCGGCCCAGTAGCCATCGGCCGCGCGGCCGGGATCAGAAGGCGACCCGGTCGGCGCCCTTGAGTGCCAGCATGGCGCGCGCCTCCTCGGGCGTGGCGATCTCGTGGCCCAGTTCCTCCAGCAGGCGGCGCACCTTCGCCACCTGCTGCGCGTTCGAAGTCGCCAGCTCGCCGCGCGCGATCTGCAGCGAATCCTCCAGGCCCACCCGCACATGGCCGCCCAGCGTCGCGGCGGTCACGGCCAGCTGCATCTGGCTCGCGCCCGCGCCCAGCACCGACCATTGGTAGCCGGTGCCAAAGAGCTTGTCGGCGGTGCGCTTCATGAAGACCAGGTTCTCGAGGTCCGCGCCGATGCCGCCGAGGATGCCGAGCACGAACTGGATGAAGACCGGAGCCTGGAACAGGCCGCTGTCCATGCAGAACTTCAGGTTGTAGAGCTGGCCCACGTCGTAGCACTCGTGCTCGAACTTGATGCCGTGCGTTTCCAGCGCACGGGCCGCCATGCCGATGTCGCGGAAGGTGTTGCGGAAGATGTAGCCGTCGGACTCGCGCAGGTAGGGCTCCTCCCAGTCGAACTTCCATTGCTTGTAGCGCTGCGCGAGAGGATGCATGGAGAAGTTCATGCTCCCCATGTTGAGCGAGCACATCTCGGGCGAGAAGCGCAGCGCCGGCGCGATGCGTTCGGCCACCGTGTGATTGAGGCTGCCGCCGGTCGACAGGTTGACCACCGCGCCGGTGGCGGCACGGATGGCGGGCAGGAAGGCCTGGAAGCGTTCCGGGTCGATGGACACCGCGCCCGTTTCCGGATGCCGCGCATGCAGGTGCAGCACCGCGGCGCCGGCCTCGGCCGCCTCGATGGCCTGGCGGGCAATGTCCTCGGGTCGGTAGGGCAGCGCGTCCGACATGGTCGGCGTGTGGATGGCGCCGGTCACGGCGCAGGTGATGATGACTTTTCGGGAAGGCTTGGTCATGGCGTGGCCGATGGGGTGGGTGTGCGAAGGGGTTCGGGCATGGCATCCAGCCCGACTGGGACGCGCTGCCAGACCAGCTTCAGGACGGTCTCCACGCCCGCCTGCGGCTGCGGCGCGGTGCGCAGCTCGACCGTGTCGCCGGCCAGCCGCACCTCGCGGCACAGGCGAGTCCCCACCCAGTTCGGGTAGCTCGAGATGTCGACGTGATGCACGATCCAGTCGCCCTCGCGGACGTAGCGCCCGGCATAGCCGATCGACGAGCGGTACGCCGCTGCGCTCTCGGCGTCGGTGGCGTCCTGCCGGTCCGAGCCCGAAAGGCGCGCGCGGCCGTCGTGCGTGATGAGCGCCGTCATGCGGCCGTCGGCGCCGTAGTGGATGACGCCCGAGGGCCGGGCGCCGTAGACGTCGAAAAGGCGTTCGCCACGGGGGTCCACGGCATAGGCCTCGCGCAGATACCAGGTCCCGAGCAAGGTGTCGTCCGCTACTGCGCTCATGGCAGCACCGCCACGGCCCGCACCCAGCCGGCCGAGGCCTTGTGGATCTTCACGGGGAAGCAGATGACGTGGAAGCCGCTGGCGGGCAGGAGGTCGAGGTTGGTCAGTTTTTCCATCTGGTAGTAGCCCGTGGTGCGGCCGGCCTTGTGCCCCTCCCAGATCAGGGAGGCGTCTCCGGTGGCGGCGTAGCGCCGGGCGGTGTGCGAGAAAGGGGCGTCCCAGGACCAGGCGTCGGTACCCACCACGCGCACGCCCTGCTGCGTCAGCCAGAGCGTGGCCTCGCGGCCCAGGCCGCAGCCGCTGTCGAGGTAGTCGGGTTGGCCGTAGCGCGCGGCGGCGGCCGTGTTCACCAGCACGATGTCCAGCGGCTGCAGCACGTGGCCGATGCGCTGCAGTTCCGTGGCCAGGTCATCGGCCGTGGCGACGTGGCCGTGCGGCAGGTGGCGCAGGTCCAGCTTCACGCCGGGGCGATGGCACCAGTCCAGCGGCACCTCGTCGATGGTGGCGGCGGGCCGGCCGCCGTCCATGGTCGAGGCGTAGTGCCACGGCGCGTCCATGTGGGTGCCGTTGTGGGTGGACAGGTCGATGCGCTCCACCGCCCAGGCCTCGCCATCGGGCAGGTCCTCGGGCCGCAGGCCTGCGAAGGGCCCGGCCAGGGCCGCGAAGGTCTCGTGGTGGTGCTGGTAGCGGATGCGCGGCCCGTTGCCCGGGCGGTCCACCGGCAGGTCGTTCTCGATGGCGACGGACAGGTCGATCAGCTGCATGGATGCCTCCGCCTCACTGCTGCGCCAGGCCGATGGACTTCACCAGTCCGGGCCAGCGCTGCGTTTCGGTCTTCAGGTGCGCGGCGGCCGCCTGCACCGTGCCGCCCACGGGCTCGCTGGCGAACTCGCGGAACTTCGCGGCCACCTCGGGCTGCGCCAGGATTGCGTTCGCCTCGCGATTGAGGCGCGCCACCACGTCGGCGGGCGTGCCGGCCGGCGCCACCAGCATGAACCACAGGGAGAAGTCGATGCCCGGCAGGCCGGCCTCGGCGAAGGTGGGCACCTCGGGCAGCAGGCTGGTGCGCGCGCGGGTGGAGACGGCCAGCGGCCGCACCTTGCGCGACTCGATGAAGGGCCGGATGGTGCCCACGTTGTCGCACAGCGCCTGCACGCTGCCGCCCAGCAGGTCGGTGATGGCGGGGGCGGCGCCCTTGTACGGCACATGGGTCACGCTGGCGCCGGCCTCACGGGCGAACAGCCCGGCGCAGATGTGGTGCGGCGAGCCCTCGCCGGCGTTGGCCAGGGTCAGTTGGCCCGGATGCTGGCGCGCGAAGGCCATCAGCTGGCGCAGGTCGCCCACGGGAGCGCCCGGGCCCGCCACCAGCACCAGCGGCGCCGACGAGACCTGCACGATGGGCGCGAACGCGCGTGCCGGGTCGTAGGGCATGCGTGCGTACAGCCCCGGGTTCACGGCCAGCGGGCCCAGGCCCGCGAGCAGCAGCGTGTAGCCGTCGGGCCGGGCCTTGGCCACCGCGTCGGCGCCGATGTTGCCGTTGGCGCCGCCCCGGTTGTCGACCACGAAGGGCTGGCCCAGGCGCTGCGAGAGCTTGTCCGCGAGCAGGCGGGCGATGTTGTCGGTGCCGCCGCCCGCGGGGTAAGGCACGACCAGGCGAACGCTGCGCTCGGGGTACTGGGACCAGGCCGGCGCGGCGGCGAGCACGGCCAGGGAAAAGGCGGCGGCAGTGCCGCGCAAGAAAGTGGACAGGGTCATCGAGTCTCCGTCGGCGGTCGATCCGCCCTTTCATTTAGTTAGTCGATTGACTAATAATAAACGCGGAATCGTTCCCCCTGCAAGTACCGTTACCATCGGCCTCGATGCCCGCACCCACCACAGCACCGCCCGCCAAGACGCCTCGCGCACCTCGCAAGACCGATGGCCGCGAAGCCATCCTGCGCGCGGCCGAGCGGCTGTTCGCGGAGCACGGATTCGAAGGCTGCTCGCTGCGCGCGGTGGCCGACCTGGCCAAGGTCAACCAGGGGATGATTCATTACTTCTTCAAGTCGAAGGACGCCCTCTTCCTCGAGACCTACATGCGCGGCGGCCAGCCGCTGGTGGACGAACGCATGCGGCTGCTCGATGCCGAAGAGGCGCTGCAGGAAGGCCGCCCCATCGGGCTCGAGCGCCTGATCGAGATCTTCCTGACGCCGGCCGTGACCCTCGCGCTCAGCGGCGCGCGGGGCCGCAACTTCCTGCGCATGCAGGCCCATCTGCAGCTCGACGGCACGCGCTTCGGCAGCAAGCTGCGCAGCTCGCTCTACGACGACTCCTCGCGTCGCTTCGTGCGCGCCTTCGCGCGCAGCCTGCCCGGGCTCTCGCAGGAGCAGGTCGCCTGGCGCTTCATCTTCGTGCTGGGCACCTACCAGTACGTGCTGGCCGACACCGGCCGGCTCGAAGTGATCTCCGACGGTGCGAGCAACGGCCGCGAATTCGACAAGGCGCTGCGCGAGATGATCCCGTTCCTGGCGGCGGGCATGCGCGCGGCGGGGCCCGCCTGAACGCTCCAGCCGGCGAAACCCGGCGCTGAGATAATCGGGGGGCGTTTCCACACCCTAAAAAAAGCCCCCCACCATGACGACCACGATCCAGCAGGCCGACCTGATCGAATCGATCAGCGCCGCGCTGCAGTACA
>NZ_JBMDKG010000092.1:0-12095 GCF_057809595.1 Variovorax sp. FG153
GGAGCTGTACATCGGCGGAGGCTTGCTGGCGCGCGGCTACCTGGGGCGCCCCGGGCTGACGGCGGAGCGCTTCGTGGCGGCGGCCGATGGCCGGCGGCTGTACCGCACGGGGGACCTGGTGCGCTGGAACTCGGAAGGGCAGCTGGACTACCTGGGTCGCATCGACCACCAGGTGAAGGTGCGCGGGCTTCGCATCGAGCTCGGGGAGATCGAGGCGCAGCTGCTGGCGCAGGCGGAGGTGCGCGAGGCGGTGGTGGTGGCCAAGGAGGGCCCGGGCGGGACGAGGCTGGTGGGCTATGTGAGCGCGCAGGCGGGGCAGGTGCTGGACGTGGCGCGGTTGCGCGAGCGGCTGGGCGCGGTGCTGCCGGACTACATGGTGCCGGGGGCGCTGGTGGTGCTGGAGGGCTTGCCGCTGAATGCGAACGGGAAGGTGGACCGCAAGGCGCTGCCGGAGGCGGAGTTCGCGAGCGAGCGGGCGTACGAGGCGCCCGAGGGGGAGGTGGAGCAGGCGCTGGCGGATATCTGGGCCGAGGTGCTGGGCGTGCAGCGCGTGGGGCGCAACGACAACTTCTTCGAGCTCGGCGGCGATTCGATCCTGAGCCTCAAGGTCGTGGCCCGCGCCCATCGCGCCGGCCTGCGCGCGAGTCCACGCCAGATGCTCGCGCACCAGCTGCTGTCGGAGCTCGCGCATGCCGTCGGGGCTGCCGCGCAGCCATCGGCGCATGAGGCGCCGGCGATCACCGCGCTGCCCGCCGCGCGGCGTGGCGGCCGGCTCGCGCTGTCGCACGCACAGCTGCGCCAATGGTTCCTGTGGCAGATCGATCCGCGCGGCACCGCTTACCACATCAGCGGCGCGCTGCGGCTCGACGGCAGGCTGGATGCCGAGGCCGTGCGCGATGCGCTGCATGCGATCGTGCAGCGCCACGAATCGCTGCGCACCGTGTTCCGCGCCGACGCGCAGGGCCTGGCCGAGCAATGGATCCTCGATCCGGGCCCGCTCGATTTCGCGCTGGTCGACCTGCGCGACGTGGCCGGCCGCGAGGCGCGCGAGGCGCGCGCGAGACAGGAGGCGCGCGCGCTGAGCGACACGCCCTTCGACCTCGGCGAAGGCCCGCTGCTGCGCGTGCGCCTCGTGCGCATCGAGGCCGAGTCGCACCTGCTCGTGGTGGTGATGCACCACATCGTGTCGGACGGCTGGTCGATGCAGATCGTGGTCGACGAGTTCGTCGAGCGCTATCGCGCCCGCGTGCTCGGCCAGCCGCTCGCGCTGCCGGCCCTGGCGCTGCAGTACGCCGACTATGCCGCCTGGCAGCGCGGCTGGCTCGAGGCCGGCGAGCGCGAGCGCCAGCTCGCCTACTGGACCGCGCAGCTCGGCGGCGCGCAGCCGGTGCTGCAGGTGCCCACCGACCGCGCGCGCCGCGCGGACGGCCGCTATGTCGCCGTGCGCCACGACTTCGCGCTGCCCGCGGAACTCGTGGCGGCGCTGCGGCGGCGCGCGCAGGGCGAGGGCGCCACGCTGTTCATGGCGCTGCTCGCGGGCTTCCAGGTGCTGCTGCACCGCATCACCGGCGAGCGCGACATCCGGCTCGGCGTGCCGGTCGCGAACCGGCACCGGCCCGAGATCGAGAGCGTGATCGGCTTCTTCGTCAACACGCAGGTGCAGCGCAATCCGATCGACGAGCGCGCGAGCCTGCTGCAGGCGCTGCGCCAGGCGCGCGACGCGGCGCTGGGCGCGCAGGCGCACCAGGACCTGCCGTTCGAGCAGCTGGTGGAGGCGCTGCAGCCCGAGCGCAGCCTGGGCACCAGCCCGCTGTTCCAGGTGCTGTTCAACCACCAGCGCGCCGATTTCCGCGCGCTCCAGGGGCTGCCCGGCCTCATGCTCGGCGACTACGAACTCGAGGCACAGGCCGCGCAGTTCGAGCTGGCGCTGGACACCTCCGAGGACATGAACGGCCAGGTGCGTGCCAGCCTGCGCTATGCGTCGGAGCTGTTCGATGCCTCGACCATCGAGCGCATGGCGGGCCACTACCTCGCGGTGCTCGATGCGCTCGCGAATGCGCCGTCGCAGGCCGTCGGCGCCGTGGCGCTGATGGGCGAGGCCGAGCGCGCGCAGCTGTCCGCCTGGGGCGCGCCGCGCGGCCGTTTCGCGGGCGAGGCGACGCTGCACGAGCGCATCGCGCGCCAGGCGTCGGCGCGCCCCGACGCGCAGGCGGTGGTCTTCGGCGAGCACCACCTGAGCTACGGCGAACTCGATGCACGCGCGAACCGCCTGGCGCACCGGCTCATCGCACTGGGCGTGGGCCCGGAGAGCCGCGTGGGCCTGGCGGTGGAGCGCTCCATCGAGATGGTGGTGGGGATCCTCGGGATCCTGAAGGCCGGCGGCGCCTACGTGCCGCTGGACCCGGAGTACCCGGCGGACCGGCTGAGCTACATGGTGGCCGACAGCGGCGTGGCGCTGGTGCTCACGCAGAGCCACCTGAGCGTGCCGGGGTGCGAGGGACTGCGTGTGCTGGCGCTGGACACGCTGGATCTGTCGGACGAGCCCGATACCGACCCCGGGGTGGCGGTGCACGGCGAGCACCTGGCGTACGTGATCTACACCTCGGGCTCCACCGGGCGGCCCAAGGGAGCGCAGCTGTGCCACCGCAACGTCACGCGGCTGCTGGACGCGACGCGGCAGTGGTTCGACTTCGGCGAGCGCGACACCTGGACGATGTTCCACTCGTACGCCTTCGACTTCTCGGTGTGGGAGATCTTCGGGGCGCTGTGCACGGGCGGGCGGCTGGTGGTGGTGCCGTTCTGGGTGAGCCGCTCGCCGGAGGACTTCCTGCGGCTGCTGTGCGAGCAGCGCGTGACGGTGCTGAACCAGACGCCCTCGGCCTTCGGGCAGCTGGTGCACGCGCCGGGGCTGGAGGCGGCGGCCGGTCGGCTGGCGCTGCGCCAGGTGATCTTCGGCGGCGAGGCGCTGGAGCCGCAGAGCCTGCGCCCGTGGATGGAGCGGATGGGGGACGAGGCGCCGCGGCTGATCAACATGTACGGGATCACGGAGACGACGGTGCACGTGACGTACCGGCGCATCACGCGCGCGGACCTCGCGGGCCAGCGCAGCCCGGTGGGCACGGCGATCGCGGACCTGGGGCTGTGCGTGCTGGATGCGCAGCTGAACGCGGTGCCGGTGGGGGTGGCGGGGGAGCTGCATGTCTCGGGCGCGGGGCTGGCGCGCGGCTACCTGGGGCGCCCCGGGTTGACGGCGGAGCGCTTCGTGGCGGCGGCCGATGGCCGGCGGCTGTACCGCACGGGGGACCTGGTGCGCTGGAACTCGGAAGGGCAGCTGGACTACCTGGGCCGCATCGACCACCAGGTGAAGGTGCGGGGGTTCCGCATCGAGCTCGGGGAGATCGAGGCGCAGCTGCTGGCGCAGCCGGAGGTGCGCGAGGCGGTGGTGGTGGCCAAGGAGGGCCCGGGCGGGACGAGGCTGGTGGGCTATGTGAGCGCGCAGGCGGGGCAGGTGCTGGACGTGGCGCGCATGCGCGAGCGGCTGGGGGCGGTGCTGCCGGACTACATGGTGCCGGGGGCGCTGGTGGTGCTGGAGGGGTTGCCGCTGAATGCGAACGGGAAGGTGGACCGCAAGGCGCTGCCGGAGGCGGAGTTCGCGAGCGAGCGGGCGTACGAGGCGCCCGAGGGGGAGGTGGAGCAGGCGCTGGCGGGTATCTGGGCGGAGGTGCTGGGCGTGCAGCGCGTGGGGCGCAACGACAACTTCTTCGAGCTCGGCGGCGATTCGATCCTGAGCCTCAAGGTCGTGGCGCAGGCCGGCAAGGCCGGGCTGCATCTCACGCCGCGCGACCTGTTCCAGCACCAGGCGCTGCGCGCGCTCGCGGCCCGCGCGGCCGAGGCCGGTCCCGCGGCAAGCGCGCCCGCGATGCGGATGCAGGCCCTGCCGCGCGCGACAGCCGATGGCGTCGCGGTGTTCCCGCTCTCGCACGCGCAGCAGCGGCTGTGGTTCCTGTGGCAGTTCGATCCCACGAGTTCCGCGCACCATGTGCCCGGGGCACTGCGGCTGCGCGGCCCGCTCGACACCGCGGCCGTGCGCGCGAGCTTCGAGGCGCTGGTCGCGCGCCATGAATCGCTGCGCACCGTGTTCCGCGGCAATGCGGCCGGACAGGGCGAACAGCACGTCCTGCCGCGCATGGCGCTGGCGCTGCCGACCTTCGACCTCGGCGCGACGGCGCCCGCGCGGCGCGAGCACGAGGCCGAGGCCATCGCGCGCCGCTTCGTGCAGACGCCCTTCGACCTGGCCGACGGACCGCTGCTGCGCGTGGGCCTGATCCGCATGAGCGCCGCCGGCGAGCCGCCGCAGCACGTGCTCATGCTGGTCATGCACCACATCGTGTCCGACGACTGGTCGATGAAGGTCATGATCGACGAGTTCGTCGCGCACTACCGCGCCCACGTGCTCGGCGAGGCACGCACGACGCGCGCGCTGCCGGTCCAGTACGCCGACTACGCGGCCTGGCAGCGAGGCTGGCTCGAGGCCGGCGAGCGCGATCGGCAGCTGGACTACTGGCAGGCCCGTCTCGGCGGCCGGCAGCCGGTGCTGCAGCTGCCCACCGACCATCCGCGCGCCGCGGTGCCCGACTACGGCACCGCCCGCCATGCAAGCGTGCTCGAGCCGCAGCTGGTCGAAGCGCTGCGCCGCCGCGCGCAGGCCCATGGCGGCACGCTGTTCATGGCGCTGCTCGCGGGCTTCCAGGTGCTGCTGCACCGCTACACCGCGGAGGAGGACATCCGCGTCGGCGTCCCGATCGCCAACCGCGACCATCCCGAGACCGAGGGCCTGGTCGGCTTCTTCGTCAACACCCAGGTGCTGTGCGGCGCGCTGCGCGCCGAGCTGCCGCTGCAGCAGGTGCTCGAGCAGGTCCGCGAGGCCTCGCTGCAGGCCCAGGCGCACCAGGACCTGCCCTTCGAGCAACTGGTGGAAGCGCTGCAGCCCGAGCGCAGCCTCGGCCACACGCCGCTGTTCCAGGTGCTGATGAACCACCTGCGCAGCAACACCGAGCCGCTGGCGCAACTGCCGGGGCTGGCGCTCGAGGATTTCCCGCTCGGCAGCCAGAAGGCGCAGTTCGAGCTGACGCTGCACACCATGGAGGACGCGCAGGGCCGCCTGAGCGTGGCCTTCGTCTATGCGCGCGAGCTGTTCGAGCCGCGCACCGTCGAGCGCATGGCCGGCCACTATGCCGCCGTGCTGCGCGCGCTGGCCGAGACGCCGGCCTGCCGCGTCGGCGAGGTCGAGCTGCTGGGCGCGCGCGAACGGCAGCAACTGGCTGCCTGGGGCGCCGACGCGCCCGTCGATGCCGAAGGCGAGGGCTTCGTCCACCGCCTGTTCGAGGCGCACGCGCGGGCGCGGCCCGATGCGCCGGCGGTCGTCGAGGGCGAGCGCGTGCTGAGCTACGGCGAACTCAACCGCCGCGCCAACCGTCTCGCGCACCGCCTCGCGGCGCTCGGCATCGGGCCCGAACGGCGCGTCGGCATCGCGATGGAGCGCAGCGCCGAGGCGGTGACCGCGCTGCTCGCGGTACTCAAGGCCGGCGGTGCCTACGTGCCCATGGACCCCGACTATCCGGCGCAGCGCCTGGCCCACATGCTGCGCGACAGCGGCATCGCATTGCTGCTCACGCACGGCCGCTCGGCCCCGGCATTGCCGGCGGGCGAGGCGTGGCCGGTGCTCGCGCTCGACACGCTGGCGCTGGACGACGAACCCGCGCACGACCCGCGCCCGGCGCTGCACGCGGCGAACGCGGCCTACGTGATCTACACCTCGGGCTCCACGGGCCAGCCCAAGGGCGTGGCCGTGGCGCACGGCCCGATCGCCATGCACGTGCGCGCGGTCGCGCGGGCCAACGGCATGGATGCCGGCGACCGCGAGATGGCGCTGCTGTCGATCTCCTTCGACGCGGCGCAGGAGCGCTTCCTCGCCACCCTGAGCACCGGCGGCGCGATGGTGCTGTGCGACGCACGGCGCCAGACCGTGGCCGAGGTGCTGCGGGAGATGCGCGCGCAGCGCGTCAACTCGGTCGTGATGCCCACGCCCTACATGGGCGCCCTGGTGCGCAGCCTGGAGGATGCGGACGAGGTGCTGCCGCTGCGGCTGTGCATGGTCGGCGGCGAGGGCTGGCCGCGCGATACCGTGGAACGCGCCCGCGAGCGGGTGCGCGCGCAGATCCTGGTCAATGCCTACGGTCCGACCGAGGCCGTGGTGGGGCCCACCGCGTGGCGCGTGGGCGAGACCCGCAGCCACTACGCGCCGATCGGCCGGCCGGTCGGCAACCGTCTCGCGCTGGTGCTCGATCCCGCGCTGAACCCGGTGCCGCCCGGCGTGGCCGGCGAGCTCTACCTCGGCGGCCAGGGGCTGGCGCGCGGCTACCTGAACCGGGCCGGCCTGACGGCGGAGCGCTTCGTCGCCGCCGAGGGCGGCCGGCGCCTCTACCGCACCGGCGACATGGTGCGCTGGAACGCCGACGGCCAGCTCGAGTACCTCGGACGCGCCGACCACCAGGTCAAGGTACGGGGCTTTCGCATCGAGCCCGGCGAGATCGAGGCCCAGCTGCTCGCGCAGCCGGAGGTGCGCGAGGCCGTGGTGCTGGCCGTCGAAGGGCCCGGCGGCGCGCAGCTCGCGGGCTACCTCGGGGCGCGGGCGGGCCACGCGATCGACGTCGCGGCGCTGCGCGAGCGCCTCGGCGCGGTCCTGCCCGACCACATGGTTCCCGCGGTGCTGGTGGTGCTCGACGCGCTGCCGCTCAACGCCAACGGCAAGGTGGATCGCAAGGCGTTGCCCGCGCCGGCCTTCGCCGCCGAGCGCCCCCACGAAGCGCCCGAGGGCGAGGTCGAGACGCGACTGGCCGCGCTGTGGGCCGAGCTGCTGGGCGTGCCGCGTGTCGGGCGCCAGGACAACTTCTTCGAGCTCGGCGGCCACTCGCTGCTCGCGCTCGGCCTGCTCGAGAAGCTGCGCGCCCTCGGCTGGTCCGTGCAGGTGCGCACCCTGTTCGAGCAGCCGCGGCTGCAGGCCTTCGCGCAGGCGCTCGTGCAGTCGCAGGACACGGCGCCGGCCGAGGTCGTGGTGCCGCCCAACGGCATCCCGGCGGGCTGCGCCGCGATCGAGCCGGGGATGCTCACGCTGGTCGCGCTCGACGCGGCGCAGATCGCGCGCATCGAGGCCGCGGTGCCCGGTGGCGCCTCGAACATCCAGGACATCTATCCGCTCGCGCCGCTGCAGGAAGGCATCCTGTTCCATCACCTGCTGCAGGCCGAGGGCGATGCCTACGTCACGCCGCACCTGCTGGGCTTCGACAGCCGCGAGCGGCTGGAGCGCTTCGTCGCGAGCTTCGACCGGGTGATCGCGCGGCACGACATCCTGCGCACCGCGGTGCTGTGGGAAGGACTGCCCGAACCGGTGCAGGTGGTGCTGCGCGAGGCGGCGTTGAAGCTGCGCTGGCTCGAGGAACCCGGCGCGGACGAGGCCGGCATGGACGTGGCGCGCCGCCTCGAGGCGCGGGTCGATCCCGCGCGCCACCGCATCGACGTGCGCGAGGCGCCGATGATCCACGCCCTCGCGGCGCACGATGCCGCGCAGGGCCGCTGGCTGCTGCAACTGCCCGCCCATCACATGGTGGTGGACCACACCACGCTGGAGCTGCTGGTGCAGGAGATCGCGCTGATCGAGCAGGGCCGCGCGGCCGAACTGCCCGAGCCGGTGCCGTTCCGCCGCTACGTGGCGCAGGCGCGGCTGGGCGTGAGCCAGGCCGAGCACGAGGACTTCTTCCGCGAGATGCTGGGTGACGTGGACGAACCCACCGCGCCCTTCGGCCTGCTCGACGTGCAGGGCGACGGCACGCGCATCGTCGAGGCGCGCCAGGTGCTCGATGCCGCGCTGGCCCGCGCGATCCGCCGGCAGGCGCAGCGCCACGGCGTGAGCGCGGCGACGCTGTTCCACCTGGCGTGGGCACTGGTGCTGGCCAAGGCCACGGGCAAGGACGACGTGGTGTTCGGCACGGTGCTGTTCGGCCGCATGGACGGCGGCGAGGGCGCCGGCCGCGCGCTGGGCCTGTTCATCAACACGCTGCCGGTGCGCATGCGGCTCGGCGCGCGCGACCTGCGCGCCTGCCTCGCGGGCATGCACGAAGCACTGACCCGCCTGCTGCAGCACGAGCACGCGCGGCTGTCGCTCGCGCAGCGCTGCAGCGGCCTGCAGGGCGGTGCGCCGTTGTTCTCGGCCATGCTGAACTACCGCTACGCCCCGCGGCGCGAGGCCGGGCCGGACGCCGCCGAGGGCATGGTGTGGGACGGCGTGCGCGTGCTCGCGAGCGAGGAGCGCACCAACTACCCCGTGACCCTGTCGGTGGACGACCTCGGCGAGGGCTTCGAACTCGCGGCGCAAATCCACGAGGATGTCGACGCGCGCCGTGTCTGCGGCTACGTGCTCGCGGCACTGGAGGGCGTGGTGCAGGCGCTGGCGGCCGACGACGGCCGGCCGGCCGCGCTCGCCGCCGACCTGGTGCCGATGCCCGCCGTCGAGCGCGAGGCGCTGGAGGCCTGGGGCACGAATGCGCGGCGCCACGACGCGGTGCCGCCGGTGCACCGGCAGATCGAACTGCAGGCGCGGCGCACGCCGCAGGCCGTCGCGCTGGTCTTCGGCGAGCAGTCGCTGAGCCATGCCGAGCTCGACGCGCGCGCCAACCGGCTCGCGCATCGCCTGGTGGCGCTGGGCGTGCGTCCCGACACCAAGGTGGGCATCGCGGTGGAGCGCTCCATCGACATGGTGGTGGGCGTGCTGGCGGTCCTGAAGGCCGGCGGCGCCTACGTGCCGCTCGACCCCGAGTACCCGGCCGACCGGCTGGCCTACATGGTCGAGGACAGCGGCATCGCGCTGCTGCTCACGCAGAGCCACCTGCGCGTGCCCGGCACCGGGGCGCTGCGGCTGCTGGCGCTCGACACGCTCGACCTCTCGGGCGAGCCCGCGCACGACCCGCGCGTGGCCGTGAGCGGCGAGCACCTGGCCTACGTGATCTACACCTCGGGCTCCACCGGCCGGCCCAAGGGCGTGATGGTGCGCCACCGGGCGCTCGGCCACTTCCTGCTCGGCATGAAGGAGGCGCCGGGTCTCTCGGCCAACGACGTGCTGGTCGCCGTGACCTCGCTGTCCTTCGACATCGCGGCGCTGGAGCTGTACCTGCCGCTGCTGTCGGGCGCCCGGCTGGTGCTGGCCTCCAGGGACGTGGTGCGCAGCGGCGGCGCGCTCGGCGAGCTGATGGAGCGCAGCGGCGCGACCATGCTGCAGTCCACGCCCGCGGGCTGGCGCCTGCTGCGCGCCGCCGGCTGGAAGGGCAGCGCGCTGCCGAACTTCAAGGGCCTGTGCGGCGGCGAGGCGCTGCAGCCGGACCTCGCCGACGACCTGCGCGCCTGCGGCGTCGAGCTGTGGAACATGTACGGCCCGACCGAGACCACCATCTGGTCGGCCGCGGTGCGGGTCGACGGACGGCCACGCATCGGCGGGCCGATCGCCGACACGCAGCTGCGCGTGCTCGATGCCTCGCTGAACCCCGCGCCCGCGGGCGTGCCGGGCGAGCTCTTCATCGGTGGCGTCGGCCTGGCGCGCGGTTACGACCGGCGCGCGGGCCTGACGTCCGAGCGCTTCGTGGCCGCGCACGACGGCCAGCGCCTCTACCGCACCGGCGACCTGGTGCGCTGGAACGCGCAGGGCCAGCTCGAGTACCTGGGCCGGCTCGACCACCAGGTCAAGGTGCGCGGCTATCGCATCGAGCTCGGCGAGATCGAGGCGCAGCTGCTCGCGCAGCCCGAGGTGCGCGAGGCGGTGGTGGTGGCGCGCGAGGACGCGGCCGGCGCGCGGCTGGTCGCCTACGTCGCATCGCACGCGGGCCGCGAGGCGGATGCAGCCGCGCTGCGCGAGCGCGTGGCCGCGGCGCTGCCCGACTACATGGTGCCGTCGGCGATCGTGGTGCTCGAGCGGCTGCCGCTCAACGGCAGCGGCAAGGTGGACCGCAAGGCGCTGCCCGAGGCCGAGTACGCGAGCGACAGGCCCTTCGAGCCGCCGCAGGGCGAGCTGGAGGAAGCGCTGGCCGCGATCTGGCGCGAGCTGCTCGGCGCCGCGCGCGTGGGCCGCCACGACAACTTCTTCGAACTCGGCGGCCATTCGCTGCTGGCCGTGCAGGTCGCCTCGCGCGTGCAGTCCGCGCTGCGCGCCGAGCTGCGCATCCAGGACATCTTCCCGAACCCGACCCTGGCCGGCATGGCCGCGCTGATCGCGCAGGCGGGCCGGGGCAAACCCACCGACGAGGCGCTGCTGGACATCGACTCGTTCATCGACAGCATGGAGACAGCTTGATGGAAACCACGGCGACTCGCCGCATCGCGGAGCGCTTTTCCCGCCTGAGCCCGGAACAACGCCGCGCCGTCTACGACAAGATCCGCGCCGAGGGCCTGAGCATCGGCCAGTTCCCGATCCTGGCGCGCGACGCGTCGGCGCGCGGGCGCTGCCATCTTTCCTACGCGCAGCTGCGCCAGTGGTTCCTCTGGCAGCTCGATCCGCAGAGCACGGCCTACCACATCAGCGGCGCGCTGCGCCTGAAGGGCGCACTGAACGTGGAGGCCGTGCAGGCGAGCTTCGCGGCGATCGTGGCGCGCCACGAGGCGCTGCGCACCGTGTTCCGCGCCGATGCCGACGGGCTGGCCGAGCAGGTGATCCTCGAGGCGGGCGGCTTCGAGCTGCAGCGGGTGGATCTCGGCGAGGTCGAGCCGGCGCAGCGCGCGGCGCGGGCCGACGAGGCCGCGCGCCGCCTGGGCCGCACGCCCTTCGACCTCGCGCACGGACCGCTGCTGCGCGTGGGCCTGGTTCGCATGGCGGCGGACGAGCACCTGCTGGTGGTGGTGATGCACCACATCGTCTCCGATGGCTGGTCGATGCAGATCGTGGTCGACGAATTCGTGGCGCAGTACCGCGCGCGCGTGCTCGGCGAGACGGGCGCCGAAGACACGCTGCCGATCCAGTACGCGGACTACGCCGTGTGGCAGCGCAACTGGCTCGAGGCCGGCGAGAAGAACAGCCAGCTGGCCTATTGGACGCAGCAGCTCGGCGACGGGCAGCCGGTGCTGCAGCTGCCGGTGGACCGGCCGCGGCGCGCCGAGGGCGGCTACCGCGCGGCGCTCGCGCGGTTCGAGCTGCCGAGCGAGCTGGTGGCCGGGCTCCAGAAGCGCGCGCAGGCAGAGGGCGCGACGCTGTTCATGGCGCTGCTGGCGGGCTTCCAGGTGCTGCTGAGCCGCCACACCGGCGAGCGCGACATCCGCGTGGGCGTGCCGGTGGCCAATCGCCATCGCGTGGAGACCGAGGGCGTGATCGGCTTCTTCGTCAACACGCAGGTGCAGCGCAACCTGATCGACGAGCGCGCGAGCCTGCTGCAGGCGCTGCGCCAGGCGCGCGACGCGGCGCTGGGCGCGCAGGCGCACCAGGACCTGCCGTTCGAGCAACTGGTGGAGGCGCTGCAGCCCGAGCGCAGCCTGGGCACCAGCCCGCTGTTCCAGGTCATGTTCAACCACCAGCGCACCGACTTCGGTGCGCTGGAGAGCCTGCCGGGCCTGGCCCTGGCCGAGCACGAGCTCGGCGAGAAGGCCGCGCAGTTCGAACTCACGCTCGACACCTTCGAGAGCGCCGACGGCCGGGTGCGCGCGAGCCTGAACTATGCCGCCGAGCTGTTCGATGCCGCGACCATCGAGCGCATGGCGGGGCACTACCTGGCGCTGCTGCGGGCACTCGTGGACGCGCCGCAGCAGGCCGCCGGCGCGGTGGCGCTGCTCGGCGCCGGGGAGCGCGCGCAGATTGCCGCGTGGAGCGAGAATCCGCGGCGCCATGAGGGCGCCGAGCCGGTGCACCGGCTGATCGCGCGCCAGGCGGCGGCACGCCCCGACGCGCAGGCGGTGGTCTTCGGCGAGCTGCAACTGAGCTACGGCGAGCTGAACGCACGCGCGAACCGCTTGGCGCACCGTCTCATCGCAATGGGCGTGGGCCCGGAGAGCCGCGTGGGCCTGGC
>NZ_JBMDKG010000093.1:0-8060 GCF_057809595.1 Variovorax sp. FG153
ACGGGGTGCTGAGGGCGGCACGGGGGATGCTGATCACCACCGAGGCCCGGCCGAATGCGGCGAACCATGCGCTCGACATGGGCGAGACCACCGCGCGGCTCGCGAATGCGCGGGCGCTGCACCGCGGGCTGGCCGAAGCCGCCCTGGCCGCGAAGGCTCAGGATGCCGGCGACGACCAGTCGCGGGTGGCGCAGGTGTTGGCAGCCCAGAACGATGCGATCCGTGGCGGCCCCGGCGATCCGGCCGCTGGCCGTTGCCCCGAATTGCAGGCGGCGCAGCTGCTGCTCGCCAGCGCGGCTGGCATCGCCGCCACCACGCCGGGCAGCCTGCACCTGCAGGCCGGCGGTCCCCTCGCGCTCACGAGCGAAGGTCCCGCGAGCTTCAGCGCGCTGCGCCGGCTGCTGGTCGCCGCGCGCGAGGGCGTGCGCCTGTTCGCGCTGCGCCACGGCATGCGGTGGATCGCGGCCAGCGGCGCGGTCCGCGTCGAGGCGCGCGCCGGCGCGATCGGCCTCGAGGCTCGCGGCGCCGTGCGCATCACCAGCAGCACCGCGGACATCCGCATCGCGGCGCCGAAGCGCATCGTCGTCAACGGCGGCGGCAGCTTCAGCGAATGGAGCAGCGAGGGCATCGTGCACGGCACGCCGGGCCGCTGGGTCGAGCACGCGGCCAGCCACGTCAAGACCGGGCCGGTCGGTCCTCCCTTCTGAGCCCGCGTCTACTCCCTTCGCCGTACGTCCTCGAGCGCCGCCTATGCCGTTAGCTAGGCCTTAAGGCGGATTTGCCCATGACTTCTCGCGCCGGAAACTCACCGCTTCTTACAGGCAGCCCTTGCCGTTGACGGAGTGCGAGCGGATGAGTTGGCGAACAAAAGTGGTCTGGAGCGAGGGGATGCTGCTGCAGCCCCAGCACCTGCAGCAGAGCGAACGACATGCCGATCACGCGCGGCACGTGCTGCTGCGCTCCACCACGCCCTATGCCTGGGGCTTCGCCGAACTGGAGATCGACCAGGCCGCGCTGACGCTGGGCAAGCTGGCGCTGGTGCGCGCGGTGGGCGTGTTCGGCGACGGCACGGTGTTCGACATGCCGGCGGTCGATCCGCTGCCCGAACCGATCGACATCCCCCAGACCATGCGCGACGAGGCCGTGGTGCTGGCGCTGCCGCTGCGCCGCGCCGGGGCGCGCGAGGCCGATGCCGAGGAGTACGAGGAACTGGTGCGCCACCGCGTGCTCGAGTCCGACGTGCCCGACTCCAACACCGCGGGCGAGCGCACCGCGATGCTGCAGCTGGGCCAGCTCCACACGCGGCTGATGCGCGCGAGCGAGGCGACCGATGCCTGGACCACGCTGGGCGTGGCGCGCGTGGTCGAGCGCCGCGTCGACAACCAGGTGCAGCTCGAGCGCGCGATGCTGCCGCCGCTGCTCGACGTGGCGGGCCATGCGGTGATCCGCGCCTGGCTCGACGAGCTGCTGGGCCTGCTGCGCCAGCGCGGCGAGGCGCTGGCCGGGCGCATGACGCAGGGCGGCACCGGCGGCGTGGCCGAGATCGCCGACTTCATGCTGCTGCAGACCGTGAACCGCAACGAGGCGGTGTTCGCGCATCTCGCGAAGAGCGCGATGCTGCATCCGCAGCGCTTCTTCGAGCAGGCGCTGGGCCTGGCCGGCGACCTGGCGAGCTTTCGCGACTCGCGCCGCGTGGCGCGCTTCGGCCCCTACATCCACGACGACCTCGCGATGAGCTTCCGGCCGCTGATGGACGACCTGCGCCGCAGCCTGTCGATGGTGCTCGAGCAGTCGGCGATCCGCATCGACCTGCACGACCGCAAGCACGGCGTGCGCGTGGCGGTGGTCAGCGACGTCGAGCTGCAGCGCAACGCCACCTTCGTGCTGGCCGTCAACGCGCACATGCCCAGCGAGGCACTGCGCGCGCGCTTCCCGACGCAGGTCAAGATCGGCCCGGTCGAGCGCATCCGCGACCTCGTCAACCTCGCGCTGCCGGGCGTCACGCTGACGCCGATGCCGGTGGCGCCGCGCCAGATCCCGTTCCACGCGGGCGCGAACTACTTCGAGCTCGAGACCCGCAACAGCGACCTCTGGCGCCAGCTCGAGCAGTCGGGCGGCGTGGCGATGCACATCGCGGGCGACTTCCCGGGCCTCGACCTCGCGTTCTGGGCGATCCGGTCATGAACACCTCGACGGAAATCCGGTCGTGCCAGACGGATGCGCTGCCGGATTCGGGCTGCCCGGACGCGAAGGGCGCGAAGGTTCCGCGAAGGACGCGAAAGAAGTCCGGGAATCCATTTCTTGTGTTCCTTTCGCGTCCTTCGCGGAACCTTCGCGTCCTCTGCGTCCGGAAGTCCGATCCCGTCTTTCTTCGCGGGACCCACGCATCATGAGCACACCTCCCGACCCCTTCGCCGCCTTCGAGTCCGAGCGCACGGTCATCAAGCCCAAGCCGCGCACGCCGGCCAATGCGCCGGCGGCCTCGGCCGCGCCCGCGCCTTTCTTCCCCGCCACCGATCCCACGCCGGTGGCCGACCTCGGCGAGCTCGGCCTGCTCAATCCGCTGGTGTCGGCGGCCGGCAAGCTGCTGGTGCTGATCGGCAAGCTGCGCAACCTGGTGCAGCCGCCCAACGTGCCGGCGCTGCGCGCCTCCACCGCCGAGGCCGTCAACCAGTTCGACCAGAACGCGCGCCGCGCGGGCGTGGGCAACGAATCGGTGCTGGCCGCGCGCTACGTGCTGTGCACCGCGCTCGACGAGGCGGTGGCCAACACGCCCTGGGGCGTGCAGGCCGGCTGGAACAAGCAAAGCCTGCTGGTGCAGTTCCACAACGAGACCTGGGGTGGCGAGAAGGTGTTCCAGCTGCTGGCCAAGCTCGCGCAGGACGTGCCCACGCACCGCCAGCTGCTCGAGCTGATCTACAGCGTGCTGGCGCTCGGCTTCGAGGGCCGCTACCGCGTGGTCGACAACGGCCGCGCGCAGCTCGACTCGGTGCGCCAGCGGCTGGCCGACCTGATCGCCAAGGACCGCCCCGCGGTCGAGCCCGAGCTCTCGCCGCACTGGCGCGGGCAGGGCGCGGGCACGGTGCGGCTGCGCGAGTCGCTGCCGCTGTGGGTGTTCGCGGCCGGCTTCGCGCTGCTGCTCGCGCTGGCCTGGTTCGGCCTGCGGCTCACGCTCAACTACCGCTCCGACACCACCTACTCGGCGCTGTCGAGCCTGCGCGTGCCCAACATCCAGATCGCGCCGCCGGCCGCGCCGGCCAAGACGCCGCGGCTCGCGCGCTTCCTCGAGCCCGAGATCAAGCAGGGCCTGGTCACCGTGACCGACGAGGCCGACCGCAGCGTGGTGCGGCTGCGCGGCGACTCCTTCTTCGGCTCGGGCAGCGCCGACCCGATGGCGCAGTCGCTGCCGGTGCTGCGCCGCATCGGCCAGGCACTGGCCGAGGTCAAGGGCGAGGTGCTGATCACCGGCCACTCCGACAACCAGCCGATCCGCTCGCTGCGCTATCCGTCGAACTGGCACCTGTCGGCCGCGCGCGCCGACGCGGTCAAGGGCGCGCTGTCGACGCTGGTCGATCCGGCGCGCATGCGCTCCGACGGCAAGGCCGATGCCGAGCCGGTCGCGCCCAACGACTCGCCCGCCAACCGCGCGCGCAACCGCCGCGTCGAGGTGGTGCTGCTGACCGAGCCCGAGCGCCTGGCGTCGGCGCCCGCCGCCGCCGCGCCGCCTGCGCCGTCGCCCGCCACGGGAGCGACCAAATGATCAAGAAAATCTTCGGCTTCCTGTTCAGCCCGCTGCTGCTGACGCTGCTCGCGCTGATCGTCGTCGCGCTGCTGATCTGGTGGATCGGCCCGCTGGTGAAGATCGGCGCGCTGGCGCCGCTCGAGAGCGAGACCGTGCGCGCCATCGTCATCGGCGTGATCGTGCTGCTGGTGCTGCTGCGCGCCATCTACCGCCGCTGGCGCGCGCGCCGCGCCAGCCAGCACCTGACCGACGGCCTGATGAAGGCGCCCGCGGCCAAGGCCGGCACGCCGGTGGCCGGCGAGCAGCAGATCCTCGACACCCGCTTCAACGAGGCGGTGGCCACGCTCAAGCAGATGAAGCTGCACGCGGCCGGCAAGAAGCCCGGCTGGCGCGACTGGCTCTCGATCTCGGGCGGCAGCTATCTCTACGACCTGCCCTGGTACGTGTTCATCGGCGCGCCGGGCGCGGGCAAGACCACCGCGCTGGTCAACTCGGGCCTGTCGTTCCCGCTGGCCGAGAAGTTCGGCCCCGGCGCCATCCGCGGCGTGGGCGGCACGCGCAACTGCGACTGGTGGTTCACCGACGAGGCCGTGCTGATCGACACCGCGGGCCGCTACACCACGCAGGACAGCCACCAGTCGGAGGACAAGAGCGCCTGGGAAGGCTTCCTCGGCCTGCTCAAGAAGGTGCGCCCGCGCCGGCCGCTCAACGGCGTGTTCCTCACGGTCAGCGTCGGCGACCTGCTGAGCCAGGGGGCCGAGGCGCGCTCGCAGCTCGCGGCCTCGATCCGCGCGCGCCTGCTCGAGCTCGACGGCAAGCTCACGACGCGGCTGCCGGTCTACGTGCTGGTCACCAAGAGCGACCTGCTGTACGGCTTCACCGACTACTTCGACGACCTCGGCAAGGAGCAGCGCGCGCAGGTGTTCGGCTTCACGCTGCCGCCCGAGGAGAACCAGCAGGTCGACGAGAAGGGCCTGTCGCTGGCCTTCCAGCGCGAGTTCGCGCTGCTGCACCAGCGCGTCAACGACGGCCTGATCGCGCGCATGCAGCGCGAGACCGACGGCACGCGCCGTGCCGCGATCTTCGGCTTCCCGGCGCAGTTCGGCGCCATCGGCCCGCTGCTGTCGGACCTGCTCGACCAGGTCTTCACCGGCTCGCGCTTCACCCAGCCGCCATGGGTGCGCGGCGTGTACTTCACCAGCGGCACGCAGGAAGGCAGCCCGATCGATCGCGTGATGGGCAGCCTGGCGCGCAGCTTCGGCATCGAGCGCGCGATGCTCGCGCCGCAGAAGTCGAGCGGGCGCAGCTACTTCCTCACCACGCTGCTGCGCGAGGTGGTGTTCCCCGAGCAGCGCCTGGCCGGCGCCGACGTCAAGCTCGAGCGCCGCCGCCACACGCTGCGCTTCGCGGCCGTGGCCGCGATGACGCTGCTCACGGTGGGCCTGCTCGCGGCCTGGGGCTACAGCACGCTGCGCAACATGGACTACCTGAAGTCGGTCGAGGCGCGCGTCGATCCGGCCAAACAGAACCTGGCCGCGCTGCCGGCGCGGGTGCAGAACCTGGTCGAGGTGGCGCCGGTGCTGCAGAACCTGCGCGACATCTGGCGCACGCCCGAGAACCGCCTGGGCGACGAGCCGCTGGCCATGACCCTGGGCCTCTACCAGGGCGACAAGCTCGATGCCGCCGCCATGCTGGTGCACCAGCGCGCGCTCAACGAAGCCTTCCTGCCGCAGATCGCCAAGCGGCTCGAGGACCAGCTGCGCACCGCGCAGAAGGACAACCTCGAGTACACCTACGAGGCTTTGAAGAGCTACCTGATGCTCTATCAGCCCGAGCACTTCGATGCCGAGGCGCTCAAGGCCTGGATCACGCTCGACTGGTCGCGCAGCCTGGACCGCGGCATTCCCGAGGAGCAGCGCAAGCAGCTCGAGGACCAGCTCGACGTGCTGATCGCGCAGGGCCCGCCGCGCTCGCCGCTGAAGATGGACGAGAACCTGGTGCGCAGCGTGCGCGCGGTGCTCGCGAGCTATCCGCTCGAGCAGCGCGTGTTCAGCCGCCTCAAGCGCCAGCGCGCCTCCCGCGACATCCCGGCCTTCAGCGTGGCGCAGGCCACCGGTCCCTCGGGCCCGCTGGTGTTCGAGCGCATCAGCGGCAAGCCGCTGACCGAGGGCGTGCCCGGCATGTTCACCTACGACGGCTACCACAAGCGCTTCCAGAACGAGGTGGTGGTGCTGACCGGCCTGCTCGCGCAGGAGGACCCGTGGGTGCTGGGCCAGGACCGCAACACCGCCGACCGGCTGCGCGACGTGGCCGCGCTCGGCGAGCTCACCGACCGCGTGCGCCGGCTCTACCTGGCCGAGTACGTCAAGCAGTGGGAAGCGCTGCTGGCCGACGTGCGGCTGATCCGCGTCACCGGCCTCGACAAGAACATCGAGACCGCGCGCATCCTCTCGGGCGTGGATTCGCCGCTCGCGAACTTCCTGCGCGCGGTGGTCAAGCAGACCACGCTGATCCCCGCCGCCGATGCCAACAAGGACGTGGTGAGCAAGGCGACCGAGACCGTGCGCAACACGCGCAAGGGCCTGGAGGACCTGTTCGGCGGCGACCCCGGCCGCCAGGTCGCGCCGGGCAAGCGCATCGAGAGCATCGTCGACGACCGCTTCGAATCGCTGCGCCGCCTCGTCACCGCCGGCGGCCCGAACCAGCCGGCGCCGATCGACGACGCGCTCAAGCTGTTCAACGAGGTCTACGTCTACCTCAACGCGGTCGACACCGCGGTCAAGGGCCGCACCTCGCCGCCGCCCGGCGACGTGGCCGGCAAGCTCAAGTCCGACGCCGGCCGCCTGCCCGAGCCGGTGCGCAGCATGATCGAGAACCTGAGCCAGACCGGCGCCACGCAGGCCCAGGTGGCCGAGCGCGGCAACCTGAGCCAGGACCTGCGCCCCGTGGCCGAGTTCTGCGCGCGCGCCATCGCGGGCCGCTATCCCTTCGTGCAGAACAGCAAGCGCGACGTGCTGCCCGAGGACTTCGGCCAGATGTTCGGCGCGGGCGGCCTGATGGACGACTTCTTCCAGAAGCGGCTGGCCGCGCTGGTCGACACCAGCACGCGGCCGTGGCGCTACAAGCCCGTGGCCGAGCGCGGCGCCATCACCACGCAGGCGCTGGCGCAGTTCGAGCGCGCGGCGCGCATCAAGGAGATCTTCTTCCGCGGCGGCGGGCGCGGTCCGTCGATGCGGCTCGATTTCAAGCCGGTGGAGATGGACGCGAGCATCACGCAGTTCATCCTCGACGTCGACGGCCAGCTCGTGAAGTACGCGCACGGCCCGGTGGTGCCGATGGCGGTGCAGTGGCCCGGACCGAAGGGCAGCAACCAGGTGCGCGTGCAGGTCAGCCCGCCCTCGGCGACGGGCAGCTCGGGTTCGGCGGTGGATGGGCCGTGGGCGCTGTTCCGCACGCTCGACGACGGCCAGCTCGAGGCCGGCGACGCGCCCGAGAAGTTCTTCATCACCTTCCAGGTCGGCAACCGGCGCACCCGCTTCGAGGTGACGACCAACAGCGTGCAGCACCCGATCCGGTTGAAGGAACTGCGCGAGTTCTCGTGCCCGGAGGGCTTGTGAACCTTGCCTCGTCCCCGTTGTTCGCTTCCACGCAATTGCCGGGATGGTTCGGCAAGTTGCCGGGGATGGGGGACTTCGCGCACCGCCGGCTGCCGGAGTCGTTTCGGGGCGTTTGGGATGCGTGGCTGCAGCGCGGGCTGGCCCGGTTGCGGGATCGGCATGCGGACTGGACTTCGCACTACCTCGAGGCGCCGGTGTGGTGCTTCGTGCTGGGGCCTCGGGTGGCGGGGGAGCGGGGGTGGATCGGGGTGTTGATGCCTTCGGTCGATGGAGTGGGGCGGTACTTTCCTTTCACCGTGGCGGTGGAGCTGGAAGACCCGTTGCTCTCTGAGCTCGAGGGGGCTGCGTTGGTGGCTGCCTTGCGGTGGTGGGGGTTGGCTACTCAGGCTGCTCTGGAAGGGCTGGAGCTCGATCTGGATGCGGCTCGGTTCGATGCGGCGCTGGGTCGGTTGTTCGGTGCTGCTGGGTCTGATGCTTCGTCTTCTGAAGGTGCCTTGGCTTTGCCTTTGGAAGGGGCCTCCTTGTGGATCGGGGATCCTGCCGTTGAAAGCGGGCTGCGGATGGTTTGCGTCGGGCTTCCGATGGATCTGCAGTTCGAGGCGCTGTTTCTTGGGGGAGGGGAGTGAGCTTTGTCTTCCTCTGATTGTTTTGCTGAGGCTGTCGGCCGGGAATTCGCCCCGGCGGGCGAGTCACTTTCTTTT
>NZ_JBMDKG010000094.1:0-7457 GCF_057809595.1 Variovorax sp. FG153
TCGATAGCTTGTCGACATCGACTTCGACTGGCCTCAGCACGGCAACGAGCTCGATCGGTAGCCTGTCCACGTCCACCTCGACGGGCCTGAGCACCGCAACCAGCAGCATCGATAGCCTGTCGACTTCGACGTCGACTGGCCTCAGCACTGCAACGAGCTCCATTGGCAGTCTGTCCACGTCGACCTCGACGGGTCTGAGTACTGCGACGAGCAGCATTGGTAGCCTGTCCACCTCGACTTCCACGGGGCTGAGCACCGCAACCAGCAGCATCGATAGCCTGTCGACTTCGACCTCCACCGGCTTGAGCACTGCGACGAGTTCCATTGGTAGCTTGTCGACCTCGACGTCGACTGGTCTGAGCACGGCAACGAGTTCCATCGGTAGCCTGTCCACCTCGACCTCCACGGGCCTGAGCACCGCGACCAGCAGCATCGATAGCCTGTCGACCTCCACGTCGACTGGCCTGAGCACGGCAACGAGCTCGATCGGTAGCCTGTCCACCTCGACCTCTACGGGCCTGAGCACCGCGACCAGCAGCATCGATAGCTTGTCGACATCGACTTCGACTGGCCTCAGCACAGCAACGAGTTCGATCGGCAGCCTGTCCACGTCGACTTCGACGGGTCTGAGCACCGCGACGAGCAGCATCGATAGCCTGTCGACCTCCACGTCGACTGGTCTGAGCACGGCAACGAGCTCGATCGGGAGCCTGTCCACCTCGACCTCTACGGGCCTGAGTACCGCGACGAGCAGCATCGATAGCCTCTCGACTTCGACGTCGACCGGTTTGAGCACGGCGACGAGTTCCATTGGTAGTCTGTCGACCTCCACGTCGACGGGTCTGAGCACCGCCACGAGCAGCATCGACAGCTTGTCGACTTCGACCTCCACGGGTCTGAGCACTGCGACGAGTTCCATCGGTAGCCTGTCGACCTCGACCTCCACGGGCCTGAGCACGGCAACGAGTTCCATCGGCAGCCTCTCGACCTCGACTTCGACGGGGCTGAGTACGGCAACAAGCAGCATCGATAGCTTGTCGACATCGACTTCGACTGGCCTCAGCACGGCAACGAGCTCGATTGGCAGCCTGTCGACCTCGACTTCCACGGGCTTGAGCACGGCTACGAGCTCCATCGGTAGCCTGTCCACCTCGACGTCGACGGGCCTGAGCACTGCGACCAGCAGCATCGGTAGCTTGTCGACCTCGACATCGACTGGCTTGAGCACGGCAACGAGCTCTATTGACAGCCTGTCGACCTCCACGTCGACCGGGTTGAGCACGGCCACGAGCTCCATCGGCAGCTTGTCGACGTCGACCTCTACAGGTCTGAGCACCGCAACGAGCAGCATCGGCAGTCTGTCCACGTCGACCTCGACGGGTCTGAGCACTGCGACCAGCAGCATCGATAGCTTGTCGACCTCGACTTCGACTGGCCTGAGCACGGCAACGAGCTCGATCGGTAGCCTGTCCACCTCGACCTCCACGGGTCTGAGCACCGCGACGAGCAGCATCGACAGCTTGTCGACTTCGACGTCGACTGGACTGAGTACGGCAACGAGCTCGATTGGCAGCCTGTCCACATCGACGTCGACCGGATTGAGCACGGCGACCAGTAGCATCGACAGCCTGTCGACCTCCACGTCGACGGGGCTGAGCACCGCGACGAGTTCCATCGGGAGCCTGTCCACCTCCACCTCCACGGGCCTGAGCACGGCGACCAGCAGCATCGGTAGCTTGTCGACCTCGACCTCGACTGGCTTGAGCACCGCGACGAGTTCGATCGGCAGCCTATCGACCTCCACGTCGACGGGTCTGAGCACGGCAACGAGCTCTATCGACAGCCTGTCGACTTCGACCTCCACGGGGTTGAGCACCGCGACGAGTTCGATCGGTAGCCTGTCGACGTCCACGTCGACGGGTCTGAGCACGGCCACGAGTTCCATCGGAAGTCTGTCCACGTCGACCTCTACGGGCCTGAGTACCGCGACGAGCAGCATCGATAGCCTCTCGACTTCGACGTCGACTGGCTTGAGCACGGCAACGAGCTCCATCGGTAGCCTCTCGACGTCAACCTCGACAGGTCTGAGCACCGCCACGAGCAGCATTGGCAGCCTGTCCACGTCGACCTCGACGGGTCTGAGCACTGCCACCAGCAGCATCGATAGTCTGTCGACCTCGACGTCGACTGGCCTCAGCACGGCAACGAGCTCGATCGGCAGCCTGTCCACGTCCACTTCGACGGGTCTGAGCACGGCGACCAGTAGCATCGGCAGCCTTTCGACTTCCACGTCGACCGGCCTGAGCACTGCGACGAGTTCCATTGGCAGTTTGTCCACGTCGACCTCGACGGGCCTGAGCACGGCCACCAGCTCTATCGGCAGCTTGTCGACCTCGACGTCGACTGGCCTGAGCACCGCGACCAGTTCGATTGGCAGCCTGTCCACATCGACCTCGACCGGCCTGAGCACGGCCACGAGCTCTATCGGTAGCTTGTCCACGTCGACCTCGACGGGTCTGAGCACTGCCACCAGCAGCATCAATAGCCTGTCGACTTCGACATCGACCGGTTTGAGTACGGCGACGAGTTCGATTGGTAGCTTGTCCACGTCGACTTCGACGGGTCTGAGCACCGCCACGAGCAGCATTGGCAGCCTCTCGACCTCCACGTCGACTGGCTTGAGCACGGCGACCAGCTCGATCGGCAGCTTGTCGACCTCGACGTCCACGGGCTTGAGCACGGCAACGAGCTCCATCGGCAGTTTGTCGACCGGCCTCAGCACCGCCACCAGCAACATCGACAGCCTCTCGACCTCGACCTCCACCGGCCTGAGCACGGCGACCAGTTCCATCGGCAGCCTGTCGGTCGGCCTGAGCACCGTCAGCAGCGGCATCGGCAGCCTGTCGATCGGCCTGAGCACGACGAACAGCACCGTCAGCAGCCTGTCGACCTCCACGTCGAGCGGCCTGAGCACTGCGACGAGTGGCATCAACAGCCTGTCGACGTCGACTTCGACCGGCCTGAGCACGGCGACCAGCAGCATCAACAGCTTGTCGACCTCGACGTCGACGGGCTTGAGCACGGCGACCAGCAGCATCAACAGCCTGTCGACATCGACTTCGACCGGTCTGAGCACGGCCACGAGCAGCATCGGCAGCCTGTCGACCGGGCTGAGCACCGCGACCAGCAACATCGGCAGCCTGTCGACGGGCCTGAGCACGACGAACAGCAATGTCGCGAGCCTGTCGACCTCGACCTCGACCGGCCTGAGCACCGTCACCAGCGGCATCGGCAGCCTGTCGAGCGGGCTGAGCACGACGAACAGCAACCTCAACAGCCTTTCGACCGGCATCAGCAGTTCCGTCAGCGGCGTGAGCAGCCTGTCGACCGGCCTGAGCACCACCAACAGCACCGTCACCAACATCTACAACAACGGCACGAAGTACTTCCACGCCAACTCGACCGCAGGCGACTCGCAGGCCACCGGCCAGGAGTCGGTGGCGATCGGGCCGCAATCGGTGGCCAGCGGCGCGAACTCCTTTGCCGCGGGCAACGGCGCGAAGGCGACGGCCGACGGCGCGGTGGCGGTGGGCTTCGGGGCGCAGGCCACGGGCACGAACGCGATCGCGATCGGCAGCGGGGCACTGGCCACCGGTTCGCAGGCGATCGGTGCGGGCGCCAGCGCGGGCGGCAAGGGCGTGGCGATCGGCGACAGCGCGGACGCGGGCGGCACCTCGAGGAGCGCGGCGCCCAACGTCTCGAACGGCACGGCCGTCGGCTTCAACGCGGTGGTCCAGCAGACCGGCGGCGTGGCCCTGGGCTCGGGCTCGGTGGCCTCCAGGGGCGCGGGCGTGGCCGGCTACGTGCCAGGCAGCGCCACCGCGGCGCAGGAGGCGGCGATCAAGGCCACCACCAGCACGCAGGGCGCGGTGTCGGTCGGCGATGCGGCCAACGGCCAGTTCCGCCAGATCACCGGCGTGGCCGCGGGCTCGGCCGACAGCGACGCCACCAACGTGGCGCAGCTCAAGGCGGCCTCGGCGGCTTCGAAGGCCAGCAGCGTGCAGTACGAGACCAACCCCGACGGGTCGGTCAACTACAACCAGATCACGCTGGGCGCCGGCCAGGCGGCGGGCGGCACGCGCATCAGCAACGTGGCACCGGGCATCCTGCCGGGCGACGCGGTCAACGTGCAGCAGCTGAACGACGTGCGCAACCAGATCGGCGACGTGGCGCGCGTGGCCTACTCGGGCACGGCGATGGCGTTCGCGATGTCGGGCACCTACCTCCCGACCCTCTACCCCGGCGAGAAGACCGTGGGCGTGGGCTTCGGCAGCTACAAGGGCTACAGCGCGGTGGCGCTGACCTTCAAGGCGCTGTCGGACGACGGCAAGATGTCCTGGGGCGCGGGCCTCTCGACCACGGGCAAGGAATGGGGCATCAACGCCGGCATCGGCTGGAAGTGGAAGTAAGTCACAGGGAGAGAAAAGCCCCCGCGAAGGCTCCCACGCCCCAGGGCGCGGGGGCCTTCCTTTTTTGAGGGACACTCATCGCCCATGCGCATCGGTATTTCAGTCCTCACCCACGCCGGCCAGAACATCTGGGAGAACGGCATGGGGCAGAACGTGCTGTTCCTGGCCCGGCTGCTGCAGCAGATCCCCTTCGTCGAGTCGGTCACGCTGATCGACGCGGGCGACCAGTCGGTGATGCCGCCGCAGGTCGACCTCGCGGCGCGCGGGCTCGCGATCGGCCGGGCGCGCGAGCTCACCGATGCGCTCGACGTGGTGTTCGAGATGGCGGGTGCGCTCGAGGTCTCGTGGCTGTCGTATTTCCGGGCGCGCGGCGGGCGCGTGGTGTTCCATTGCGTGGGCCAGCCCTTCGTGTCGCTGGCCGAGCCGATCGTGTTCTCCGACAAGGGGCACTTCAGCCGGCCCGACCGCTGCGACGAGGTCTGGCTGCTGCCCAAGGACGAAACCTTCGCGCCGATGATGCGCGTGTACAACCGCTGCCCGGTGCACGTGGTGCCCTACCTCTGGTCCCCCGAGTTCCTCGCGCAGCGCGTGGCCGAGGTCGAGGCGGCGGGCTTCCGCTTCGGCTACGTGCCGCGCACGGCCGAGCAGCCGGGCTTCCGGGTCGCTATCTTCGAACCCAACATCTCGGTGGTGAAGGCCGGCACCCTGCCGATGCTGATCTGCGACGGCGCCTACCGCGCCGATCCGAAGGCGGTGAGCTGGATGCATGCGCTCAACACGCTGCACATGAAGGACCACCCGACCATGCTCTACCTCGCGAACTCGCTCGACATCGTGCGCGAGCACAAGGCGATCTTCCATGGCCGGCACGACTTCGCGGGCTTCATGGTGCAGCACGCCGACGCGGTGGTGTCGCACCAGTGGCAGAACGACCAGAACTACAGCTACCTCGACGCGCTCTACGGCAACTACCCGCTGGTGCACAACTCGCCCTGGCTGCGCGACGCGGGCTACTACTACCCGGGCTTCGAGGTCGGCGCCGGCGTCGAGCAACTGCTGAACGCGGCGCGCCATCACGACGCGCAACTCGACGACTACAGGGCCCGCTCGCAGCGCGTGTTCGACGCGCTCGATCCGCTGGCGAGCGCCAACGTCGAAGGCTATGCGCAGCGGCTGCTGCACCTCGTGGACGGCGATGCGAACTTCCGCGCCGGAGGTGCCGCGCGATGAACGCCATGCCCGGCAAGCTGCGCGTCGGCGTCTCGATCTTCATCCGCAAGGGCGAGCAGAGCCTGTGGGAGAACGGCGTCTACCAGAACTGCCTGTTCCTCGTGATGCTGCTGCTGCGCTCGCCGCGCGTGGCCAGCACGGTGCTCGTGGCCGGCGGCGGCGACGGCGCGCCGGCCGATGCGGCCGGTTTCCTGGCCGATTCGCCGGTGCCGATCATCGACATGGCGACCGCCGCGCAGGAACTCGACGTGATGATCGAGATGAGCGCCCAGCTCGGGCGCGACTGGGCCGTGGCCTTCCGCGAGCGCGGCGGCAAGATCGTGTCGATGCGCGTGGGCAACGACTACGTGATCGACATCGAGCGCATGATCTTCGACAAGCCGCACGGCCTGCTGCTGACGCTCGCGCCCTACCACGAGGTCTGGACGCTGCCCGAGTACGAGGCCACCTGCAAACCCTATTTCGAGGCCGCCTTCCGCACGCCGGTGCGCCTGATGCCGCATCTGTGGAGCCCGATGGTGCTCGAGCGCGCGCTGGCGCGCAGCGGCGGCGGCAAGCCCTTCGCCTACGAGCCCGGGCGCCGGCACTGGCGCGTGGCGATCTTCGAGCCCAACATCTGCATGGTGAAGACCAGCTTCATCCCGATGCTGGGCTGCGAGGCGGCGCACCGCGCGCAGCCCGACCTGATCGAGCGCCTGTGGGTCTACAACAGCTTCCACCTGCGCGAGAAGCCGCTGTTCGTCGGCTTCGCCCAGAGCCTGGACCTGGTGCAGCACGGGCTGGCCTCGTTCGAGGGGCGCTTCCCGGTCTACCAGGTGGTGCCGCCCAATGTCGACTGCGTGTTCGCGCACCATTGGGAGAATGGCCAGAACTACCTCTACTACGAGGCGCTGTACGGCGGCTATCCGCTGGTGCACAACTCGCACCTGATCGGCGACTGCGGCTACCGCTACCAGGGTTTCGACTGCGAGGACGGCGGCCGGGCGCTGCGGCGCGCCTTCGCCGAGCACGACGCCGACCTGCCCAACTACCGCGAGCGCGCGCGGGCGCTGCTCGAGCGGCTGGACCCCGAAGGCGAGGAGAACGTGCGCATCTACACCGCCGCGATCGAGGCGCTCTACGCCTGAACGCGGCCGACTTCGGAACGACCCCCATGACCCCGACATCGCTTCTCCTTCGTCTGCTGCCGTGCGCCGCGGCCTGCACCCTGGCGGCCACCGCCTTCGCGCAGGGCGTGCTCGTGCCCCAGGCACCGCCCGCGCCGCCGCAGGACACCCTCACGCGCGCGGCCACCAGCGTGGGTGTCAAGCGCTGCCTGCCGGCGATCACGCGGCTGTCCTCGCTGACCGTGCAGGGCAGCCGCAGCCACGACGTGCTGCTCGACTGGGACCGCAAGCGCCCCGACAGCGGCCCGGTGTTCTCTCTGATCGGCATCGAGTTCCCGAATGCCGGCGTGGCGGGTTCGATCACCGCGATCCCCGACGACAGCGGCGCCTGCACCGTGGCGGCCGAGCGCATCTCGGTGGCGCCCTTCACCTGCGCGAGCATCGCCCAGCAGGAACTGCCGAACTACCGCGCGACCAAGCTGCTGCCGGTCTACACGGTCTACACCGACGACAAGGAGCCGACTTCGTCGGTGTCGCTGATCGATTCGCCGCCGGGCTGCCTGGTGATCCGGCGCTATGTCGAATACGGCTGGCGCGATCCGGCGGCTGCTGCGGCCGCGCCGGCAGCGGCGCCCGCACCGGCGGCACCGGC
>NZ_JBMDKG010000095.1:0-6937 GCF_057809595.1 Variovorax sp. FG153
TGGCGAGCGCGGCCACCGCCGCCACCACCACCTTGCGAGTAGCCGCCGTCGTCGTAGCCGCCGCCCGCCGGGGCGCCCTGGCCCTGGCGGCTGCCGAGCATCTGCATCTGGTCGACGCGAATGTCGGTCGCGTACTTCTCGACGCCGTCCTTGTCGGTGTACTTGCGCGTGCGGATCTGGCCTTCGACGTAGATCTGCGAGCCCTTGCGCAGGTACTGCGCGGCGATTTCGGCCAGGCGGCCGTTGAACACGAGACGGTGCCACTCGGTGGCTTCGCGCATCTCGCCGCTTTGCTTGTCCTTCCACTTGTCGGTGGTCGCGAGGGTCGCGTTGCAGACCTGGTCGCCGCTCGGGAAGGTACGGGTTTCGGGATCGCGGCCGAGGTTGCCGACGAGGATGACTTTGTTGACCGATGCCATGTGCGCTGCCCCTGATGAATGAGTAAGAGGAGGTTTGAAGGAAAAAGAAGGACACGCATTGTGCCCGATGGACCGCGCGACGCGGCCTCCGCTGGCAAGGCATCCCGCTACCGCGCGGCAGAATGGCGGGCTGGACCGATGAATCACGAGCCCGACTTCCTGCAGAACCTGCGCGCCGAGTTTTCGGGCTGGCGCCTGTGGATCGACCGCGCCATCGTGCTCGGCTACGCGGTGCTCGCGGGCCTGTTCGTGGTCGGCTTCACGCACGCGGCCGAATGGGCCTTCGCGCTGTTCGAAGGCCTGTTCCACCGCCATCCCTGGGCCGTGCTGCTGTGGACGCCGGCGCTCACGGCCGCCATCGTCTGGGCCACGCGGCGCTGGTTCCCGGGCGCGGCGGGTTCGGGCATCCCGCAGATCAAGGCCGCGCTCGACCCCGAGCTGCCCTCGGAGCGGCGTGGCCTGTTCGCCTCGCTGCGGCTGACGCTGGCCAAGATCGGGCTCGGCGCCGCGGGCTTCGCGGCCGGCCTGTCGGTGGGGCGCGAAGGGCCTTCGGTGCAGGTGGCGGCCGGCGTGATGCAGCACGCGAAGCGCTGGCTGTCGCCCGGCAGCACGATCGACATGCGCGCGCTGCTGGTGGCCGGCGGCGCGGCCGGCATCGCGGCCGCGTTCAACGCGCCGCTCGCGGGCGTGGTGTTCGCCATCGAGGAGCTGTCGGGCCGGCTGGAAGCACGCGCCAGCGGCGTGATCATCACCGGCATCGTGCTCGCGGGCCTGGTGGCGGTGTCGGCCTTCGGCAACCTCAGCTATTTCGGCGTGATCCGCGTGCCGCACCTGGACTGGAGCCTGCTCGGCCCGGGCCTGGCCGTGGCGCTGCTCAGCGGCGTGGCGGGCGGGCTGTTCGCGCGCCTGCTGATCGCCTCGCTGACCGGCGCGCCGCAGCGCCTGAACCACTGGCGCCGGCGCTACCCGGTGCGCTTCGCGGCGGCCTGCGGGCTGGCCGTGGCCGTGATCGGGCTGGCCACGGGCGGCGTCACCTACGGCGCGGGCTCGGAGGCGGTCAAGCAGATGCTGCATGGCGAGGCCCCGCTCTCGCCGCTCTATACGCTGCTGAAGTTCGTCGCCACCTGGCTCACGGCCTGGAGCGGCGCGCCGGGCGGCATCTTCGCGCCCTCGCTGTCGATCGGCGCCGGCATCGGCGATGCCATCGCCCGGCTCGCGAGCCCCGAGTTCGGGCCGGCACTGATCGCGCTCGGCATGGCGGGCTTCCTGGCCGCGGTGACGCAGGCCCCGCTGACGGCCTTCATCATCGTGATGGAGATGGTCGACGGCCACGCCATGGTGCTGAGCCTGATGGCCTCGGCCATGCTCGCGAGCCTGGTCTCGCGCATGATCAGCCGGCCGCTGTACGAGACGCTGGCCGAGCACATGGTGGGCGTGGCCACCGGGCGGCTCGCGGCGCAGCCGCAGGAGCCCGTCGCCCGCGAGGAACCGCCCCGCTCGCAATGAATTCCCCGGCGGTCTATCATGTCCGGTTGCCCTCGGACGATCGCCCCTTGAATTCAAAAGCCACCGAAGACACTGCGAACGCAGAAGCCGAACGCGAAAGCGAGCGCGACGCCCGACGCGAAGCCTACCTGGGCGCCGTACTGGCCCAGCAGCGCATCAGCATCCGCGGCGCGCGCACCCACAACCTCAAGAACGTCGACCTCGACATCCCGCGCAACAAGCTGGTGGTGATCACCGGCCTGTCGGGCTCGGGCAAGTCGAGCCTGGCCTTCGACACGCTCTATGCCGAGGGCCAGCGGCGCTACGTCGAGAGCCTGTCGGCCTATGCGCGGCAGTTCCTGCAGCTGATGGACAAGCCCGACGTCGACGTGATCGAGGGCCTGTCGCCCGCGATCAGCATCGAGCAGAAGGCCACCAGCCACAACCCGCGCTCCACCGTGGGCACGGTGACCGAGATCCACGACTACCTGCGCCTGCTCTATGCGCGCGCGGGCACGCCCTTCTGCCCCGACCACCACCTGCCGCTGCAGGCGCAGACCGTCTCGCAGATGGTCGACGCGACGCTGGGCCTGGGCGAGGAGCCGCGATTGATGATCCTCGCGCCGGTGGCGCGCGAGAAGAAGGGCGAGTTCGTCGAGCTGTTCGCCGAGATGCAGGCCGCGGGCTACATCCGCTTCCGTGTCGACGGCCAGACCTACGAATACAACGACCTGCCCAAGCTCAAGAAGACCGAGAAACACGACATCGACGTGGTGATCGACCGGCTGCGCGCGCGCCCCGACATGCAGCAGCGCCTGGCCGAGAGCTTCGAGGCCGCGCTGCGCCTGGCCGAGGGCCGCGCGCTGGTGCTCGAGCTCGGCGCCGAGGGCCAGCCCGACCGCGAGCACCTGTTCAACGCCAAGTTCTCCTGCCCGATCTGCCACTACTCCCTGGCCGAGCTCGAGCCGCGGCTGTTCTCGTTCAACTCGCCGGTGGGCGCCTGCCCGAGCTGCGACGGCCTGGGCCACAGCGAGGTGTTCGACGCGGCGCGCGTGGTGGCCTTCCCCTCGCTGTCGCTGGCCAGCGGCGCGATCAAGGGCTGGGACCGCCGCAACGGCTACTACTTCAGCATGATCGAGAGCGTCGCGAAGCACTACAAGTTCGACGTCGACGCGCCCTTCGAATCGCTGCCGGCCTCGGTGCAGCAGGTGCTGCTGCACGGCTCCGCGGGCGAGGAGATCAAGTTCAACTACACCATGGAGTCGGGCAACTTCGCGGGCAAGAAGCTCACGAAGAAGCATCCCTTCGAGGGGATCATCCCGAACATGGCGCGGCGCTACCGCGAGACCGATTCGGTGATGGTGCGCGAGGACCTCGCGCGCTACCGCAGCTTCCAGCCCTGCCCCGAATGCGGCGGCTCGCGGCTGCGGCGCGAGGCACGCAACGTGTTCCTGGTCGACGAGTCGGCACGCCCGGCCGATGGCGGCGAGCCGCCGCGCATGGCGATCTTCGAACTGAGCCGCCTCACCTTGCGCGACAGCCTCTCGTGGTTCCAGCGCCTGCAGTTGCGCGGCGCCAAGGCCGAGATCGCCGACAAGGTGGTGCGCGAGATCGGGCTGCGCCTCAAGTTCCTCAACGACGTGGGCCTCAACTACCTGAGCCTGGACCGCAGCGCCGAGACGCTGTCGGGCGGCGAGGCGCAGCGCATCCGCCTCGCCTCGCAGATCGGCTCGGGCCTGACCGGCGTGATGTACGTGCTCGACGAGCCCAGCATCGGCCTGCACCAGCGCGACAACGACCGCCTGATCGGCACCCTCAAGCATTTGCGCGACATCGGCAACAGCGTGATCGTGGTCGAGCACGACGAGGACATGATCCACGCCGCCGACCACGTGATCGACATGGGCCCGGGCGCCGGCGTGCACGGCGGCCGCGTGATGGCGCAGGGCAGCTTCGCGCAGGTGGCGGCCAACCCCGAGTCACTGACCGGCCAGTACCTCTCGGGCGCGAAGAAGATCGAGGTGCCGAAGCGCCGCACGCCGTGGCTGCCGGTGGTGAAGAAGGAGGCGCCGGCCGAGCCGCGCAAGGCCTCGCGCTTCCCGCAAAGCCCCGCGGCCGAGCGCCGCGCCGCGCGCGAGGCCGCGCACCTCGCCTCGCAGACCGCGCTGCAGGAGATCCGCGTGGTCGGCGCCAGCGGCAACAACCTCAAGAACGTGAGCGTGGCCTTTCCGGTCGGCCTGCTGACCTGCGTCACCGGCGTCTCGGGCTCGGGCAAGTCCACGCTGGTCAACGACACGCTCTACAGCGCGGTTGCGCGCACCCTCTACCGCGCCCACGAGGAGCCCGCGCCGCACGAGGCGGTCGAAGGCATCGAGTACTTCGACAAGGTCATCAACGTCGACCAGAGCCCGATCGGCCGCACGCCGCGCAGCAACCCGGCCACCTACACGGGTCTGTTCACGCCGATCCGCGAGCTGATGGCCGAGACCAACACCGCGCGCGAGCGCGGCTACGGGCCGGGCCGCTTCAGCTTCAACGTGGCGGGCGGGCGCTGCGAGGCCTGCCAGGGCGACGGCGTGGTGAAGGTCGAGATGCACTTCCTGCCCGACGTCTACGTGCCCTGCGAGGTCTGCCATGGCCAGCGCTACAACCGCGAGACGCTCGAGGTCCAGTACAAGGGCCGCAACATCGCGCAGATCCTCGACATGACGGTCGAGGTCGCGCACGAGTTCCTGAAGGCCGTGCCGACCATCGAGCGCAAGCTGCGCACCCTGCTCGACGTGGGCCTCAGCTACATCAAGCTCGGCCAGTCGGCCACCACGCTGTCGGGCGGCGAGGCGCAGCGCGTGAAGCTCGCGCTCGAGCTCAGCAAGCGCGACACCGGGCGCACGCTCTACATCCTCGACGAGCCGACCACCGGCCTGCACTTCGCCGACATCGAGCTGCTGCTCAAGGTGCTGCACCAGCTGCGCGACGCGGGCAACACCATCGTCGTGATCGAGCACAACCTCGACGTCATCAAGACCGCCGACTGGCTGATCGACATGGGGCCCGAGGGCGGGGCTGGCGGTGGCACGGTGGTGGGCGCGGGCACGCCGGAGGACCTGGCGGCGAACGAGGCGAGCCACACGGGGCATTACCTCAAGCGGCTGTTGCCGGGCTGATACGAAGAGGGCTCTGGGAGCCCTTTCGCCTATTCGCTCAGCAGGCCACGTTGCCCGTTGTCGAACCAGGCCGAATCGAAGCCATCGGCCAGCAGGATCGGCTGCACGGCACAGGTGCCCGCCGCATTCAGCCTGCGAAGGTACTTCACCAGCGTATGCGCATCCTCGGTGAGGATGTGCGTCAGCGATTCGCAGATGGCCTGGGCGATCAGCTTGATGTCGTCCTTGACGGCGCTTCGATCGTCGACCGGATCCCGCGCCAACCCACGCATCAGCAGGCCCGCGGTCATCGCGTGGTCGATGTTGAAAGGAAGCACCTCGAAGTTGCGCAGCGGCAGATCGGTCACGGCCTGCTTGACCTGGAACTCCGATGCGGCAACGGCCGAGAGATACAGCGGCACACCGCGTTTGAGCGCTTCGCGCAGATAGCCGACCGCCGCCGGATGATGCGCGCGCCCCGGATCGGCGAGCGAGATCAGGTAGCTCGTGTCGAGCAGGATCGCACTCACTCCTTGCTTCCCCGCAGCTCGTCGACCCACGCACCGGCATCGGGCACGTCGCGCCATGCCTTCGCACCCCGCTGGGTCAGGCGATCGAGCTCCTTCTCGTCGAGCCGGCTTTCGTGCTCGACGAATTCGAGCAGCCTCGCGTTCCGGTATTCGCGCGTCATGACGTTGTATTCGGCGACGATCCGGATCATGGCGGGCTTGTAGAGGCGGTTGACCTTCTCGTCCCGCAGCATCTCGCGCGCCGCATCGACCAGCAGCGTCTTGCCATCGGGCAGGCGAATGTGGGCATTGGGTTTGGTGTGCCCGCCCATGTCCTCGATCTCGCCACGCACATAGCGCTCGACGCGCACCCATTGGTCCGCATCGTCGGCCCTGAAGTCCGACTCGCTGTCGATCACGATCGCGGCGGGCAGGAAATCCGCCGCGATGCTCACACGCCAGCCGCGACCGCCGCGCGCGCTCTTCTGCCAGCGCTCGACCACCGCGCGGCGCTTCGCCGCGATGCCTTCCATCTGCTGGCTGCCCGCGAGTCTTCGCAGGTCGTTCATCAGCACCGGGTTGGCCGTCGGTGCCGTGCGGATGGCCAGCGAACCTTTCTCGACGGAGACATCCAGCGCACTGGTGTCGACATCGTTGCCATCGCCGCGCAGGAACTCGTCGACGTCCCTGGCGAAGCCGCGCAACACGGACAGCGGCACCCGCTCCGGCGAGATTTCGTATCCGGCCGACTCGTCGTGCAAAGCTATCAGCAAGGCTTGCGCTTCCATCGGGTCATTCTAGGTGTCGAGGTCATTTCGTTGTAGAGGAGGCCCACTGCATCTTCTCGGCTCCAGGCACGAAACCACGGTCCGCGCCACAATCCCGCCCCATGCCCTCCTTCACCCCGCGCCAGTTCGTCATCCTCGTCCTGCTGACCCTCGCCTGGGGCCTCAACTGGCCGGTGATGAAGCTCGGCGTGGCGGACTATCCGCCGCTGGCCTTCCGCGCGATCTCGATCTGGCTCGGGCTGCCGGTGCTGGGCCTGGCGCTGGCGTGGATGAAGGTGCCGTTCCGCGTGCCGCGCACCGCCTGGCCCGAGCTGCTGTGGCTGGGCGCCACCAACATGTTCGTCTGGCACGCCTGCATCATCCTCGCGGTGAAGGCGCTGTCGGGCGGGCGCGCGGCCATCCTCGGCTACACCATGCCGGTGTTCTCGGCGGTGATCGGCGCGCTGCTGTTCTCGGCCGCGCTCTCGCGCCGTGCCTGGACCGGCGTGGGCGCCTGCGCGATCGGCGTGGGCCTGCTGCTGTGGCACGAGCTCACCGACTTCGCGGGCCGGCCCGGCTACGTCGCGCTCGCGCTGGTGGGGGCCGCCACCTGG
>NZ_JBMDKG010000096.1:0-6891 GCF_057809595.1 Variovorax sp. FG153
TGCTGCGCGCGGGCGCCTTGCATCCAGCCCCTTTGCGGGGCAACGCGACCCCTTGCATCGTGTTAACAGGCCCTAGAAGGACTGGACGTCCAGGGAAGCCGAGGGGGATGACATGCGTTGCTCCGTGTTGGAATGGTTTTGCGTTGCGCAGCGGCGAGCGCGCGGCCGCCTTGCGGCTGCCGCGCTGTAAAGAAGAAGTCCGGGTACGAAAAAGCCGGCGCGGTGGCCGGCTTCGGGTTCAGGCGCTCAGACGTCGAAGAAGGCGGTTTCCTCCGCCCCCTGCATGCGGATGTCGAAGCGGTAGCTCACCGCGCCGCCGCGCTCGATGCGCTGCGCCACCAGCGTGTGGCGGCGCTCGGCCGGCACGCTCTGCAGCACCGCGTCCCTGGCGTTGGCCTCGGCCTCGTCGCTGAAGTACACGCGCGTGAAGGCATGCAGCAGCAGGCCGCGCATCAGCACGATCACGTTGATGTGCGGCGCCTCGCCGGGCGACTCGGCGCCGGGCTTCACGGTGTGGAACACGAAGCGGTTCTGCGCGTCGGTGCCCGTGCCCACGCGGCCGAAGGCGCGAAAGCCCAGTTCGCGCGCCTGCGCCGGCGTCTGCGGATAGCGGCCCTCGCCATCGGGCTGGCTGATCTCGACCAGCGCGTCGTTGATGGCATTGCCGTCGCCGTCGATCACCCGGCCCTCGAGGCGGATGCGCTCGCCGGCGGCGTCGTCCAGCGCCAGCACCGCGTCGAAGGGCTGGTCGAAGTCGTAGCCGTACTGCGTGGCGGTGAGGCCGTAGGCGAAGTAGGGGCCCACGGTCTGGGAGGGCGTCTGGCCGAAGTCGGCTTCCTGGGCGCTCATCAGTTTGCTCATGGCGTGTCTCTTTCCTTCTTCGCTCAGCGGTTCTCGAACGGCGTCTCGTCGGCGCCGCGCAGCACCATGTCGAACTGGTAGCCCAGCGCGTAGCCTTCCTCGGTGATGTCGAGGCTGAAGTCGGCGATCAGCCGGTTGCGGTAGCGCTCGGGCGTGCCGGTGACCATCGGGTCGTACTGCAGCAGCGGGTCGCCCGGGAAGTACATCTGCGTGACCAGGCGGCTCGCGAAGCTCTGGCCGAACAGCGACAGGTGGATGTGCTGCGGGCGCCAGGCGTTCGGATGGTTGCCCCAGGGGTAGGCGCCGGGCTTGATCGTGAGGAAGCGGTAGCGACCCTCGCTGTCGGTCAGGCAGCGGCCCGCGCCGAGGAAGTTGGGGTCCAGCGGCGCATCGTGCTGGTCGACCTTGTGCACGTAGCGGCCCGAGGCATTGGCCTGCCAGAGCTCGACCAGCGTGTTGGCCACCGGGCGGCGGCGCTCGTCGAGCACCTGGCCCGTGAGGATCATGCGTTCGCCCAGCGGCTCGCCGTTGCGGCGCGCGTTGCGCGTGAGGTCGTGGTCGAACTCGCCGATGCTCTCGTGGCCGTAGACCGGCTGCTGCAGCTCGCCGAGCGAGGCCTTGAGCGGGATCAGCGGCTTCTGCGGACCGCGCTTCACGGTCGACTTGTAGCCGGGGTAGACGTAGCTGGGATGGGCGTCCCAGTCACGCGGGGTGAGCTGGGGCTGGGTCTTGGTCAACATGCCTGTTGTCTCCTGAATCGTGGGACGGACCGGGTCCGGATGGGCGAATTCTGGAATCGCGCTTCGATGATGTAAATTGAAGATTGATTCGATTTCAATAACCACTGGTAATTAAAGAGGCGATGACGAGCGACCTGCGGCTGGACTTCGTGCGCAACGTGCAACTGCGCCACCTGCGCTGCCTGGTGGCGGTGGCGCAGGAGCGTCACCTGGCGCGCGCGGCCGAGCGGCTGGCGTTGAGCCAGCCCGCGGTGTCGAAGACGCTGTCGGAGCTCGAAGGCATCGCCGGTACGCGGCTGGTCGAGCGCGGCAGCGCCGGGCGGCGCGGCGTGCAGGGGCTCACGCCGGCCGGCGAGCAGCTGCTCGCGCATGCACGGAAGGTGCTCGAGGCGCTCGATGCCAGCGCCGAGGCCATCGCGCCCACGGCCGCGGGACGCGTCGAGCGGTTGCGCATCGGCGCGCTGCCCAGCGTCGCGCCCGCGCTGCTGCCGGCCGCGCTGGCACGGCTGCGCGGCCTCTGGCCCGCGGTGCAGGTGGTGGTGAAGAGCGCGGCCAACCCGGTGCTGCTCGACGAGCTGCGCGCCGGCGAGCTCGACCTGGTGGTCGGCCGCATGAGCGATCCGCGCCAGATGGGCGGCCTGAGCTTCGAGCTGCTGCACACCGAGCCGCTGGTGTTCGCGGTGCGCACCGGCCATGCGCTCGCGCACCGGCCGGTGTCGGTGCAATCGGTGCTCGACTATCCGCTGATGGTCTACGGCGAGGGCACGATCCCGCGCCACAACACCGAGAGCTTCCTGTCGGCGCGCGGCCTCGCGCTGCCGGCCAACACGCTGCAGACGCTCGACGTCGCGCTGGCGCGCGCGCTGGTCGCGCTGTCGGATGCCGTGTGGATCACGCCGCTGGGCGCGGCGCGCGGCGAGCTGGCCGACGGCCGCATGGTGCGGCTGCGCATCGACACCGCCGGCACCGAGGAGCCCGTGGGCCTGCTGTTGCGCAGCGATGCCGAGCCCTCGGCGCTGCGTACCGCGATGGCGGGGCTGCTGCGCGAGGCCGCGAAGCCGCAGGGCTCGCTGCCGGCGCGGCGGCGCGGGGCGTCGGCGGGGTAGGGGGCGGGTGGCCGCCGCCGGGCCGCCCCAAGGCGGCCGCGTCTCCCCCTCGGGGGGTGGAGTTACACGACCGAAGGGAGTGAATAGCCGGGGGGCTAATCTTTCGTCGCGCGGCGTTGAACGCAGGCGACATAGCCTTCGCCATCGGGCGGGCGCCCCGCGCGCTGGCTCTCCCACATCATCTGCCCCAGGCATTCCATCGCCTCGTGGTGCGCATCGAGCAGCGAGCCGCGGCGCGCGGCCAGCAGCTCGACCGCCTGGCGGATGCCGCGCGGCTGGTCGATCGAGCACTGCTCGCTGATCGACAGGTGCATCGACAGATGCAGGAACGGGTTCTCGCGGCCGTTCGCGCCGTCGTAGACGCGCGCCACCGCCGCGTCGGCGTCGACCAGGTCCTCGTGGTATTCGGGGTGTGCCTCGATCCAGCCGGCGGCGATGGTTTCGAGCGCTTCCATCGGCAGGCCCTGGCGGTGCTTGGCGTAGACGTCGCAGAAGAAGCGGCGCACCTCTTCCTGGGTGGGGTTGAACATATATAGATAGGCAGAGAAAGAAGCGGAAGGGACGCAGGCCGCGAGGCCGTGGGCGCGTGCGCGGCGATGACGCGTAACGCAGGTCCGTGGCGCTTGCGCGTGTCGGCCGAAGACCCCTGGGGTCGGGCCGGCGTTCCGGGACACACACGTTACATCGTTACGTAACGAATCGAAAAAAGACCTCGGTGAAAGCCCTCGCGAACCGTTTCGCGAAGGACTGATTTGGAAGAAAAAACCAAGCAAATCAATGAGTTGCGGCGGTCGATGGGCAGTGGGTGCAAGGCCTGGAAAAAGCGGCACGCAAGTTGCCCCTGTAGTTCCATCTTTTGTCACAGAGGCCGCCATGACTGCACCACAAGCATCGTCCCCCTCGACCGCAGGAACTGCCGATAACGGCGTTGCTCCAGTGGTCATCGCCCAGGCCACCGCAACGCCGATCGCTCCCATGGGCTCGGCACCGGTGGTCGCACCCGCAGCGCCCGCCGCGACGGCGCCCGCCAGCATCGGATCGCTATCCAATGCTACGCCGGGCACGGTCGTGATGCGCGATGGCGTGTCGATTCCCGTCGACGGCGGCCATTCGCTGATGGCCGGCGATCGCGTGATCGTTCCCGACGGTGGCCAGGCCAACGTCCTGTTCCCCGGATCGGCCGGCAACAAGGCGCCGCTGGCCGGCGTCTTCACCGGCGGCACCGATGCCACGGTGGGTTCCACCAAGCTGCCCGGCGGTCTCGAGCAGGTCAACGTCGACGTGGCCTCGGGCGACCTGCAGGTCACGCCGCCCGACAGCGATGCGGATGCCGCCGCGCTGGCCGTGACCAAGAAGCTGGCTGCCGGCAGCGGCATCGGCCTGGGCGAGTTCGCCCTCGGCGCGCTGGGCGCCGCCGCACTGGGTGCCGCGCTGAGCGGCGGCGGTGGCGGCGATGGCGGTTTCATTCCTTTCCTCGTTCCTGGCGGGACCGGTGAATCGGATGCCGATGCCGACGCGGACGCTGATGCGGACGCCGATGCCGATGGCGATGCGGACGCCGATGCGGACGCTGATGCCGATGCCGATGCCGATGCCGATGCGGACGCCGATGCGGACGCCGATGCCGATGCCGATGCTGATGCCGATGCCGATGCCGATGCGGACGCCGACGCCGATGCCGATGCCGACGCTGATGCGGATGCCGACGCTGATGCCGATGCCGATGCCGATGCCGATGCCGACGCTGATGCCGATGCCGATGCGGACGCGGACGCGGACGCGGATGCCGATGCCGATGCCGATGCCGATGCGGACGCGGACGCGGATGCCGATGCCGATGCCGATGCGGACGCTGATGCTGATGCCGACGCCGACGCTGATGCCGACGCCGACGCCGACGCCGACGCCGATGCCGATGCCGACGCCGATGCCGATGCCGACGCCGATGCCGACGCCGATGCGGATGCGGATGCGGATGCGGATGCGGATGCTGACGCAGACCACCTCCTCGACCCGGGCAACGGCCTCGTCGACCATGTGATCGACGCCGTGGACGACACCCTCGGCCTGGGTGGCGCGCTCGATCCGGTGAAGCCGGTGGTCGATGGCGTCACCGACCTGCTCGACGACGTGCTCGCGCCGATCGTCGGCGAAGAGTTCACGCCCGACGATCCGAACGAGTTCGACCCGGTCGACACGGCCGTGGACAACCTGACCAACGGCGTGGGCGGCGCGGTCGCCCCGGTCGTCGATGCCCTGCTGGGCAACGGCGTGACCGATGCGCTGATCGGCTCGCTCAACGGCCAGGTCGACTACGTGACCGACGCCCTGGCGAATGGGCTCGAGAACGTGCTGGGCAGCGATGGCCTGCTCGGTGGCGTGACCACCGGCCTGGGCATCGACGGCGTCGTCGACGGCCTGCTGGGCACCGACGGCACCATCGGCCAGGTGGTCGATGGCCTGCTCGGCGAAGGCAGCCTGCTGGGCAGCGCGCTCGGCGAAGACGGCGTCGTGGGCCAGCTGCTGGGCGACGATGGCCTGGTCGGCGGCCTGATCGGCGAAGGCACCGCGGTCGGCAGCCTGCTCGATACCCTGGTGGGTGACGGCGGCCTGCTCGGCGGCGTGGGTGGCGAAGGCGGCCTGCTGAGCGGCCTGCTCGGCCCGGCCCTCGGTTCGGACGGCCTGCTGGGCAGCCTGATCGGCGACGACAGCGCGCTCGGCGGCCTGCTCGGCGACGACGGCCTGGTCGGTGGCCTGCTCGGTTCCGACGGCGTGCTCGGCGGCCTGCTGGGCAGCGCGGGCCTCACCGGCGGCCTGCTCGGCGAAGGCGGCCTCGTGGACAGCCTGCTGGGCCCCGATGGCGTGGTCGGCGGCCTGCTGGCCGACGGCCCGCTGGGTGGCCTGCTCGGCGGTGAAGACGGTCTGCTCGGCGGCCTGCTGGGCGACGACGGCCTGCTGGGTGGCCTGCTCGGCGACGGCGGCCTGCTCGGTGGCGTGCTCGGCGACGACGGTCTGCTCGGTGCCAGCGGTCCCCTGGGCGGCCTGCTGAGCGACGACGGCCTGCTGGGTGGCCTGCTCGGCAATGACGGCCTGGTCGGTGGCCTGCTGGGCGACGATGGCCTGCTCGGCGGCGTGCTGGCCGACGACGGCCTGCTCGGTGGCCTGATCGGCGGCGACGGCCTCGTGGGCGGCCTGCTCGGCGATGACGGCCTGGTCGGCGGCCTGCTGGGCGACGACGGCCTGGTCGGTGGCCTGCTGGGTAGCGACGGCGTCGTCGGCGGCCTGCTTGGCGACGGTGGCCTGGTGCAAGGCCTGGTGGGTCCGGACGGTCTCGTTGGCGGCCTGCTGGCCGACGACGGCCTCGTCGGTGGCCTGCTCGGCGATGACGGCCTGGTGGGCGGTCTGCTCGGCGGCCTGCTCGACGGCATCGGCGGTGGCGGTGGCGGCACGGGCGCGCAACTGCTCGACCCGACCGACAGCATCGTCGGCGGCCTGGTCGACGGCCTCAACGACGGCCTGCTCGGCGAGCTCGGCCTGGGCGACGTGCTCGCCCCGGTGGTCGGCCTGACCGACAGCCTGACCGACACCGTGAGCGGCCTGCTGGGCCCGGTGCTCGGCGACAGCTTCACGCCGAACGACCCGAACGTGCTGGACCCGGTGGACGACCTCGTGGGCCAGGTCACCGATGGCGTGGGCGGCCTGCTGAGCCCGCTGACCGACCAGCTGCTGGGCGCCGGCACGACCGACGCGCTGCTGGGCGCGGTGGGCACGCAGGTCGACTTCCTGACCGATGGCGTGGCGAACCTGATCGGCGGCGATGGCCTGCTGGGCGGTGTCCTGGGCGATGACGGCCTGCTGGGCGGTCTGCTTGGCGGCGACGGTGGCCTCCTGGGTGGCGTGCTGGGCGATGACGGCCTGCTGGGCGGTCTGCTTGGCGGCGACGGTGGTCTGCTGGGTGGCGTGCTGGGCGACGACGGCCTGCTGGGCGGTCTGCTTGGCGGCGACGGTGGTCTGCTGGGTGGCGTGCTGGGCGACGACGGCCTGCTGGGCGGTCTGCTTGGCGGCGACGGCGGTCTGCTGGGCGGTGTCCTGGGCGATGACGGCCTGCTGGGCGGTCTGCTTGGCGGCGACGGCGGTCTGCTGGGTGGCGTGCTGGGCGACGACGGCCTGCTGGGCGGTCTGCT
>NZ_JBMDKG010000097.1:0-5705 GCF_057809595.1 Variovorax sp. FG153
TTTTTAAGAGACTGGGCCGAGCCCGCCGCGGCCTCCGAAACCGTCGAGAGCCGCGCGGCCACGGCCGCGGCCAACCCCGACCCCGCCGCCGGCCCGGGCCGCGGCAGCTGATCCATCCGCGAACCGTCCCGGCGCGTCCCGTGCAGCGGGCCCGCGCGGGGGCGCTCGCGCCCGCCGTTTTCTTCCTGGCCTTCGTTCTTCTTCCTTTCCGTCCGTTCGTTCATCCGTTTTCCGTCGTCCACATCGCCATCCCACCCGAGGAGTCACTCCATGAAAGCACGCAAGATCCGCAGCCGGGGCGCACGCCAGCCCGCCATCCGCCTCAACCGCATCGGTTCCGCCGTCGCGGCGGCCCTGCTCGCCGCCGGTGCCGCGCAGGCTGCCGACACCTCGGTCGATGCGGCCCTCAACGGCTCGGTGGCCGGCACGCCGATGGTCAATTCGCAGCCCACCAACAGCGGCGCGGTGAGCGCGGGCATCACCGGCGCGACCGGCGGCACCATCGTCACGGGCACGCCCTCGAATCCCAACCCGGTCGCGGCCGCCACCAGCGGCAACCTGATCGGCGCGAGCGCCACCGGCAACGCCTTCGCCAACGCGATCCAGCCGCTGTCGAGCACGCCGCCGGCCACGCCGGTGGACAACGCGGCCTCGCTGGGCGTGGCGAACAACAGCGGCGCGATCACCAGCGGCGTCGCCAGCAGCAAGCTCGCGGTCGAGCTCAACAACTTCCAGAGCGGCAGCGCGAGCGCCACCGACAACACGATCTCGGCCTCCAGCACCATCAACCAGGGCAGCTCGCTCGTGACCGGCAGCGCGATGGCCGGCGCGACCGGCATCACGGGCAGCGCGGCGCTGACCTTCCCCGGTGGCACCCCGCTGTTCGACGCCCAGGGCAACCTGGTCGTGACCTCGCTGCAGCGCGGCGTCGGCGGCCCCTCGGGCGCGACGCTGGCCGGCAACATGATCGACCTGATGCTGACCTCCAGCGGCGCGAACACCGTGACCGCGGCGGCAGCGCTCGACCGCAACACGCTGTCGGCCACGCTCAAGGGCAACAGCGCCAGCAGCGCGGCCGAGGTCCAGGCCGGCGGCGCGCCGAGCTTCGCGGGCGCGGCCGTGGTGTCGAACCTGCAGGTCAACGGCGACGGCATCCTCGCCGCGGTCAAGCACGTGGCCGACAACAGCGGCTCCACCGTGCTGGGCCTGGTCAACGGCCTGGGCGGCGGCGCGGTCAACACGCTGCAGGGCTCGCTGTCGGTGCAGGGCAACGCGATCTCGAGCGCGGCCACCGGCAACGAGGCGCTCTCGGCCACCGCCGGCACGGCCGGCAACCGCGTGGTGGTCGGCGCCGGCGTGTCGGTCGCGGGCACGGGCACCGCGGGCATCAACAACAGCGTGCACGGCGGCGTGGCCGTCACGAGCAAGCTCGACGCCGATCTCGCGGTGCTCAACAGCCAGGGCAACCTGCGCACCGAGCTGGTCGCGCAGACGGTGAGCGGCCAGGTGCTCGCCGGGGTGCAATCGCTCGACAAGGGCGGCCTCGCGCTCAAGGACAACGCGGTCGGCGCGGCGGCGACCGGCAACATCGCCTCGAGCGCGATCGTGCCCGGCGCGGGCGCGGCCTCGTTCGCGGGCACCGCGGGCATTTCGAACCAGCAGTCCAACTCGGAATCGGCGGTGACGGCCCGGATCGGCACCACGCCAGCGGACGGCGCGGTGATCGCGGCCCAGACCGGCGACGGCGTGACCGGCCTGACCAATGCCAGCACGGTCGCGGTCTCGGGCAATACCGCGGCCGCCACCGCGCGCGGCAACCAGGCCGACCAGCGCCTCGCGCTCGAGGCCAACACCATGACGCTGGGCGGCGGCAGCGACAGTGTCGCGCTCACCGGCGGCACCAGCGCCGACGGGCGCGTGTCGGCAAGCGGCCCGGCCACCCTCACCAACCTGCAGGGCAACTACAACAACAGCACGACCACCGCGCTGAACCAGGGCTCGAAGATCTGGCTCACCGCGAACTCGCTCGGCGGCGTGACCGACAGCGCGCTCTCGCTGACCGGCAACCGCCAGGAGGCGGTGGCGGTGGGCAGCGGCGCGACCAGCGAGCTCTCGCTCAAGGGCAACGCGGTCGGCACCGGCGCCGGCATCGCCAGCGTGCAGATGAACGACGGCAGCTCCTCGACCGGCGCGCTGCTCAACGTCGCCGAAGCGCGCATCGCGGTCGGCTCCGACCTCGTGCGCGGCTCGGCCGCGCTGACCGACAACCTGCAGCGCGGCATCGCCTACGGCAACTCCGTGACCAACACGCTGGGCGTCGCGGGCGGCGACCTCGCGGTCACGGCCGGCAAGGACCCGGCCTCGGTCGTCAACGTGAACGTCGCGAACAACCTGCCGTTCGACAACACGCTGGCGACGCAGCCGGCCGTGAACGCCTCCTACGGCATCCTCAGCAGCCAGTCGGTGCAGTCCACCGTCGGCGCCACCGCGGTCGGCGTGAACGCCTTCGCGGTCACGGTCGCCGGTGCGAACGGCGTCGACGCGGGCAGCGTGGCGAACGACCGCAACGTCTTCGTGGCGGCCGCGTACGGCAACGACGGCGCCAACGCGCTCAAGCTCGGCGCCAACAACATCGACGCTGGCGGCGGCTACGCGGCCGTGGCCAACGTGACCAACCTGCAGTCGGTGGCGGGCGCCTCGACCAAGATCGAGGCCAGCGCGGTCGGCGGCAACGCGGTGCGCACCATCGTCAGCGGTGGCTTGTCGGATGCATCGGTGTCGAGCAGCGGCAACCTGACCGAGGCGCTGGCCTACGGCAGCCGGGCCACCGGCAACACCGTGCAGGTGAGCGCGACCGGCATCGACACCGCGGGCCCCGTGATCCCGGGCGCCACGGTCGCCGGCGGCGCGATGACCACCGAGGCCTCGTTCAGCGTGCAGAACGGCCAGTCGGGCCAGGGCTCGGTGCTGGCCACGCGCAGCGGCGGCCCCGAGGTGCTGGTGCAGGTGGCGCAGGTCGCGGGCTCGGTCGGCGGCTCGAAGATCGACGCCGACAACAACGCCACCGTCGCCGCGGCCACGAGCAACAGCGCGGCCAACGGCGTGAGCGTGGACGCGCTCGGCATCGCCACCACCACCGCGGTGCAGAACCTGCAGTTCAGCAGCGCCAAGGTCGCCTCGGTCATCGGCCAGGAAGGCGCCCCGCTGGCCCTGCAGGGCGGCGTGCAGGTGCAGCTGGGCGGCAAGGGCGTGACCGACTCCCAGCTCTCGGTCGACGGCAACACGCTGCACGGCTCGGCCACCGGCAATGCCGCGGCCAACAGCATCGCGGTCAAGGGCAACGACATCGCCGCGGCCAGCCTGCTGCCGGTGGCCGGAGCGGCCAACACCACGATCCTGAGCGGCGCGATCGCCGACCACTCGCTGTCGAACGCGCAGCTCGCGATCGGCACGGCGCCGATCTCCTCCAAGGCCGCGGGCGCCTTCGGCATCTCGACCGCGGCGGGCATGCTGGTGGCGGACACCACGCTCAGCGTCTCGAACAACGACCAGAGCGCGAAGGCGGTGGCCAACACCGCGGCCAACGACCTCTCGCTGCAGGCCGCGAACGTCTCGGGACGCAGCGCGCTGCAGTCGGGCCAGGCCAGCATCGCGCCGGTGGAGGCGCGCTCCTTCGCGCAGGCCTACGCGCCCGGCTCGGTGAGCGACTCCTCGGTGCGCATCGCGGGCAACGCGAACACCGCGCTGGCCGTGTCCAACGACGCCACCAGCCGCATTGCGATCGCGGCCGACACCACCCCTGCCGGCGCGCCACTGCCGACCATCGTGCTGCAGGCCGCGCTGCCGGGCGACGGCGGCGTGGTCTCCGACCATGCGCTGATGAACCGCCAGTCGGCCGTGGGCGGCGCCAGCGCGCGCGCCGACACCGCGATCTACAACGCCGATCGCGCCGTGCCCGCCGCGGCGGGCGTGACCGACAGCGCGATCGCGATGACCGGCAACCAGACCCAGGCCGAGGCCGCGGGCAACCGCGCGGGCAATGCCGTCTCGCTGGCCGGCGGCACGGCGCAGGGCGCGAAGACCGGCCTGCTGAACGCGCAGGACAGCATCGGCGCGGTGGCCGCGACGGCCGCCAACGTCACGCAGCTCACGCTGACCGGCACCAATGCCCTGACCCGCAGCGCCGCCACGCTCGAGGGCAACGCCACCGGCAGCGCGGCCACCGGCAACTCGGCGACCAACAGCATCGCGGTCAAGGGCGGCAGCGTCGCCACCGGCGACCCGGCCACGGCGCAGGCCGCGGGCGGGCCGGGCCTGGGCGTGGCGATCACGGCCGACCATGGGCTGGGCAACGCGCAACTTGGCGTGGGCCCGGTGTCGGCGGTCGCGACCGGCAGCATCGGCGTCGACAGCACGGGCACGGCCACGGTGCAGGCCTCGACGATCAGCGTGTCCGACAACCGCCAGAGCGCGCGCGCGGTCACCAACACCGCGACCAATTCGCTCAGCCTCGAAGGCGCGGCCGTCGATGCGCGCGGCGCGATCCAGTCCACGCAGTCCGCGCAGGCGTCGGTGTCGGCCAGCTCGAGCGCCGAACTGTTCGCGCCGGTCGCGTCCACGGATTCGTCGGTGCGCTTCTCGGGCAACACCAACACCGCGCTGGGCGTGATGAACGACGCCACCAACACGCTCGAGGTGTCCGCGGCCAACATCAAGCCCGCGGCCGCCACCGGCAGCGTCTCGCTTGCCGAGACCGGCGGACCGGCCAACGTGGTGGCGACCGGCGACCAGCTGGTGTCGAACCGCCAGACCGCGGCGACCAGCGTGACCAGCACCGCGAGCACCGCGATCTACAACGACGACCGCGCGGTGGCCGGCACCGCCGGGCTGTCGAGCGGCGCGGCGACGGTGTCGAACAACAGCACCCTGGCCGAGGCCTCGGCGAACCGCGCCGCCAACAGCGCGACCGTGACCGGCGATGCCACCCAGGGCGCGAGCGTGGGCGTGTCGAACGTGCAGACCAGCAGCGCGACAGTGAGCGCGAGCGCCACCACCGCCGCGGGCATCACGCTCGCGGGCGCGGTGCCGCTGAACGCGGGCAGCATCGCGCTCAACGGCAACACCACCTCGGCGCTGGCGCGCGGCAACGCGGCCACCAACGTGGTCGACTCGAGCGCGGGCAGCGGCTACGGGGGCGCGGCCTCGACCGGCAGCGCGACGCTGACGGCCTCGCCGCTGGCGCTCAACGTCGGCGCCAGCGCGGGCGTGCTCAACAGCCAGGTGAACACGGGCGCGGTCAGCGCGACGAGCAGCGGCGTGAGCTACCAGGTGGCACTGAACGCGACCGGCCCGGGCACGCTCAACGGCAGCATCGGTGTCACCGGCAACTCGCTGGCGGCGCAGGCCTACGGCAACAGCGCCACCAACCGCGTGACGCAGACCGCGCTGAACACCGGCACGCCGAGCGCGGCGGTCGGCAGCTACCAGGTCAACACCGGCGCGGTGACGGCCACGGTGACCGCCGTGAACTTCGGCGCCGGCGTGACTTCGACGGGCGCGGTGGGCAGCAGCACGCTGCGCACCACGGGCAACCAGGTCACGGCCTCGGCCACCGGCAACTCGGCGACCTCGTCGATCCTGGCGCGCTGAAGCGGGGGGCGGGCCCGCGGGCCCGTCGCGCGAAGAAAGACGAAGGCCGCGGCCGG
>NZ_JBMDKG010000098.1:0-5156 GCF_057809595.1 Variovorax sp. FG153
CGATCACGCCGGTGGGCGCGCCGATCGGCGGCACGAGCACCGAGCTGGCGGCAGGTTTCACGCTGGCGGTAAGCCAGCGCACGAGCCTGTATGGCGAGCTCGGCAAGCAGTGGGCTTCGGGTGGCGTGGCTCGCGTGGGCAGCTCGGTCAATGCGGGGGTGGGCGTTCGCGTGAAGTGGTGAGGCTGAGGGCCGGGCAGGCGGCAGGCGCGGCAACCGCGACTACGTCCGCCCGTTCTCTCCCGCGGCCCGGATCCATTTCGCCCCGGTCCACTCGCCGCTCTCGACCGCGGCCTCCATGCAGCGCTTGAGTTCGCCGACCACGCATTGCACCGCAGTGGAACTGCGCCGCGTCGTCGGCAGCGCCAGGTAGATGCTGCGCGCGAACTCGGGCGCCGCGATCGGGGCGGCCGACAGCAGGCCGCGTTCGAGTTCGCTGCGGATCGCGACCGCGGGCAGCACCGAGAAGCCCACGCCCTGAACGACGAGGTCGCGCTGGACCGACAGCGCATTCGTCTCGGCCGCGATCCTGAACGGCACGTCGGCGACCGCGCACGCATGCTCCACGAGCCCGCGCAGGTTGTGCGGCCGGCTCGGCAGCACCAGCGGTGCCTGTCCTAGCGCGCGGACCTTCACGGGCTTCTTCAGCGAGAGTCCGTGGGCCGCCGGCGCGGTGAGGCACAGCACCTCCTTGAGCAAGGGCTCGAGGCTCACGCTCGGCCGTTGCGGGGCGTCGTACAGCAGGGCCATGTCGAGCTCGCCCGTCTCGAGCCAGCGCGCGAGATGGTCCGTGTAGCCCACCGACAGCGACACCTGCACGCCGGGGTAGCGCTCCTTGAGCGCCAGCACCAGCGGCGCGGCCAGCAGCTCGCAGCTGCTCGGCAGCAATCCCACGTGGACGATGCCCGCGATCGACGGGCCCGAGGGCTGGATCTCCGACCTCGCGTTGTCGAGCTCGCGCAGCGCGCGCCGCGAGTACTCCACGAGCGTGCGGCCCGCCTCCGTCAACACCATGCCGCCGCGGCTGCGCTCGAAGAGCAGTGCGCCGAGGTCGTCCTCCAGCAGCTTGAGCTGCCGCGAGATCGCGGGCTGCACCACATGAAGAAGCTCGGCGGCGCGCGTCACGCTGCCGGTGTCCGCGATCGCCAGAAAGGCCCGAATCTGCCGCGTATCCATCGCGTTTCCTGTCAGCAAAAAAAGTGATTTATCGATCAAAAATGGTAATTCGACGGCATGTGAAATGCAAATTTATGATCCGCCCACTTCACATCGGCACCCGCATCCGCGAGTGACCCGGCAGACCAGGAGACAGGACCATGGACATTCAGAAGAACCTCATCGGCGGCGAATGGATCGCCGGCCAGGAATCGATCGCCAGCATCAACCCGTCGGACACGCACGACGTGGTGGGCCGGTTCGCGCTCGCCGACGCGGCACAGGTCCGCCAGGCCGTGGCGGCCGCGCGCGCCGCCCAGCCGGCCTGGGCGGCAACGACCACGCAGGTCCGCAGCGACCTGCTGCAACGCACGGCGCACGAGCTCTTCGCGCGCCGTGAGGAGATCGGCGAACTGGTCTCGCGGGAAGCCGGCAAGACGCGCGCCGAAGGCATCGGCGAAGTCACGCGCGCCAGCCAGATCTTCGGCTTCTTCGCCGGCGAGGCCGTGCGCTACGGCGGCGAGAACCTCCCGTCGGTGCGGCCGAACATCGGCGTGCAGACCAGCCGCGAGCCGATCGGCGTGGTGGGCCTGATCACGCCGTGGAACTTCCCCATCGCCATCGCCGCCTGGAAGATCGCGCCCGCGCTGGCCTTCGGCAACACGCTGCTGCTCAAGCCCTCCGAAGAGACGCCCGCGGTGGCGAGCGAACTCTTCCGCGTGCTCGAGCGCAACGGCCTGCCTGCGGGCGTCGCCAACGTGGTGAATGGCCATGGCGCGGTCGCGGGCGCGGCCATCGTCGAAGGCGTCGATGCGCTGAGCTTCACGGGCAGCGTCGCCACCGGCCGCAAGCTGGCCCAGGCCGCGGTCGCGAGGATGGTGCGCGTGCAGCTCGAGATGGGCGGGAAGAACCCGCTCGTCGTGCTCGACGACGCCGACCTGGCGCAGGCGGTGGAGTGCGCGCTGAACGGCGCCTTCTTCTCGGCCGGCCAGCGCTGCACCGCGTCCAGCCGGCTGATCGTGACCGACGGCATCCACGACCGCTTCGTCGAGGCCCTGCGTGCACGCATGCGCGAGGTGCAGGTGGGCCACGCCCTGGCGGCGGGTACCGACATCGGCCCGGTGATCAACCAGCGCCAGCTCGACATGGTCCAGCGCTACATCGCGGTCGGCAAGGACGAGGGCGCCCGGCTCATCGAAGGCGGCAACGTGCTCGAGCGTTCGACGCCCGGATTCTTCATGGCGCCCACGCTGTTCGTCGACACCCGCAACGACATGCGCATCAACCGCGAGGAGGTGTTCGGCCCGTTCGCCACGGTGATCCGCGCGCGTGGCTACGAGGAAGCGCTCGCGCTGGCCAACGACACCGAATACGGCCTGTCGGCCGGGATCTGCACCCAGTCCCACAAGCACGCGACCCACTTCCGCCTGAACGTGAAGAGCGGACTGGCCATGGTCAACCTGCCGACCGCGGGCCTCGACTACCACGTGCCCTTCGGCGGCACCAAGGGCTCGAGCTTTGGCCCGCGCGAGCAGGGGAGCTACGCCGCCGATTTCTACACGCTGACCAAGACCGCCTACATCGGGCATTGATACCAGGAACCACCGGAGACATCGAATGGAAAAAATCGGCTTCATCGGGCTCGGGCGCATGGGCAAGTCCATGGCCCTGAACCTTCGAAAACAGGGCTACCCGCTGGTGGTCCACGACCTGAACGCCGCGGCGGTCAACGAGCTGGTCGATGCCGGCGCGGCGAGCGCGCAGAGCATCGCGCAGATCGCGCGCGAGTGTTCGATCGTCGCGACGATGCTGCCGAGCTCGACCGAAGTGGAGCAGGTGGCCCTGGGCGCGGAGGGTATCTTCGCCAACGCGCGCAAGGGCAACATCCTGCTCGACATGAGCACCATCGATCCGCTGGCCACCGACCGGCTGGCCGCGGCGGCTCGCACGGCCGGGCAGTCCGTGGTCGACGCGCCCGTGGGCCGCCTGGCCGAACACGCGGACCGCGGCGAATCGCTGTTCATGGTCGGCGCGACCGATGAAGATTTCGCCCGCGTGCGGCCGCTGCTCGATGTCATGGGCTCGACCGTCTACCACTGCGGCGACGTCGGCACCGGTGGCCGGACCAAGCTGGTCAACAACTACGTCGCGGTCACGCTGTGCCAGGTCAATGCCGAGGCGCTCGCGCTGTCGCAGCGTTTCGGGCTCGACATCACGCGCACCCTGCAGGTGCTCTACGGCACCTCGGCGACCAACGGGCAGTTGCGCCTGAACTTCCCGAACAAGGTGCTGGTGGGCGACACCACGCCGGGCTTCACGATCGACCTCGCGCACAAGGACATGGCGCTGGTGATGGGCGCGGCCCACGCGGCCAGGGTGCCGATGCCCGTGGCCGCCGCGGTCTTCGAATCGTTCAGCCTGGCGCGCGCCAGCGAGTACGGAAAGATCGATTTCTCGGGCATCGCCGATGCGGTCTGCGACCTCGCGAGGATCGAGCGCGCACGGGTGCCCGCGGGCTGGAAGGCCGCCTGACGAGGGTCAAGGTTTTCGAGCGAAACGAGTCCGGCAAGAGGCTCGATCTCTTGCCTCCCGATCAACAAGAAAGCGCAGCCGAAGCATCGGTTGCCCAGGAGACAAACAATGAGAATGCATGCCATCGCCCTGGCGGTCCTCGCGGGACTGCCCTGGATCCAGAACGCCAGCGCGCAAGCCGCGCCCGATCGCTTCAAGATCGGCTTCGTCACCGACATGTCGGGACCGTACTCCGACTTCGACGGCGCCGGTGGCCTCGACGCGGTCCGCATGGCCGTCGCGGATTTCGGCGGCAAGGTGCTGGGCCGGCCGATCGAGGTGCTGTCCGCCGATCACCAGAACAAGGCCGACATCGCGGCCAACAAGGCGCGCCAGTGGTGGGACCAGGACAAGGTCGAGCTGGTCATCGCGGGGTCCAACTCCTCGGCGTCGCTGGCGATCAGCAACATCTCGAAGGAAAAGAAGAAGGTCTTCATCTCCGCCGGCGCGGGCGCCGACAGCCTGACGGAAGAGGCCTGCCAGCCCTACCTCGTGCGCTACACCTACAGCACCTCGGCCCAGGCGCGCGGCACGGCGACGGCCATGGTGGAGCAGGGCGGCAAGAGCTGGTATTTCGTGACCGCGGACTATGCCTTCGGCTACTCGCTCGAGAAGGCCAGCATCGACGTGGTGCAGGCCAGCGGCGGCACCGTGAAGGGCAGCGTGCGCCATCCGCTGAACGCGAGCGACTTCTCGTCCTACCTGACGCAGGCGCAGGCATCGGGCGCGCAAGTGGTCGGCCTCGCCAACGGCGGCAGCGACCTCATCACCTCGATCAAGACGGCCAAGGAGTTCGGCATCAGCAGCAAGATGCGCCTCGCGGGCCTCATGGTGTTCATCACCGACGTGCACAGCCTGGGCCTCGACACCACCAGCGGCATGTACCTGACCGATGGCTGGTACTGGGACCTCAACGACAAGTCGCGCGCCTTCGCGACCCGCTTCTACGAGAAGCACAAGAAGATGCCCACCACCTTCCAGGCCGGCGACTACTCGGCCACGCTGAGCTACCTGAAGGCGGTGGAAGCGGCGCAGAGCACCGACGCCGACAAGGTGATGGCCGCGCTCAAGTCGCTCAAGATCGACGACATGTTCGCGCAGGGCTACATCCGCGCGGATGGCGCGATGGTGCACGACATGTACCTGATGCAGGTCAAGAAGCGCAGCGAATCGAAGCAGCCGTGGGACTACTACAAGGTGGTCTCGAAGATCCCGGGCGAGCAGGCCTATGCGCCGACGAAGCCCGGCGCCTGCCACCTGATGCCGAAGAGCTGATCAGCGCCAAAGCCGTGCCGCCGCCGCGTTTCGCGCGGCGCGCTGCCGCGCGGCTTTTTCCTTTGCTCCCACTCTCCTCTCCATGTCGTATCGCACGGACATCATTCTCGAAACACGCCAGCTCACCAAGGAATTCAAGGGTTTCACCGCGGTCAG
>NZ_JBMDKG010000099.1:0-4562 GCF_057809595.1 Variovorax sp. FG153
CCGTGCCGTCGCTCTTGACGCGCACCTTCACGTTGTAGTCGACGACCCGTTTGACAGGCACAAGAACCTTCATTGACTTGACTCCATTGGGATTGCAAAAAGGGGGCTTCGAGAGCAACCGGTCATTCTAGGACGCGACCTTTGCCGTCTCTGATCTGATTCCGATTCACGCCGCGGGGCGAAAAAAGAACGGTCGTGCTTTTCCTCGATTATAGAACAGCGTCCGCCGGCGGAGGAATCCCGGGCGGCAGCGATTCGACGCGCAGAACGCGCTGCGGATAGGGAATGTCGATCTTCGCGGCGCGCAGGCCGTCGAGGATCGCGACGTTGATCGCCGAGCGCAGGTTGTCCTTGCCCTTGTCGGGATCGGCGACCCAGAAGTTCAGCGTGAACTCCAGCCCGTCGGGCGCGAAGTTCATCAGGAAGGCCACCGGCGCCGGGTCGGTCATCACGCGCGGCTGGGCCTTGGCGGCATCGCAGAGGATGGCCTGAACCTGCGCCACGTCGCTCTCGTAGCCGACCACGATGCTGGTCGTGATGTTGAACTTGCGGTCCGCGATCGAGAGGTTCTCCACGCGCGAGGTGATCAGCGACTCGTTCGGCACGATCGCCTCGCGGCCGTTGCCGGCGCGGATCAGCGTGTAGCGGGTCTTGATGTCGGTGATGCGACCCTCGAAGGTGTCGACCTTGACGTTGTCGCCGATGCGGATCGAGCGCTCGAGCAGGATCACGAAGCCGCTCACGTAGTTGGCCGCCAGCTTCTGCAGGCCGAAGCCCAGGCCGACGCCGAGCGCGCCGCCGAGCACCGACAGCGCCGTGAGGTCCACGCCCACCGCCGACAGCGCGAACAGCAGGCCCACCAGCAGCAGCAGCGCGCGCACCGCGTTCGAGGCCACCTTGCGCATCGACAGGTCGGTGACGGCCTCGCGCAGGATGCGCTTCTCGATCGTCGAGGCGATCCACAGCGCGATCACCAGCACCAGGCCCGCCGACAGCGCGCCCTGGATGATGGTCTGCAGGCTCACCCGGGTCTTGCCGAAGGCCAGCGTGATGTCGTCGAGCTCGGCCAGCACCGGCGGCAGCAGGCCGATGATCCAGAGCACGGCCGCGACCCAGGCCAGCCACGAGATGGTGCGCTCGAGCAGCCGCACGAGGTTGGAGGCCGGGAACACGGCGCGCAGCACGCGCGCGAACAGCCGGATCACGGCGAGCGACAGGAACACCGAGACGCCGATGCGCAGCACCAGGATGGTCTGGTACTCGGACACCAGCCGCCGCGCGAGCTCGGCGAACACCAGCGCCATCAGCGGGAACAGCACGCCGTCGAAGGTGCGCTCGCCGAACCAGATCGAGTCCTTGGGCTGGTCGCGCCCGAACCAGCGGCAGATGCCCCAGGCCAGGGCGATGCAGGCGGCGAGCGCGGCCAGCTCGATGGCGATGCCGCGCGCATCGACCTGCGCGAGTCGTTGGGTGAAGTCGTTGAAGTTCATCTCTTGCAGCAAAAGGGGCCGGGCCCACACACGGCGCGCCAGGCGCACCACCGGGGAGCGCCCGCGCCCTTCGAATCAGAGCTCGGCCAGCACGCGGATGTGCGCTTCCACGCTGCGCGCGAGCGCGTCGAGGTTGTAGCCGCCCTCGAGCATCGAGACGATGCGTCCGCGCGCATGGCGGCGCGCCACGTCGCGGATGCGGTCGGTGATCCAGGCGAAGTCGTTCTCGTTGAGACCGAGCTGCCCGAGATCGTCTTCCCGGTGCGCATCGAAACCCGCGCTCACGAACACCATCTGCGGCCGGAACGCCTCGAGCCGGGGCATCCAGATCGCCTCGATCATCTCGCGCACGTCCATGCCCTTGGTGTAGGCCGGGATCGGCAGGTTGAGCATGTTCGAGGCCGGATGCTCGGTGCCGCTGTAGGGATAGAAGGGGTGCTGGAAGAAGCCGACCATCAGCACGCGCGGATCGTCCGACAGGATGTTCTCGGTGCCGTTGCCGTGGTGCACGTCGAAGTCGACCACGGCCACGCGGTCGAAGCCGTGCACCTCGAGCGCATGGCGCGCCGCGATCGCGACGTTGTTGAGGAAGCAGAAGCCCATCGCCTGCTCGCGGCAGGCATGGTGGCCGGGCGGCCGCACGGCGCAGAAGGCGTTCTCGACCTCGCCGGCGATCACCGCGTCGGTGGCGGCGATGGCCGCCCCGGCGGCGCGCCGGGCCGCCAGCAGCGTGAAGCGGTTGAGCGCGGTGTCGGGGTCGATGTGCGCATGGTCGGGGCCGCCAACCGGCTCGTCGGCCACCAGCCGCTGGTGCAGCGCCTCGAGGTATTCGACGTGTTCGGTGCTGTGCGCCCGGGTGATCTGCGGCAGCGTGGCCAGCGGGACGTCGCGCCGCTCGAGCGCGTCGCCGACGCCGGTGGCCAGCAGCCGGTCCTCGATGGCATCCAGGCGCTCGGGGCATTCGGGATGACCCCGGCCCATGTCGTGCTTCCAGCAGTCGCGATGAGTGAAGTAACCGGTCTTGCCCATGTCTCGGTGTCGCGTCTAGACCTCACGCGGCGCGGGGCTGCCGGGTCTTACGGTATCGTTTGCATATGGATACAAATATGGACGTTGCCGCGAAGCTTGCCACTTTGCTGAGCCAGCTTAACACGGTGATCGTGGGCAAGGAGGCCCAGGTGCGCGACTGCGTGGCCTGCCTGCTGGCCGGCGGCCACCTGCTGATCGAGGACGTGCCCGGGGTCGGCAAGACCACCCTGGCCCATGCGCTCTCGCACACCTTCGGGCTGCAGTTCTCGCGCGTGCAGTTCACGGCCGACCTGATGCCGGGCGACCTCTCGGGCGTGGCGATCTACGACCGCGGCCAGCAGGCCTTCGTGTTCCATCCGGGCCCGATCTTCTCGCAGGTGCTTTTGGCCGACGAGATCAACCGCGCCAGCCCCAAGACCCAGAGCGCGCTGCTCGAGGCGATGGAGGAGAAGCAGGTGACGATCGAGGGCGAGACCCGCCCCCTGCCCACCCCCTTCTTCGTGATCGCCACGCAGAACCCGCAGGACCAGCTCGGCACCTTCGCGCTGCCCGAGTCGCAGCTCGACCGCTTCCTGATGCGCATCTCGCTCGGCTACCCCGACCGCGCGGCCGAGCGCCAGCTGCTGGCCGGCATCGACCGCCGCGAGATGCTGGCCACCCTGCCCGCGCTGCTCACGCCCGGCGAGCTTACCGCGCTGCAGCAGCGCGTGCAGCAGGTGCACGCGGCCGAGCCGCTCTTGAACTACGTGCAGGACCTGATCGCCGCCACCCGCTCGGGCCGCTGGTTCCTGCAGGGCCTGTCGCCGCGCGCCGGCATCGCCGTGCTGCGCGCCGCCAAGGCCCAGGCCCTGCTCGCCAACCGCCACTACGTCGCGCCCGACGACGTGCAGGCCGTGCTGCCGCAGACCGTGGCGCACCGCCTCACGCCGGTCGGCGATGCCGGCCGCGGCGCGGTCGAGCAGGTGCGGGCGATGATCGCGGCGGTGCCGCTGCCGTGAACGCCCTCGGCGCCATCCGCTCGCGCATCGACGGCTGGTTCCTCTCGCGCCGGCCGCCGTCGGACACGCTCGAGCTCACGCAGCGCAACGTCTACATCGTGCCCACGCGCGCCGGCTGGACCCTGGCGCTCACGCTGCTGGTGCTGCTGGTGGCGTCGATCAATTACCAGCTCAACCTCGGCTACCTGCTGACCTTCCTGCTCGCGGGCAGCGTGGCGGTGGGCATGCACGTGTGCCACGGCACCTTGCGCGGGCTGGCGATGCACCTGATGCCGCCCGATGCGCATTACGCGGGGAGCGCGGCGGTGTTCCGGGTGGTGCTGCACAACGCGCGGCGCGGGGTGCGCTACGGGATCGGGATGGCGGTGCGCGGCAGCGGGCAATGGGCGTGGACCGATGTGCCGGCGCAGGGCAGTTCGACGGTGGAGATCGCTTTTCTGCCGGAGCGAAGGGGGTTGCATCCGGTGCCTGCGTTGACGGCGGAGACGCGGTTTCCGCTGGGCACTTTTCGGGTGTGGACGGTGTGGCGGCCTGCGTCGCAGATGCTGGTGTATCCGGCGCCTGAAGCGCATCCACCGCCCTTGCCCGCGGGGGAACCGTTGTCGGGTTCCGCGGCTGTTTCTTCCCTGGTGCGGTCCCTGGGGGCTGGGGAGTACGACGGGGTGCGGGCCTATCGGCGGGGGGATCCGTTGAAGCTGGTGGTCTGGAAGAAGGCGGCGCAGGCGTTGGCTGCGGGGTCCGAGGAGTTCGTCAGTCGGGATGCTCAGCAGACGCAACGCGAGGAGCTTTGGCTGGATGCGCAGGCTACTGGGTTGGGTGATGTTGAAGGGCGGGTTTCTCGGTTGTGTGCCTGGGTTTTGATGGCGGATCGGTTGGGGGTGGACTATGGGGTCCGTATTGGCGGGCGCGTGTTGAAGCCTTCGCAAGGGGAGGCGCATCGGAGGGCTTGTCTGGAGATGCTGGCTCTATGCTGAATGTGTTTGGCTTTGCTGAGGCTGTTGGCCGGGTCTCGCCCCGGCGGGCGAGTCACTTTCTTTTGCTTCGC